>JAKOVT010000043.1 GCA_029781935.1 Actinomycetes bacterium | reverse complement strand
CCAGGTGCTCGGCGGCCTGCAGAAGCTCGCGCTGCTCATCGCCGGCGCCATGATCCTCGTCACCGTCCTGCTGATCGCCAACGCGATGCGCGTCGCCGCCTTCAACCGGCGGCGGGAGACCGGCATCATGCGGCTGGTCGGCGCGAGCGACTTCTACATCCAGATGCCGTTCCTGCTCGAGGCCGCGATCGGCGCCGTCCTAGGCGCGGCGGTGGCGAGCGTGTCGCTGGTCGCGACCAAGGCGATCCTCATCGACCGCGTGCTCTCGCCGCAGTTCACCATCACGCCGTTCATCGGCTGGGACGCCGTCGTCCGGGCCTCGATCGCCCTCATGGTGCTCGGCGTCGTGCTCGCCTGCATCACCGCGTTCCTCACGCTGCGCCGGTACCTGCGCGTCTGACCCGCCGCCCGACCTCCTCCGCGGGCGGAGGATCCGGGGGTACCCTGGCGGCGAGGCCTGGTCCCAGGCGTCACATCCGTCCCAGCAGTCACGGTGGCGGAGGAGCCCTCGCGCGAGCGCGCCCGGGCACGAGCAGGAGGTCCCCGGTGCGACGCGCGCGCGTGCTGACGGCTGCTGCCGCGCTGGCGTTCGTCCTGGCGCCGCTGCCCGCCGCGACCGCCGCCGGCCCGGTCGCGCCGTACGACATCGACTCGAAGGTGCACGCGGCCGAGGACGACCTCGCCGCCGCCAACGTCGCCGTCGCACGCGCCACCCGGCAGCTCGAGGCGGCGCAGACCGCCCTGCCGTCGGCCCAGGCGGCCCTCTCGCGTGCCAACGCGGCGGTGGCGAAGGCCCGCGCAGCCTCCGACGCCGCCACCGCCGCGCAGCTCGCCGCGAGCCTCAAGCTCGAGAACGCCACCACGGCGGTGGGCAAGGCCGAGGACCGCATCACGCAGACCAACGGCCAGATCGGCGACCTCGTGCGCGCCGTGTGGGTGCAGGGGCCGTACGCCGAGCTGGCGGCGATCCTCTCGGCGCAGACGCCCTCGGACTTCGCGGCCGGCCTCGAGGCCGTGCGCTCGGTGTCGCGATCGCAGAACCGCGTGCTCGCCGAGCAGCAGCAGGCGCGCGCCGCCCTGGCGCTCGCCCGGGCGCAGGCCGAGGCCGCGCAGGCGGCAGCGGAGCAGGCGCAGGCGCAGGCGAGCACGCTGCTCGCCGCCGCCGCGCAGTCGCAGGCCGAGGCCAAGGCCGCACAGGCACGCGTCGCCGCGCTGGTCGCGGCCAAGGCGCACGCGCTGTCGGTCGCCGCCGCGAACAAGGCGTCGGTGAAGAAGCAGTACGACGCCCTCAAGGCCGAGCAGGCCCGGCTCCGCCGTCTCGAGCGCAACCGCACCAGCTCGGGCGGCGGCTACTCGGGCCGTCCCACGGGCAGCCTCGACTGGCCGATCCCGGGGGCCTCGCTCGTCGGCGGCGTCGGCTGGCGCGTGCATCCGGTCTACGGCTACAAGTCCTGCCACACCGGCCTCGACATCCGTGGCTCGTCGGGCACCCCGATCCACGCCCCGGCCGACGGCCGTGTCATCGCCGTCCTGTCCGGTGGCGCCTACGGGCTGCACACCTTGATCGACCACGGCGGCGGGCTGGTCACCATGTACGCCCACCAGTCGCGCACCGCCGTGAGGGTCGGCCAGGTCGTGACGCGCGGTCAGGTCATCGGCTACGTCGGGTCCTCGGGCTGGGTCACCGGCCCGCACCTGCACTGGGAGGTGCACCTCGGCGGCGTGCCCTACGACCCGCTGGGCTGGTTCGGCTCGCCGCGCGTGCCCGTGCCCTGCTGGAACGGCTGAGCCGGTCTCGACCTCTACCCGAGGTCGGGGGTGCGCGCGCCGACCGCCCGGCATCGCGGAGGAACCCGCGCCGTCCAGCACCTAGACTCGATCCTCGTGTCCACCCCCACGCCCCCGATGCGCCGAGCCGGACGGGTCGCCCTCGTCGCCGGCCTGGTCGTCGCGGCGTACGCCGGCGGGGTGGTCACCGGCGTGGTGGGGTCCAGCAGCAGCCCGTCGACCGCGTCCTCGAGCGTCCTCGACGAGGCGGCCGACCGGATCATGGCCGAGGCCGCGCACCCCGTCTCGCGCCAGCAGCTCGACCAGGCCGCCGTCGAGGGCATGCTCAAGGCCCTCGGCGACCGGTGGAGCGCCTACTTCACCCCGCCCGAGTTCGCGTCCTTCGCCGACGGTCTCGACGGCCGCTACTCCGGCGTCGGGGTGTGGCTGCGCAGCGCGCAGGGCGGCCAGACCTACATCGCGAGCGTGCAGCCCGCGTCTCCCGCGGCGAAGGCCGGCGTCCTCGCCGGCGACCGGCTCGTGAAGGTCGGCGACGAGGACGTCGCGACCTCGTCGCTGGGTGTGGCCGCCAGCGCGCTGCGCGGGGCCCCGGGCACCAGCGTGACGCTCCGGCTGCTGCGCGACGGTCTCCCGCTCGACGTCGTCGTGCACCGCGCCGACGTCGCGAGCTCCGACGTCGAGGTGGCCCAGCTCAAGGGCGGCGTCGAGGTCGTGCGCATCGCGGCGTTCACCCGCGGGGTCGGGAGCGCGGTACGGCGCGCGGTCACGGCGTCGTCCGGCGAGACCGCCACCGGCGTGGTGCTCGACCTGCGCGGCAATCCCGGCGGCCTGCTGACCGAGGCGGTCGAGGTCGCCAGCCAGTTCCTCGACGGCGGTGCCGTCGTGTCCTACCAGCGTCGTGACGAGCCGGTCGTGCACCTCGACGCCCTCGGTCGGGGCAACACCACGGTGCCCGTGGTGGTGCTCGTCGACGACGGCACCGCGAGCGCGGCCGAGGTGGTGGCTGCGGCGCTGCAGGACCGCAACCGCGCCGTGGTCGTGGGCTCGCGCACCTACGGCAAGGGAAGCATCCAGGAGCCGAGCACGCTGTCGGACGGCTCGGCCATCGAGCTGACGGTCGGCACGTACCTGACCCCGTCGGGGCGCAAGCTCGACGGCGTGGGCATCGAGCCCGACGTCGTCGTGTCCACGCGAGCGGGATCGGCGTCGGCCGAGCAGCGCGCGCTCGAGGTGCTCCGCGGCCTGGTCGCCGCCTCCGACGGATCGGCGAGGGGCTGAGCGCCATGGCCAAGGAGCAGGGCACCAAGCTGATCGCGCAGAACAAGAAGGCGCGTCACGACTACCACATCGAGTCGACCTACGAGGCGGGCCTGGTGCTGACCGGCACCGAGGTGAAGGCGCTGCGCGCCGGCCGTGCGTCGCTCGTCGACGGCTTCGCGCAGGTGCAGGACGGCGAGATCTGGCTGCACAACGTCCACATCCCCGAGTACTCCCAGGGCACCTGGACCAACCACGCGCCCCGGCGGACCCGCAAGCTGCTGCTGCGCAAGGACGAGATCGTCAAGATCGCCAACAAGGCCAAGGAGGGCGGCCGCACGATCGTGCCGCTCTCGCTGTACTTCAAGAACGGCTACGCCAAGGTCGAGATCGCGCTCGCGGTCGGCAAGAAGAACTACGACAAGCGCCAGACCATCGCCGAGCGCGACGCCAAGCGCGAGACGCAGCGCGCGATGGGCCGGCGCCTCAAGGGCCGCACCGACTGACCTGCCCGTACGACGCGATCAGGCGACGTAGAACACGAACGTCTCGGTGCGGAAGCCGCCTGACCGGTAGCGCACGTCGATGTTCACCGGCGTTCCCGCGGGGCAGGCGGCGGTCGGCGCGGCGATCGGGGTGAAGGTGATGGCCCCGTTGTTGTTCACGGTCGCCGACCCGCAGGCCGCCGGATCGACGCCGCCGTTGGGGATCGAGTACTGCGACCGGTTGCTGCGGGAGTACCTCGGGGTGGCGGTCACGGGGCGTCCGTATGCGGTCTCGAACTGGTTGGTGCCCACCGTGTACGGGAGGACGTTGAGCGCAGGCGACGCCGCCGGCGAGTTGCCTCCGGCGTTCACCGCGACGACGTCGAAGTCGTACGGCCTCCCGTCGGTCAAGCCGGTGCAGGTGGCCGTCGTGCCGGTCACGGTGCAGGAACCGCCGCCCGGTACCGGGGTGACGGTGTAGCCGGTGATGGGCGAACCACCGTCACCGGCCGGCGGGTTCCAGGCGATCTGGATGACACCGCCGTTGTTGGTGTCGGCGGTGACGTTGGTGGGGGCGCCCGGGGTGGTGAAGGGGGTCGCGCTGGCGCCGCCGGCAGGGCTGGTGCCGGAGGGGCCGCGGGCCACGACGGTGACGGGGTAGTTGGTCCCGTTGGTGAGGCCGGTGCAGGTGTAGTTCGTGGTGGTGACCGTCACCTGGCGGCCGTTGCAGGTGACGACGTAGGACGTGGCACCGCTGACGGGCGCCCAGGTGATCGCGATCTGGCCGTTGCCCGGTGCTGCGGAGACGCTCGGCGCGGCCGGCGGCAGGACCACCGAGGTCGGGCCGTTGCTCGGCGCCACGGTGCTGCCGTCGGACACGACCGCCTGGGAGTTCGACGCGTCGGTGAGCGCGTTGCCCATCGTGGTCTTGAGCCCGAGCACGATGGCCACCAGGCCGATCGCCGTGCCGCCCAGGATGATCGCGTACTCGACGGCGGTGGCTCCACGGTCGTCGCGACGGCGACGTCGGATCGTGCGCATGGTCGAGCTCCCTCGGTGCAGGACAGCCGCTGGTCGGCATCACCGGGGCCGGCGTGCGAGACCGGACCCGCACCCAGTGTGGTGCATGCCGGCCCCCCGAGGATCGTCCGTTCGGTCGCGCAGCCGACCCCGATCCCCCCGTTCGGAGGAGGTGGTCGACGGATCCGTTCCACCTGATCACCCACCGTCACGCCGTACGGCAGCGAGGGGCTGGAGGCGTCCTCGTTGACCGACCGACGGTCAACGAATTACGGTGTCCCGGTGCGGAGGGCGGAGCGGGCCGAGGCGTCGAGGGCGACGCTGCTCGAGTCCGCGCGCTCCTGCTTCGCCGAGCACGGCTACGACGCGACCACCGTGGCCGAGGTGCTGCGCCGCGCGGGCATGGCGCGCGGTGCGCTCTACCACTACTTCCCGGGCGGCAAGGACGAGCTCTTCGCGGCGGTCTACCGCGAGGTCGACGACGAGCTCTACCGGCGGCTCGACGCCCAGCCCGCCGCCTCGCCGCTGGGTCGGCTGCGCCAGAGCGCGGCGATCTTCCTCCGCCTGTGCGGCCGCGACGACTTCGCCCGCATCACGGTGCTCGAGGGGCCGCGCGTGATGGCCGCGGCGTACCCCCACGGCTCCGTCCTCGGGCGCTCGTACGCGCGCATGCGCGACGAGGTCGCCGATGCGATCGAGGCCGGCGAGCTGGTCGGCCTCGACGTCGACACCCTCACCACCGCGCTGTACGGCGCGATCCGCGACCTGGGGGCGCGCGTCGCGATGGCGCCGTCCCGCAGCCGGCGACGCGCGGGGCAGGACGCCCTCGTCGTCGTCGACCACCTCCTCGACGGCCTCGCCGTCGACCGTCACCACCGCCAGGAGTCCGCATGACCGCCACGAACGACGCCGACGCCCTCCTCGACGGCTTCTGGCCCTACCGCAAGACGACCGAGTCCTACCGGGCCGTGCCCGCCGAGCCTGTCGACCGCGCGCAGCTGCTGCACGAGATCGCGACGATGGCGCAGAGCGAGGACGCGCAGGGCGACGCCGGCCACGTGTCGGGCTCGCTCTACTGCGGCGACCACGACCACTACGCCTTCCTCGGCGAGGTCTTCTCGCTGTTCTCGCACGCCAACGTGCTGCAGCGCGACATGTACCCGAGCGCCACGAAGTTCGAGGCCGAGATCATCGCGATGACCTCGTCGCTGCTGCACGGCACGGGCGTCGGCGTCGTCACCAGCGGCGGCTCGGAGAGCCTCATCACCGCGCTGTACTCCTACCGCGAGCAGGCGCGTGAGCGCGGCGTCACTCAGCCCAACGTCGTGATGCCGACGACCGCCCACGTCGCGCTCGACAAGGGCGCGCACTGGATGAACATCGAGGTGCGCCACGCCCCGCTCACCGACGGCTACGTCGCCGACGTCTCCGCCATGGCCGAGCTGATCGACGAGAACACCATCGCGCTCGTCGGCAGCGCCGCCAACTACGCGCACGGCCTCATCGACCCGATCGAGGAGATCGCCGCGCTCGCGAAGGAGCACGGGATCGGCATGCACGTCGACGGCTGCCTCGGCGGCTGGCTGCTGCCCTGGGTGGAGCGCCTCGGGTACGACGTCCCGCTGTGGGACTTCCGCGTCCCCGGCGTCACGTCGATCTCCGCCGACACGCACAAGTACGGCTACGCGCTGAAGGGGTCGAGCGTGCTGCTCTACCGGTCGCGCGAGCTGCGCAAGCACCAGTACTTCACCTACCCGGGCTGGCCGGGCGGCCTGTACCTCTCGCCGGGCCTCGCCGGCTCCCGCAGCGGCGGCATCATCGCCTCGACGTACGCGGCACTCCTGGCGACCGGCGAGTCGGGCTACCTGCGGGCGGCGGAGGGGATCATGAGCACCGCCACCGCCATCAAGGAGGGCATCCGCGCGCGGATCCCGCAGCTCGAGGTGATCGGCGACCCGACCTTCCTCGTCGCCTTCCGGGCGCCCGAGGGGAGCGACCTCGACATCTACCTCGTCAACGACTCGCTCAAGGCGCAGGGCTGGCGGATGAACTCGCTGCAGCTCCCGCCGGCTCTGCACTTCTGCATCACCCGGCCCAACACCGGCGACGGCCTCGCCGAGCGCTTCCTCGAGGCGCTCGCGGCAGCGGTCGCCTACGCCGAGGAGCATCGCGGCGAGCCCGCGCAGTCCGGTGCCATGTACGGCTTCGGCCACACGCCGCAGGGCCACGCAACGCTGGAGACCGTCATGTCGGGCGTGCTCGACGCCATGCACGACGTGGCCCCGGAGGCCTGACATGGGCGACCGGTGGATCCTCGCGGTCGACCTGGGCAACGGCGGCCCGAAGGTCGCCGTCGTCGGGCTCGACGGCGAGGTGCGCAGCACCGCGATGCGGCCGGTGCGCGTGCACATCGGCCTCGACGGCGCGGCCACGCAGGACGCGACGGAGTGGTGGGGCGGTCTCGTCGCCGCGACCCGCGACGCGATCGACGCCGCGAGCGCCGACCCTGCGCAGCTGCACGCGGTCGGGATCACCGGTCAGTGGGGCTCCTCGGTCCCCGTCGACGTGCACGGCGAGCCCGCCGGCGACGTCCTGCTGTGGGCCGACACCCGGGCGCGCGACCTCGTGCGCGAGGTCATCGGCGGCCCGGTCAGCGTCTCGGGCATCGCGCCGCACAAGGCGCTGCCGTTCGTGCGCGTGACCGGCGGCGCGCCGTCGCCGAGCGGTGCGGACCCGACCGGCCACTCGCTGCTGCTGCGCGAGCGCCTGCCCGAGGTCTACGCGCGCACCGCGACGATCCTCGAGCCCGTCGACTACCTCGGCCTGCGCTTCACCGGGCGCGCCGCGGCCACGCCGGCGTCGATGATCCTGTCCTGGCTGACCGACAACCGCCCCGGCGCCCCGTTGGGGTACGTCGACCCGCTGGTCGCCCGCACCCGCCGCGACCGCGCTCGGCTGCCCGAGCTGATCCCGACCGGGTCGGTGCTCGGACCCCTGCTGCCCGCCGTGGCCGAGGAGCTCGGAGTGTCGGCGAGCGGTGCCGACGTCCCGGTCGTGTGCGGCATCCCCGACCTGCACGCGGCGATCGTCGGGTCCGGGGCGGTGGCGCCCTACGAGACCCATGTCGCGGTGTCGACGACCCAGTGGGTCGGCGCCCGGGTGCCCTTCAAGCGCACCGACGTCCTGCACTCGATCGCGACCGTCCCCGGCCTCGACCCCGAGTTCCCCGTCGTCGCCAACAACCAGGAGACCGGCGGCGCGGCGCTGCAGTGGCTGCGCGAGCAGATCGTCGCCCCGAGCGACGGGCTGCTCGGCGGTGGCAGCGGCATCGGCGACGCGGGTGCGGCGGAGGAGCGGCTCGACCCGACGTTCGAGGACCTCCTGGCGCTCGCATCGACCGCACCGGCCGGCAGCGAGGGGCTGCTGTTCATGCCGTGGCTCAACGGTGAGCGCAGCCCGGTGGAGGACAAGGTGGTCCGCGGCGGGTGGCTCAACGTCTCGCTGCGCACGAACCGCGCGATGCTCGTGCGCTCGGTGCTCGAGGGCGTGGCGCTCAACGGGCGCTGGTTGTTCGAGGCCTACGAGAAGTTCCTCAAGCGGCCGGTGCCGCGGGTGCGCATCCTCGGCGGGGGCGCGCAGAGCGAGCTCTGGTGCCAGATCTACGCCGACGTCCTCGGCCGTCCCGTGGAGCAGGTCGCCGACCCGCGCCACGCGCAACTGCGCGGCGTGGCGCTGTGGGCGCGGATCTGCCTCGGCGAGCTCGCGCTCGAGGACGTGCCCGCCCACGTCCCGGTGGCGCGGACCTTCACGCCGACGCCGATCGACGTCCTCGCCTACGACGACGCCTACACCGAGTACGCCCAGCTCTACAGCACCACCAAGGGCCTCTACCACCGCCTCAACAGCACCCTCGCCTGAGCCCCGGGTTCGGTCTCAGGCGGGGTCGTCGGCGAGGGTGGCGACCATGATCGCCTTGATCGTGTGCAGGCGGTTCTCTGCCTGGTCGAAGGCGATGTTGGCGGCCGACGAGAACACCTCGTCGGTGACCTCGAGGCCGTCGGTCATCCCGGTGCGCTCGGCCACCTCGCGACCGACCACGGTGCGGGTGTCGTGGAAGGCCGGCAGGCAGTGCATGAACCGCACGTCCGGGTTGCCGGTGGCGGCGAGCGCCTTGGCGTTGACCTGGTACGGCGTGAGCAGGCGCACCCGCTCGTCCCAGACCTCCTTCGGCTCTCCCATCGACACCCAGACGTCGGTGTGCACGAAGGACGCGCCGGCCACCGCCTCGTCGACCTGTTCCGTGAGCGTGATGCGCGCCCCGGACCCGGCAGCGCGCTCGTAGGCGATCCGCTGGACGTCGGCGCTCGGCCAGATCGCCTCGGGCGCAGCGATCCGGACGTCGGCGCCCATGATCGCGCCCATCACCAGCAGCGAGTGGCCCATGTTGGAGCGGGCGTCACCCAGGTAGGCGTAGGAGATCTCGGCCGCAGACCGACCCCCGCCGTGCTCGAGCATGGTGAGGAAGTCGGCCAGCATCTGCGTGGGGTGCCACTCGTCGGTGAGCCCGTTGTAGACCGGGACGTCGCTGTACGCCGCGAGTTCCTCCACGGTCGCCTGCGCGGCGCCGCGGAACTCGATCGCGTCGTACATGCGCGACAGCACGCGCGCGGTGTCGGCGGCGGACTCCTTGTGGCCGATCTGGGAGGACACCGGGTCGAGGTAGGTGACGTGCGCGCCCTGGTCGTAGGCGCCGACCTCGAACGCGCACCGGGTGCGCGTGCTGGTCTTCTCGAAGATGAGGGCGACGTTGCGCCCGCGCAGGCGCTGCACCTCGGCGCGCGCCTTCTTGGCGGCCTTGAGCTCCGCGGCGAGGTCCAGCAGGTGCTGGAGCTCCTCCGCCGTGAAGTCGATCTCCTTGAGGAAGTCGCGGTCGCGCAGGTTCACAGCCATGGCCTGATCCTTTCAAGCCCCGGTTCGGGGGCGGAAGCCGGTATGCGCGTCACTCCACGGCGTCGCGCTCGATGGGGCAGGTCATGCA
>JAKOVT010000492.1 GCA_029781935.1 Actinomycetes bacterium | reverse complement strand
GCTCATCCTCGACGAGGCGACCAGCTCGGTCGACACCCGCACCGAGGTGCTCGTGCAGAAGGCGATGACGGCGCTGCGCTCGGACCGCACCAGCTTCGTGATCGCGCACCGGCTCTCCACGATCCGCGACGCCGACCTCATCCTGGTGATGGAGCACGGCCGGATCGTCGAGCAGGGCACGCACGACGAGCTGCTCGACCGCCAGGGCGCCTACTTCGACCTCTACCAGGCCCAGTTCGTCGGAGCCATCGACGACGACCCCGAGCCCGTCGCAGCGGTGAGCGCGGTCGGGGCGGGCTGACCGGTCGATGTGTGTCCACGCCAGTCCTCGGACCAGCGAGGACGCACATCGACGGTGACGGCGGTGGGCGCAGAGGGACTCGAACCCCCGGCCACCTCCTTGTAAGGGAGGTGCTCTGACCAGCTGAGCTATGCGCCCGAGCGCGACGTGCCGCGCAGGGGTACCGAGCGGCGAGGGTACCCCGACGGGCACCGCGCCTCCGAACCGACGCCGGACAGCGAGACCCCGTCGCCGGGGTCTCGGGCCACCGACGACGGGGTCGGTCTCCATGGTGGGGCCGGTCGGCGTAGGCCGCATCCCGGGACCCCGGCGCCCGGCGAGCCCTGGAGGGCGGCGCGCACGCGGCGGCGCCTAGAGGCAGCCGGTAGCGGGGTCGAACGGTGTCCGGGCCAGCACAGCACGCAGGAGCGGCTCGAAGTGCTCCAGCGGCGGGGTCGGGTAGTCCGGGTCGAACGACGCCTGGTCCCAGCGCTCGCAGAACCGCACGCACGAGTCGTACCAGGGGTGGTCGCGGTACTCGTCGCGGCCGTTCGGGTCCCAGCCGTAGTGGTGGGCGTAGTAGTGCATCTGGAAGACGCCGTGCATCTGCACGACCCAGGTCGCCTCGGCGCGGACGTAGGGACGCAGGATCGCCGCCGCGAGCTGCGAGTGGTTGTCCGGGGCCAGCTCGTCGCCGAGATCGTGCAGCAGCGCGGCCACGACCATGTCGTCGTCCGCGCCGTCGGCCTCGGCCCGGGCCGCGGACTGCAGCGAGTGCTCGAGCCGGCTGACCCGGTACCCGCCGAGGCCCTCGTCGAGGCGGCGCAGCGCGGCGAGCACGCGCTCGGGCAGGGCCGCGCGGTAGTCGGCCTCGTAGCGGTGCAGCAGGAGGTAGTCGTCGGTCGTGCCGTCCTTCATCCGCGTGAAGGACACCGTTCCGTAGGCGTCGCTCATCGTGCGCCGTCCTCCCTCGACAGCACGCGGTACCTCGTCCGCGGGCCGTCGGAGTCGATGTAGCAGCCCTGCAGGTGGCGCAGGCCCTCGTTCGGGTCGAACGCCGTGCGTCCGTGCAGCACCCGGTTGTTGTCGAACACCATGAGCTGACCCGGCTCGAGCCGGAGCTCGACGGCGAGGTCGGGGCTCGCGAGCAGCTGGGAGAGCCGGCGTCGCGCGCCCTGGTAGCGGCGCAGGTCGTCGGCCGGGAGCAGCGGCACCTCGTCGAGGCGTGGGCTGCAGCTCAGACCCGTGACCACGCCCTCGCGGTCGAGCGACAGCACGGGCAGGATCGCGACGATCTCCGTCCCCGGGTCGCGGTAGGTGAAGCGCACCGGCACGGTGGCCAGCAGGTCGAAGCCGACCGGGTCCTCGTCGCGCAGGATCTGCGCTGCGGCGAGACCGTCGACGAGCGACGACAGCCCTCCCGTGGTCTCGTTCACGAGGCAGTGCAGCAGCTGGATGCCGGGAACCGGAACGCGATACGGGTTGTCGGTGTGCGCCGACAGCGGTACGGCGCGGTAGGCGAGATCGGTCGATCCGGGACTCGAGCGGACGTCGAACAGCGCACCGAAGTTGGTCTCTCGCACGAACCCCAGCCGCCGGGCCGCCGTCAGGATCGTGCCCGGCTCGGTCGCCACGCCGTCGAGCACGACCGTGCCCCGGACGAGGAGGTCGAGCAGCACCGCTCGTTCGGTCACCGGGTCGTCGAGCGCCGACCACGGGTGCACCGCCGGTACGCCGTCGCCCGCGCGCCACGGCACGGGCGCCGGGACGCCGTCGTGCAGCTCGCGCAGCGCCACGAGCCGGTCGCGCGGGTAGGTGGACGTGTGGCCGTCGGAGAACGTCACCGACACCGCGCCGTCATCGACGGAGGCGGACGTGATCGACAGGTCGACGGGCAGCAGATGCGGGTCGAAGAGCCGCTGGCCGGTCACCGCGTCGAGCTGGGTGGGCTCCGCGCTGTACTGCCGCAGCCACAGCGCCGGGAGGTCGACCTCGTCCGCGCCGTCGCGCAGGACCACGCGGACGTCGGGCCCGCTCCCCTGGACCGTGACCTCGGCCATCACGCCCTCCGTCCGCGGGCGCACCAGGAAGCGGCCGCTCGCGGCGGATGCTAGTGCTGGGACCGGCTGGCGGGTGGCGCTTCGCCGTCGCGTTCCACGCCCGTGCGCAGGACGCGCTCGAGTGCTGCGGCCACGTCGGCCTCGAGCGCGCTCCTGCCGCCGGCGGGGGCCTCGGCGTACCCCTCCCCCTCGACGGCGCAGTCGACGGCGCCGCAGCCCCGGCAGGTGGTCTCGCCGAGCCGGCGGACGAGCGCCGTGGAGCCGCAGGCGGCGCACCGGTCGAGGCTGTCGAGCGCGCCGTCGGCGGCGCACGCGGGGCAGACCAGCACCTGCTGGACGTGGAGCACGCCGCGGCGCCAGTCCGACGGCCCTGAGGCGGGGTCGGACTGGCGGCGTCCGCAGCGCGCGCAGCCCACGCGGACAGTGTGCCGCGTGGCGCAGCCTGCGGTCAGAGCGCGGCGAGCGCCTCGCGGTAGTCGGCGGTGCTGCGCGCGTCGGCGGGCGAGTTCACGACCGACCAGCGCACGATGCCGTCCTTGTCGATGATGAAGGTGCCGCGCATGGGGAAGCCGCGCTCCTCGATGAAGACGCCGTACGCGCGCGAGACCTCGCCGTGCGGCCAGAAGTCCGAGAGCAGACGGAACTCGTAGCCCTCGCGCTCAGCGAAGACCTTGAGGGTCGCGGGCGAGTCGCAGGAGACGCCGAAGACCACGGTGTCGTCGTTCTCGAAGACGGTGCTCTCGTCGCGGATCGCGCAGAGCTCGCCGGTGCAGGTCGGCGTGAACGCGAGCGGGTAGAAGACCAGGACGACGTTCTTCTCGCCGCGGAACGACGACAGCCGCACGGGCGTGCCGTTCTGGTCG
>JAKOVT010000471.1 GCA_029781935.1 Actinomycetes bacterium | reverse complement strand
GACCTCGACCCATGCCGGTCTCACTCGGCCAAGTGCCAAGCACAGGCCCTCTGGTGGGCACTTGGCCGAGTGAGACCGCTCGGGGTCGGGGTCGCTAGGGTCGGGGCATGAGCGACGAGACCCCCGAGACCGCGCCCGAGGACCTCGACGAGCAGGAGCACGACGGTCCGCCCGTCCTCCAGCTGCTCCCCGCCGTCGACGTCGCGGACGGTCAGGCGGTCCGCCTCGTGCAGGGCGAGGTCGGCACGGAGACGTCGTACGGCAGCCCGCTCGAGGCCGCCCTCGCGTTCCAGGAGCAGGGCGCCGAGTGGATCCACCTCGTCGACCTCGACGCCGCGTTCGGCCGCGGCTCCAACCGCGAGCTGCTCGCCGAGGTCGTCGGCGCCCTCGACATCGACGTCGAGATGTCCGGCGGCATCCGCGACGACGACTCGCTCGCCGCGGCGCTCGCGACGGGCTGCCGCCGCGTGAACATCGGCACGGCTGCCCTCGAGAACCCCGAGTGGGTCGCGCGCATCATCGGGGAGCACGGCGACCGGATCGCCGTCGGGCTCGACGTCCGCGGCACCACCCTGGCCGCCCGCGGCTGGACCGAGGAGGGCGGCGACCTCTGGGAGGTGCTCGCCCGGCTCGACGGCCAGGGCTGCCCCCGGTACGTCGTCACCGACGTCGCCAAGGACGGCACGATGAAGGGCCCGAACCTCGACCTGCTGCGGTCGGTGTGCGACGCCACGTCGGCCCCGGTCGTCGCGTCCGGTGGTGTCTCGTCGCTCAAGGACCTGCACGCGCTCGCCGAGCTCGTGCCGCACGGCGTCGAGGGCGCGATCATCGGCAAGGCGCTGTACGCCGGCGCCTTCACCCTGCCCGAGGCCCTGGTCGCCGTCGCCCCTCGGATGGAGCTGCGCCAGTCGTTGTTCCGTCGCGGCGACGAGATCCCCGGCTTCATGCCGTGAGCGCCGATCGGCGCATCTCCTCGGGCGGTCCGTGGGAGGACGTCGTCGGCTACTCGCGCGCGGTCGTCGCCGGTCCGTTCGTGCTCGTCGCCGGATCGACCTCGACCGTCGACGGCGAGGTCCGCCACGAGGGCGACGCCTACGCGCAGACCCTCGAGGCGTTCGGCGTCGTACGCCGTGCCCTCGAGCAGGCCGGCCTCTCGCTCGACGACGTCGTCCGCACC
>JAKOVT010000466.1 GCA_029781935.1 Actinomycetes bacterium | reverse complement strand
GACCTCGCCGATCGTGTTGGCGACCGGCACACGCACGCCGTCGAGCAGGAGCTCCGCGGTGTCGCTGGAGTGGTTGCCCATCTTCTTGATGAGACGCCCGACCGAGAAGCCCGGCGTGTCCGTCGGTACGACGATCAGCGACATGCCGCCGTATCCCGGATCGTCGCTCGTGCGGGCGAGCAAGCAGATCCAGTCGGCCTGTGATCCGTTGGTGATCCACATCTTCCGGCCGTCGATCACCCACTCGTCGCCGTCCCGCGCGGCCCTGGTGCGGATCGCGCCGACGTCGCTGCCGGCCTCCGGCTCGCTGACGCCGATGCTGCAGACCAGCTCGCCGCGCAGCGCGGGCGCGAGGTAGCGGGCCTTGAGCTCCGGGCTGCCGTGGCGGGCGATCGCAGGGGTCGCCATGGCGGCCTGCACCGCGATGCCCATCGGCACACCGGCGCAGTCGGCGCGTCCGAGCTCCTCGGCGAGGACCACGGTGAACGAGTGGTCGGCGCCCTGACCGCCGTCGGCCTCGTCGTACTCGAGGCCGAGCGCCCCGATGGCAGCCAGCTTGGGGAGCACTTCGTGCGCCGGCCAGATCCCCGCCTCCTCCCAGGCGTCGGCGTAGGGGTTCAGCTCGTTCTCCACGAACCGGCGGACGGCGGCGCGGAAGGCCTCGTGCTCCGGAGATCCGGTGAGCGACGTGGGAAGTGCGGTGGCGGTCATCGGGTCCCCTGGGTCGAGGTCGTGCGGCGGCTGGTGGACGGTGCGCCGGAGCTGCGCGCGCTGTTGTCGCGGATCCCGAGACCTCGGGCCCACAGCGTCGTGAGGGTGGTGACGGCGAGGTCGTCGTCGGACCCCTCGCCCTCACCTCGGCCGTACCAGTGACGACCGAAACCCTCGACCATCGCGCACAGCGCGGCGGCCGACAGGTGCGGATCGACGTCGGTCGCCGCGACACCCGCCTTCTGCAGACGGGCGATGTCGCGGCTGACGCGGCCGACGTGGTCGCGCCGGATGCCCGACAGCGCGTCGCGGTAGCGGGGATCGGCCATCGCGGCCTCCTCCAGCACCTCGAGCATCCGGCCGTGGCTGCGGTAGGCGGCGAGGTAGCGGCGGTTGGCCTCGAGCATCCGCTGCTCGGGGTCGGGCACGTCGTCGGCGAGGGCGAGCGCGGCGTAGACCTCGGCGAGCAGGTCGTCGACGATCGCGCGCAGCACCGCCTCCTTGTCGGCGAACCAGGTGTACGTCGTGCCGTGAGAAACGCCTGCGGCACGGGCGATGTCGGCCATCCGGGTTCCGGCGTACCCGCGCTCCTCAAACACAGCGCGCGCAGCCTGCAGCAGCTTCTCGCGGGTCCGTCGACCACGGTCGGTGAGCGGGGGTGCCTTGCCGACGTCGACGCTCATCGGCCCGCCTCCTCGTGCGACGGCGCGTCCGGCACGAGTGCCACGGGGATGTCGACGTACCGCGCCCTCAGGTGCTCGCCGAGACCCTTCGCCTGCGGGTCGAGGCTGGTGGAGTCGGCGACGCCACGACCGAGCAGCCCGTGCACCACGACGTTGACGGCACGCAGGTTCGGCAGCGGGTGCACGTCGACCCGGAGCGCCTCGGACTCCGGGAGCAGCACATGGATCCGAGCGGCATCGAGGTAGCGCACCAGCCAGGCGAACCGTGCGTCGTCGAGCGTCTCGTCGCCGCTCGCGCGCACCCACAGGCCGACGTTCGCGGTGCCGCCCTTGTCGCCCGAGCGGGCACCCACGAAGCCGCCGAGGGCAGCACGGGTGGTCGGCGCCGCGAGCCAGTCGGTCGTGCTCTTGTGCATCAGTCGGTAGTCGAAGTGCCCCGCCGCGCGGCTGGCACCCGAGGGAAGCGGACCGATGGGGTCCGCGCCGTCGAGGTGCACGGTCTGCGTCACCAGCTCGGCCGGGACCGTTGTCGGCCAGTAGACGCCGTACGGGGTGCCCTCGGCCGGGGGAGCGGTGGGGAACATGCCCGGGTAGCTCGCGAGCGCGCTCTCGACGATCGGTGCGGTGAACGGCTTGCCCACCGCCTTCGGATCAGGCGCCTTCACCGTGATGCGCAGCTCGGCCTGCGCCTCGGCGGTGGCGGCCGGGTCCGGGCGGTCGTGGCGGAGCAGGGCCACGTGGAGCTCGCGCACGGGGAAGCGCGAGGCGGCCGCGTTCTCCTGAGGCGTGCTCGAGATCGCTTGCGCCAGAGGGATTCCGGCCACCGTGCGCAGCGCGAGATCGGCCTTGGCCTCGACGTCGAGACCCGTGAGCACGAGCGACGCGGTGTTCTTGAAGCCGCCCAGGGTGTTCATCGCGACCTTCGCCCGCGCCGGTGCCGACGTACCGCGGACGCCGCTGATGCGGACCCGGTCCGGACCTGCCTGCTCGAGCTCGATCGTGTCGAAGCGCGCGACGACGTCAGGGTTCGCGTACGCCGGTCCGCCGATCTCGTACAGCAGCTGGGCCGTCACCGTGCCCACGCTCACCAGGCCGCCCGTGCCGTCGTGCTTGCCGATGATGCTGCTGCCGTCGGCAGCGACCTCGGCCCACGGGAAGCCGACGTGCTCCAGGCCCGGGACCTCCTGGAAGAAGGCGTAGTTGCCGCCGGTCGCCTGGGCACCGCACTCGATCACGTGCCCGGCGACGACCGCACCGGCGAGCGCGTCGAGGTCGTCGTCGTAGGACCAGCCGTGCCACCACGCGGCCGGGCCGACCACGAGCGCGGCGTCGGAGACGCGTCCGGTGATCACGACGTCGGCGCCTGCGGCCAGCGCAGCGGTGATGCCGCGTCCGCCGAGGTACGCGTTGGCTGTGAGAGGCGCCATCCCGAAGGACTCCAGGCTCTCGCCGGTGTCGAGGTTGGTGAACGTCGCGCCTGCGGCTCGCAGCTCGTCGAGGCGGGGGAGCAGGTCGTCGCCCTCGACGTACGCGATGCGCACATGGCCGAGGCCGAGCTCGTCGGCCTTCTCCCGCAGGGCCTTCGCGGCTCCCGCAGGATCGAGGCCTCCGGCGTTGCTGACGACCTTGATGCGGCGGTCGAGGCAGGTGCCGAGCACCTGCTCCATCTGCGTGAGGAACGTGCGCGCGTAACCGCTGCCGGCGCCGTGCTTCATCCGCTGACGCGCCAGGATCAGCATCGTGAGCTCGGCGAGCCAGTCGCCGGTGAGCACGTCGATCGGCCCGCCCTCGACCATCTCACGCGCCGCGGCGAGCCGGTCCCCGAAGAACCCCGAGCAGTTCGCGACCCGCACCGCCCCCCTCACGCCCCCACCCCCTCCTGCCATGAATGTGCCCCGCGGTGCGCTAGAAGCACCGTCATCGCCCCTGACCTTCCACGCACCACGCCGCTTGGGTGCGATCCGGTGCTTCTAGCGCACCCGGGGGCACATTGACGGCGGGGGTGGGTCATGGGGTGGGTCCGAGGGTGGCGACGACGGTGTGGGCGTCGACGGACTGGCCGACGGTCACGTGGACGGCCTCCACGACGCCGGCCTCGTCGGCGCGGATCGTGTGCTCCATCTTCATGGCCTCGAGGACGACGAGCGCTGCGCCCGCCTCGACGGCGTCTCCGACCGCCACCGCGACGTGGGTGACCGTGCCGTGCACCGGGGTCGAGGGCCCCGCGTCGCTCGCGTGGTGGTGGGTCGACGACTCCAGCGGCAGCACCTCGACCGTGGTGAGCCACCCGTCGGCGTCCACGCTCACCCGCTCCACGCCGTCGTCGGTCGCGTGCCGCACGAACACGGTGCGGCGTACGCCGTCGACCTCGGCGCGGAACGCCGCGAAGCCGTCGCCGCCCTCGTGGTCGAGCGGGTCGAGGCGGACCGGGCCGACGCGGACCAGGTCGTCGCGGGCCACGAGCGCCTGGGCGGCGTGCACGTCGGTGTCGACGGCGTCGATGAGCACCCACACGTCGCAACCGTCACGGGACCAGTCGCTCCCCCCGACGGCGACGGCCTCCGCACCCGACGTGCGGTGACGCAGGCGGACGGTCTGCGGCACGCCGAGGACGTTGCGGAAGCCCGGGCGTCCGAGGGCCATCGCGGTGGCGACGCCGAGGTGCAGCCGGGCGACGTCGTCGGGCACGGCCGGGACGAGCACCTCGGGGTGCTCGTCGAGGAAGGACGTCGGGGTGTCGCCGTCGAGGAACGCGGGATGCTCGAGGGTCGCGGCCAGCGAGGCGGCGTTGGTGACGACGCCGACGACGGGGAGACCGCGCAGGTAGGCGGCGAGCGACAGTGCCGTCTCCGAGCGCGAGCCGCAGCGGGCGACCACCTTGGCCACCATCGGGTCGTAGTGCGATGAGACGACGCAGCCCTGGTCGAAGCCGGAGTCGACCCGCAGCCAGTCGCCCTCGCTGTCGTCGAGGTCCCACGCGTCGAGCCGCCCCGTGCTCGGGAGGTAGCCGTTCGCGGGGTCCTCGGCGTAGAGGCGGACCTCGATCGCGTGGCCGTCTCGAGAGATGTCCGCCTGCGACAGGGGGAGCGGCTCGCCCTGCGCCACCCGCAGCTGCCACTCCACGAGGTCGAGGCCGGTGACCATCTCGGTGACCGGGTGCTCGACCTGCAGCCGGGTGTTCATCTCGAGGAAGAAGAACTCCTGTGCCGAGCCGTCGCCGGCCACGAGGAACTCGACCGTACCGGCGCCGACGTAGCCGATCGCACGAGCGAGCGACACCGACGCGGCGTACATCCGCTCGAGCGTCGCGGGTGCGGCACCGGGCGAGGGCGACTCCTCGACGACCTTCTGGTGCCGGCGCTGGATCGAGCACTCCCGCTCGAACAGGTGCACCACCGAGCCGTGGGAGTCGCCGAACACCTGCACCTCGACGTGGCGCGAGCGCTCGAGGTAGCGCTCGAGGAACACGGTCGGGTCGCCGAACGACGACGCCGCCTCACGTCGGGCCCCCGCCACCGCCTCGACGAGGTCTGCGGTCGACCGCACGACCCGCATCCCCTTGCCGCCCCCACCGGCAGAGGCCTTGACCATCAATGGATATCCGACGCCGTCGCCTGCCGCCAGCAGCTCGTCCTCGGTTGCGTCGGCCCCGAGCTCGGCCCCCGGGACGAGCGGCACCCCGGCGTCGGCGGCGATCCGCTTCGCCTCGACCTTGAGCGCCATCGCGCGCATCGACGAAGCGGTCGGCCCGACCCACACCAGGCCCGCGGCCTTGACGGCCTCGGCGAACGCGGGATTCTCCGAGAGGAAGCCGTAGCCCGGGTGCACCGCATCGGCCCCCGTGCGGTGCGCGGCATCGAGCACCTTCGCGACGTCGAGGTAGGACTCGGCCGAGGTCGTGCCGCCCAGGGCGACGGCGTACGTCGCCTCGTCGACGAAGGGCAGGTCGCGGTCGGGCTCGGAGAACACCGCGACCGTCTCGATTCCGAGGTCGTGGGCCGTGCGCAGGACGCGCCGCGCGATCTCGCCGCGGTTGGCGACGAGCAGCCGGGTGATGTCAGCCATGCGCGCTCACATCCGGAAGACGCCGTACGACGACGTCCCCCGCACCGGGGCGGAGTGCACCGCCGTGAGCGCCAGCGAGAGCACCGTGCGGGTGTCGCGCGGGTCGATGATGCCGTCGTCCCACAGGCGGCCGGTG
>JAKOVT010000465.1 GCA_029781935.1 Actinomycetes bacterium | reverse complement strand
GACCTCGCCGCCGGCGGCCACGCGGGCACCGGAGTCGGCCGCCTCGCGCACCCAGCCGGCCACGCGGTCGCGCTCGCCGGTGTTGATGAGCGCCGAGACGTCGGTGGCCTCGTCGAGCGGGTCGCCGACCACGAGGGTCTCGATCGCGGCGGCGAGCTCCTTCACGACGTCGTCGGCGATCGACGAGTGCACGAACAGGCGCTGGGTGGAGATGCACGACTGGCCCGCGTGGCTGAAGCCGGCGATCTTCACCTTGGCGACCGCGGAGCGCCAGTCTCCGTCGGGCTCGAGGATCAGCGGTGCGTTGTTGCCCAGCTCGAGGCCGACGCGCTTGCGGGGCGCGCGCGCCCGGATGCCCCAGCCGACCTCGGGCGAGCCGGTGAAGGTGATGAGGGCGACGTCGTCGTGGTCGACGAGCGGGTTGCCCACGGCGCTCCCGCCGCCGGTGACCACGTGCAGGTAGCCCGCCGGCAGGCCCGCCTCGACGAGCAGCCGCGCGAACAGGATCGAGGAGAAGGGCGTCTGGCTGGCCGGCTTGAGCACCACCGGGCAGCCGGCGGCGATCGCCGGGCCGAGCTTGTGGGCCACCAGGTTCAGCGGGAAGTTGAACGGCGCGATGGCGCCGACGACGCCGATGGGCACCCGGAGGATGAAGCCCAGCTTGCCCTGGCCGGCGGCCGACGCCTCCATCGGGACGACGTCGCCCGCGAGGGTGCGCGCGGCTGCGGCGGAGAACTGCAGGGTCGACACCGCGCGCTGCGCCTCGGCGCGCGCCGTACGGATCGGCTTCGCGGCCTCGAGCGCGATGCAGCGGGCGAAGTCCTCCTGGCGCTCCTGCAGCAGGAGCACCGCCTTGTCGAGGATCTCCGCGCGCCTCCACTGCGGCAGCGGGTCGTCGTGGAGCGCCTTCTTCGCCGCGGCCACGGCGCGGTCGACCTCCGCGGCTCCCAGCGACGGGATCGAGCCCAGCAGGGTGCCGTCGTACGGCGCGCGCACCTCGACCGCCGCGCTGCCGGTGACGAGCTCGCCGTCGATCGGCACGGGGGTCACGGAGTCCGGGGCGATGCCCGGGATGAGGGTCGTCATGCGGGCAACCTAGCGCGCGGCCGCACCGCCGGGGACGCTCCCGCCGGGAGAACCGTGCGCCGGCGGGAGGCCCGTCGGGACAGCAGCGGTGCCGCCCCGCTGGGGCGTGCGTCGTGGCGGCGTGCTCGGCAGGCGATCCCGTCCGGGCTGCGGCCGAGGATCGTCGCGCGGCGGGCGACGAGGCGGCGGGCGACGAGGCGGCAGGCGGCGGGCGACGAGGCGGCAGAGAGGCTGGCCTGAGGCTGGTCCCCGACGATGGGACCGGCCAGGGCAGGGAGCGCGCCCCTTGCCTGACGTTTACTCCTGTCTCAGCATGCGCACAGGATCGGCATACCGGTCCTACACCGCTCGCTGCCACAGTCGATCCACCTGCCCCCGAGGTTGCGGAGATCCCGTGCGCCACCCCCACTGGACGTCGGACCACCGAGACGCGCTGCTCGCGCGCGTCAGCGTCATCACCGCGGGCGTCGCTGCTGCCAGCGCCGTCGGTGCCGTCGCGCTCGGCGCCGGGCTGCAGGCGGGCACGACGTACGCCGCCTCGAAGAAGCCCGCGCCCGCTCCCGCGAACGACACCGCTGCCGAGCCGCAGGTCCCGGTCGAGCAGCCGCAGAGCACGACGCCGTCGCAGGACCAGGGGACGTCGTCGACCCAGGCCGCGGCCACCCCGCTCTCCCCCGACCAGATCCACCTCGTGATCTACAACGCCACCACCACGCGCGGCGTGGCCGCTGCGGCCGCGTCGGTCCTGCGGCAGGAGGGCTTCCACGTCGACTCCGTCGCGACCAACCCCGGCGGCACGCTGCGGTCGAGCACGATCCTGTTCTCCGCCGACGTCGCGGGCGGCGTGCGGACGGTCTCGAAGGCGACAGGGATCCAGCAGAAGGCGCGGGCCTCGACCGGTTCGACCGTCGTCCTCGTCCTCGGCCGCGACTGGGTGCAGGCCACCGCCGGCACCGCGTGGGCACCGCCGACGTCCGTTTCGCAGCAGCAGGGCGGCGGATCGTCGTCCGGCGGCGGCAACGGCGGCGGCGGCGGTCCGGCAACGAGCTCCGGCGGCTCCTGACCGATCGGGCGCGTCCCCTGCGCCCGAAGGGATCTCAGACCTGAGCCGACGCCTCGTGCAGGAGGCGTTCGATCGTCTCGTCGTCGGCGTCGGCGAAGAAGCCGCCGACGAGCCAAAGGCAAATTCAAAGAAAATATTGAAGAATTTGTTTCCGCATATGAAAAGTTTATTGAAATGGGGGTAAGCATAATAGGCGGCTGCTGCGGCACCACTCCCGAATATATTAAAAAGCTTGCGGCCTTTTGCGACAAAAAACCTAAAGAGCGCAAAACCCCTCGCCTTCGTTCCGCCGTATGCA
>JAKOVT010000445.1 GCA_029781935.1 Actinomycetes bacterium | reverse complement strand
CGTCGGACGAGCCCGTCGAGGTCGAGGCCTGAGCGCCTCGATGACCAGCACCACCGCTCCGGGCACGCGGCGCCGCCGCGTGCCCGGAGCGCGTGAGCAGGCGGTCGGCAGCACCGTGACCCTCCTCGACGAGGAGGGCGCGAAGGTACGCCGCACCGTCCTCCCTGGGGGCCTGCGCGTCGTCACCGAGCGGCTTCCCGGTGTGCGCTCGGCCGCCTTCGGCATCTGGGTCGGCGTCGGCTCGCGCGACGAGACGCCCGCGCAGGCCGGTGCCGCGCACTACCTCGAGCACCTGCTGTTCAAGGGCACCCCGCGCCGCTCGGCGCTGGACATCTCCGCCTCGATCGACGCCGTCGGTGGCGAGATGAACGCCTTCACCAGCAAGGAGTACACCTGCTTCTACGCGCGTGTGCTCGACGCCGACCTCCCGCTCGCGGTCGACGTCGTCAGCGACCTCGTGACCTCGGCGCTGCTGCGTGCCGCCGACGTCGAGTCCGAGCGCGACGTGATCCTCGAGGAGATCGCGATGCGCGACGACGACCCGGGCGACCTGGTCCACGAGGAGTTCGCCGACGCCATGTTCGGGCCGACCCCGCTCGGGCGCCCGATCCTCGGCACGGTCGAGACCATCGGCGCGATCACCCCTCGCGCGATCAAGAGCTTCTACAAGAGCCGCTACCGGCCCGAGAACATGGTGGTCTCCGCGGCCGGCAACGTCGACCACGCGGCCGTCGTGCGGCTGGTGAAGAAGGCGTTCGGTGCCGCCGGGATGCTCGAGGGCGACGCCGTTCCTGCCGCGCCCCGCAGCGGTGCGTTCCGCACACGCGGCGCCGGCGCGGTCCGCGTGCTCACCAAGACCACCGAGCAGGCCAACGTCGTGCTCGGCGTACCGGGCGTGGCGCGCGACGACGAGCGGCGCTTCACCCTCGGGGTGCTCAACGCCTCTCTCGGTGGCGGCATGAGCAGCCGGCTGTTCCAGGAGATCCGCGAGAAGCGCGGCCTGGCCTACTCCGTCTTCTCCTTCGCGGCGCACTTCGCCGACACC
>JAKOVT010000440.1 GCA_029781935.1 Actinomycetes bacterium | reverse complement strand
CACCCGTTCAGCCTCGACAGCAAGAAGCCGACGACCTCGCTCGTCGACTTCACCAGCGAGGAGACCCGCTACACCGCGCTCGACCGCGAGGACCACGAGCGCGCCGAGCACCTCCTCGAGCTGGCGCAGGCCGACATCGACGAGCGCTGGCACTACTACGAGCAGCTCGCCGGCATCGAGCGCTCGCTGTCCGCGGAGCCGGAGGAGGAGCTCGGCCACCCGTACGCCGAGCAGCCCGAGACCGACTGACCTCCCGCGCGTCGCAGCCGGCCGCATCGGGCTGGGAGCGCCAGACTCGAGCGATGGGACGCGTGAGCAGGGCCACGACCGCCACGGTGGTCGTGCTCGGCGCCGCCCTGCTCGCCGCGTGCGGCAGCCCGCTCGTGGCCCGCTTCTCCAGCGACCCGAGCACCGCAGCCGGTCGGCCGGCGAAGGTCCCGGCCACCCCTACCCCGTCGCTGACGGCGGTACCGAGCCCCGCCACGGATCCGAGCGACGAGCCGGCCGTCGTGACGCCGTCCCCCGGCATCAGCCTCCCCCAGGGCGACCCCGGTCTCGTCCCTGTGCTGCACCGGATCCCGACCACCGACCCCGTCGTGTTCATCACCATCGACGACGGCTACACCAAGGACCCCGCGGTCGTGGCGCTGCTGAAGAGTCGCCAGGTGCCGGTGACCCCGTTCCTCGCGGTCACCGCCCTCGGCAGCGACCACGAGTACTTCAGCACCGTGCAGGACGCGACCGGCCAGACCGTCCAGGACCACTCGATCAGCCACCCGTTCCTCTCCCACTACTCCTACGAGCGGCAGAAGCACGAGATCTGCGGCGCGGCCGACCAGCTCGGCGGCTGGTACGGCACGCGGCCGTGGCTGTTCCGTCCGCCGTACGGCGACTACTCGCAGACCACGCGCCGCGCCGCCAAGGACTGCGGGATGACGGCGATCGTCCTGTGGGACGTGTCGCTCCCCCACCGCGTCCTGCGCTACGCCGAGGGCTCGCGGCTGCGGCCCGGCGACATCGTCCTCATCCACTGGCGTCCCGGCCTCGCCGCCGACCTGCCGGTCGTCCTCGATGCGGCCGCGAAGCAGGGCCTCCGGGTGGCGGCGCTGCAGGACTACCTCCGGCGCCCGACCTGAGCCCGCGTCAGGTGCGCGACAGACGGGTGACAGGCCGGTCCGGGCGGGTCTAGGTTCCGGGCATGCGCAGAGCCCTGGTCTGCTCCCTGCTCGTCCTCGCCCTCGCCGGCTGCGGTGCCGGCTCGCAGGCGACGATCTCGAGGTCCTCGACCCCCGCGTCGAGCGCGTCCTCGGGCGGCGACTCCTCGTCGTCCACCCCGAGCACCGAGCCCTCGGGCGGCGGTGCCGCCGACTGCTCGGCCCTCACCCAGGAGGACCTCGGTGCGTTCATCGTCGGCACCCAGCTGCTGGCGCAGGTGCGCGACCTCGACACGCTCAAGGGAGTCACGTCCGGCTCGATCGGGAGCTACAGCCCCGAGTCGTTCGGCGC
>JAKOVT010000232.1 GCA_029781935.1 Actinomycetes bacterium | reverse complement strand
AGCGTGCGGAACTGGCGCGAGAGGTACGCCGCAGCGCCCTCCTGCACGGCTCCGGCGATCTCCTTCATGTTGTCGGTGCCCTCGCTCGCAGCGAGGACCTCGCGGGCCAGAACCCACGCGACACCGAGCGCGGCCAGAGCGATGGCGGCGACGACGGCGACGATCGTGTAGTTCAAGCCGGATACGGTCACGCTGGTGACGACAGCGCTCAGCGACCCGGACATGCAGTGCTCCTGACTGGGTGTGGGGCTCGGCGCAGGTTCGAGACGCGCCCGTAGCGTGCCCGGAGTCTACGCAGGGCTGTGACCTGGGCCACGGCGGGTAGGTCACCTCGGGGTGCGGCGTGAGTCACACGTTCGTGGCACTGAGCACCCTGCTCGATCCGCGGGCAGCCCATGCAACCGTTTCCAGTGGGGGACGGACGATGTCGGGCTCAGCGCGGCGGCTGCTCCGGCGCCGGCCAGCGCAGCCGCAGCGACGTGCCGACCGGCGTCCGCGGGGCGACGTCGACCTCGGGGGCGACCGCGCGCACCAGGGCCAGGGCGAGGCCCTCGTCGTCGTCGGGCAGCTCGGCCGCGGTGCGGTCGCGGACCTCCACGAGGAACCCGTCGTCGTCGCAGACGACCACCTCGACGTCGGCGTCGGTGCCGGCCGCGGCGTGGCGGAGCACCGCCCGCGCCACGGCCTCGCCCACGGCGAGGCGGACGTCGTCGACGACGTCCTCGGAGACGCCGGCACGGCGCGCGGCCGCCACGGTCACGAGGCGGGCGGTGCGGACGTGCTCGGGGGTGGGCGGCAGGCTCAGCGTCGCGGTCGGCACGGGCTCACCCGGCGAGCGCGTCGGCCAGCGACGGGTGCACGGGGATCACCTGGTCGAGCCCGGTGATCCGGAAGACCTTCGCCACGCGCTCGGCCGTCACCACGACGTCGAGGGACCCGTCGGCGTCTCGCACGCGCTTGAGCGCCTTCACCAGCACCGACAGCCCGGTGGAGTCGAGGAAGTCGACGCCGGACAGGTCGACGACCACCCGCGTCGCACCTCCGGACACGACACCGGACAGCGCCTCGTCGAGGACGGGGGCGGTGTAGACGTCGACCTCCCCGGTCGCCGCCACGATCGTGCGACCGGCCTCGTCACGGGTGCTCACCGAGAGATCCACGCCTGCACTCTGGCACACCTCCCGCGGCCCGGGAACGCGTCGGGGAGGATCGGGGCGTGGCCGACGACCCGCAGCTGCTGCTCGCGCGCCTGACGGCGGGGCGCGACGACCGGCTGCTCCACGTCGAGCAGGTCCCGGCCCGGACGGGGACCGCCGTCGGCTGGCCCGACTGGGTCGAGCCCGAGCTCCGCGACGCCTGGACGCGAGGGGGTGTGGCCCTGCCGTGGGCGCACCAGGCGGCCGCCGCCGACCTCGCGCACCAGGGCCGTCACGTCGTCGTCGCGACGGGTACGGCGTCGGGCAAATCGCTCGCCTACCTGATGCCGGCGCTGTCCACGGTGCTCAAGGGAACCCGGGCACCGAACGGCCGCGGCGCGACAGCCCTCTACCTCGCCCCGACCAAGGCGCTCGCCCACGACCAGTGGCGCTCGATCGCCGAGCTCGGGATCGAGTCGCTGCGCGTGTCGGCGTACGACGGCGACACCCCCGACGAGGAGCGCGAGTGGATCCGGCAGCACGCGGGCTACGTCCTGTCGAACCCCGACCTGCTGCACCGGTCGATGCTGCCCGGCCACCAGCGGTGGGCGTCGTTCCTGCGCGCGCTGCGCTTCGTCGTCGTGGACGAGTGCCACGTCTACCGCGGTGTGTTCGGGTCGCACGTGGGCAACGTGCTGCGACGGCTGCAGCGGGTGTGCGCGCGGTACGGATCGTCGCCGACGTTCGTGCTGGCGTCGGCCACCGCCGGCGACCCGGCCGGCTCGGCCTCGCGGCTGCTCGGGCTGCCCGTTGTGGCCGTCGACGACGACGCGTCGCCGCGCGGGGCGACGTCGTTCGCGCTGTGGGAGCCGCCGCTCACCGACCACGGCGGCGAGAACGACGCACCGACGCGGCGTACCGCGACAGCCGAGACCGCTTCTCTTCTCACCGATCTCGTGATCGAGGGTGCGCGGACGCTCGCCTTCGTCCGTTCGCGGCGCGGAGCCGAGGCCGTGGCCATGACGGCGCGCGACACCCTCGCAGAGGTCGACCCGGACCTCGTCGGCCGCGTGGCGGCGTACCGCGCCGGCTACCTGCCCGAGGAGCGCCGCGCACTGGAGGACGCGCTGAGGTCCGGCGAGCTGCTCGGCGTCGCCGCGACGAACGCGCTCGAGCTCGGGGTCGACGTCACGGGTCTCGACGCCGTGCTCCTGTGCGGCTGGCCGGGCACGCGCGCGTCGCTCTGGCAGCAGGCGGGTCGCGCCGGCCGGTCGCGGCGCGACGCGCTCGCGGTGCTGATCGCGCGCGACGACCCGCTCGACACGTATCTCGTGCACCACCCCGAGGCCGTGTTCGGCGCAGGGGTCGAGGCGACCGTGTGCGACCCGACGAACCCGTACGTCCTCGGGCCGCACCTGTGCGCCGCGGCGGCCGAGCTGCCGCTGACCGACGACGACCTGCCGATGTTCGGCGAGGGCTCGCACGACGTCGTCGACGCGCTCGTCGCGCGCGGCCTGCTGCGGGTCCGGCCCGGCGGCTGGTTCTGGACACGGCCGGAGCGCGCGAGCGACCTCGCGGACCTGCGCGGCATCGGCGGCGGGATGGTCCGCGTGGTCGAGGACGAGACCGGTCGGCTGCTCGGCACCGTCGACCCCGGTGCCGCGCACACGACCGTGCACACCGGAGCCGTGTACGTGCACCAGGGGGCGACGTACCTCGTCGACCACCTCGACCTCGAGGACTCCGTCGCGATCGCGCACCGCGAGGACGTCGACTGGACGACGTCGGCCCGCGACACCACCGACATCCGCATCGTCGACGAGATCGCCCGGACC
>JAKOVT010000357.1 GCA_029781935.1 Actinomycetes bacterium | reverse complement strand
GACCGCGCAGCCGGACCTCGACCGACGTCGGGGCGATCTCCGCGGTGATCTCCGCGGTCGCCGCCGACAGCGCCTCGAGGAGCGCCAGCCGGGTGGCCGACTCCAGGCTCGCCGAGAGCCGCTCGGCCAGCGCCCGGCTCTCGGCACCCCCGGCCTCGGCGGCCAGGAGCAGCTGCTCGCGCACCTGCGCGACGTACGGGGTGATGTCCATGGCTCCATAGTGGTGCCATTGTGATGCCATGTCAACACCATCTTGGCAGCGCTGGGTGCGCGGCGCCGCCCCTTCCTCCACAACTGCTCACGAGCGCTTGTCATCACGGGTGATCGTGCGCTGTCCTAGGCAAACACAGGCAAACGATCACAAGGAGATCCGTGATGACGGACGACGGGCTCGCGGCAGCCGCGATCGGTGCCGTCACCGCGCTCGCGGTGCTGCTCGTGGTCGTGCCCGGCATCCCGCGCGCGGTGGTGCGCGCCCGGCGTGCCGCGCTCGGTCCGACGCGGCTGCTGGCGGCTCCGCTCGCGCGCGCTCGCGAGGCGGGCGCGGTGCTGGTCGCCCACCGCTGCGCCTCCGCCCTCCTGGGCGCGGTATCCGCGCTGCTCGCGGCGGCCGCCCCCGCCCGGGCCGTCGCCGCGCCCGAGGCGGTCGCCGCCGGCGCGGCACGGTCCACGGTCCCGACCCCGCTGACGCAGGCCAGCACCGGCCCGTACGCCACGGCCGCCGGCGCGTTCGTCGTCGTACGCCGCGGCGACACGCTCTGGGACATCGCGCGGCGTCACCTGCCCGCGGGCGCGTCCGACGCGCAGGTGGCCCGGGCGTGGCCCCGCTGGTACGCCGCGAACCGCGTCGTCATCGGCTCGGACCCGGCCCTCATCCGTCCCGGTCAGCGCCTGCGCGTGCCGGACGCACGACCGACAGGGACGTCGTCGTCGCAGCACCACCGCTCCCCTTCCGTGGACGACGCCGCGGCGTCGTTCGACCCCGACCGACGGTGATCCCATGAGCGACACCCCGGCGGTCCGCGCGCTGCTGCGCGGGCCGCGACCCCTCCACCGCACCATCCGGACCCGCCCTGCCGCCGTTCAGGGCACGCTCGCCCTGCAGTGGCAGCTGCCCGGCGACCTCGACGCCGAACCGGTGCCCGCGCCCTCGCTGCGCCTGGTCACCCGGCCCCCCGCCGCCGACGCCGACACCGACCCGGCTGTCGCGGAGATCCCCACCTCGCGGGCCGACCTCCCGGACCCCGGCACCTGGACCGCGCAGCTGGTGCAGGCTGTGCTCGAGGTGCTCGCGCAGGAACGGCCGCGGCACCAGCTCGTGCGCTGGCTCGCGCCGGAGGTCTACGCCGATCTCGGTGTCCATCTCGCCGCGCGTCCGGCCGGGCGTCCGAACGGCCCGCGAGCCCGGCGCACGGTGAGCTCCATCCATGTCTTCGAGCCCGCCGACGGCGTCGCGGAGGCGACCGCCGTCGTGGTGGGCGGCCCTCGTGCCCGAGCCATGGCGCTGCGGCTCGAGGGGTGGGACGGCCGCTGGCGGTGCACGCGGCTGGCGATGCTCTGACCCGCTGCAGGCCCGGCCAGGCGACGATCGGCGAACGGTGTCCGGACGCCCGGGTGACCGGCACGGAAACCCTCCTCGCTCGGGCACTATCGCGCGATAGCGTGCGCCTCGATGGAGCTCGAGGTGCACGTCCCGGGGGGAGTCCTGCACGTCGTCGACGACGGAGCGGGACGGCCTGTCGTGCTGCTCCACGCCGGCGTCGCCGACTCGCGGTCCTGGGACGCGATGGTGCCCCACCTGGTCGAGGCCGGGCTGCGCGTCGTGCGCTTCGACGCACGCGGGTTCGGCCGCACCACCACCGACGACGTCGAGTTCTCCAACGTCGACGACCTCGTCGCGGTGCTCGACCACCTCGGGATCGGCAGGGCGCTCCTCGTCGGCAACAGCCGCGGCGGGCTCATCGCCCTCAACGCGGCTCTCGACCGGCCCGAGCGCGTGGTGGGCGTCATCGGCGTCGCCGCGGCGCTGGGCGGCTTCACGGGCACCTCGACGGCGCTCGAGGAGGCGCTGTTCGAGGAGCTCGAGCGGCTCGAGGCGCAGGATCCGCCCGACATCGAGGCGATCGCGGCGCTCGACGTGGCGATGTGGGTCGACGGCCCCGGCCAACCACCGACGCGCGTGGATCCCGCGATCCGCGAGTACGTCCGCGAGGTCGACCGCCTCCTCTACGACCCCGCGCGGGTGGCCGGGCGCTGGACCGCGCCGCAGCGACCGGCGGTGGAGCGCCTCGCGGAGCTCGCCGTCCCCGTCGTCGCCGTCGTCGGGCTGCTCGACGTCACCGACTTCGTGCAGACCGCGGAGCACCTCGAGCGCCACGCGCCCGACGCCGTCGCCGTGCTGTGGCCCGATGTCGCGCACATGATCGGCATGGAGGTCCCCGACCGGCTCGCCGCACTGGTCGTCGACGCCGCGGAGCAGCTCGGCGACTGGTCCTGACGCGGCGTCCTCAGGGGACGAGCGCTGCCGCTCCGGCCGCCGCGACATCCTCGTCGACCTCGGGCGGCGCCCCCGCGACTCCGAGCGCCCCCACGCACTCGCCGTCGACCAGCAGGGGGAACCCGCCGGGCAGCGGCGTCCAGCGGCCGTCGCCGGCCGCCAGCGCGATGCCCAGCCCGTAGGTCATGTCGACCGGTCCGCCTGCGACACCGGTGGGCTTGCGCGTCGAGGCGGCGGTCGCGGCCTTGGTGGTCGCCGAGTGCACGGTGTGCGCCGCGGCGCCGTCCATCCGCTCGAGCACGAGCAGGTGTCCGCCGCCGTCGACGACCGCCACCGACACGGGGTGCCCGGCCCGGGCGGCACGGGCAGTCGCGGCGTCGAGCACCGCACGGGCGCCCTCGGTCGTGAGCGAGCGCAGGTCGCGCAGGTGCACGGCCGGACCTCCTCGGATCAGGATCCGACCACGCTAGTCGCGGGACACGGCACGACGGCGTACGCCGTGCCGACGGACGGACCGCCGGCGCGGCGCCCCTGACCGGGTCAGCGCTTGCGTTCGTCGCGCTTGCGCTGCGCGCGCTCGGCGCGGCGGCGCTCGGCGCGCGACGCGTCCGGGCCGACCTCGGGCACCTCGTCGAGCTCCTCGGCCTTGCGCGCCACGCCGGCCTCGCCGTCAATGGTCGGCGCCGAGTACTCCAGGCGCTGCGGTCGCTGCGGGCCGAGGCCCTTGGCAGTGATGGCCGGAGCGTGCGGGGCGTCGGCGGCAGGCTCCTCGAGCGCGGCCTCGGCCGAGGGCTGCGCCTGCGCGGCCTGGGCCAGAGCGCCGAACTCGGGCGCGACGGTGGGGGTCAGAGCCGGGCCCTGCGCCTCCTCCTCGACCTGCACCTCGACGTTGAACAGGTAGCCGACGGACTCCTCCTTGATGGCGTCCATCATCGCCTGGAAGAGCTCGTAGCCCTCGCGCTGGTACTCGACGAGCGGGTCCTTCTGCGAGTAGGCGCGCAGGCCGATGCCCTCCTGCAGGTAGTCCATCTCGTAGAGGTGCTCGCGCCACTTGCGGTCGAGGACCGAGAGGACGACCCGCCGCTCCAGCTCGCGCATGACGTCGGGCCCGAGCGTCTTCTCGCGCTCGTCGTACGCCGCCTGCGCATCGGCCTGCAGCTCGCTGACGAGGTACTCCTGCGTGATGCCGCCGTAGCCGCCGCCGGATCCCTCCGCGACGTCGTCGGCGGTGACGCCCACGGGGTACAGCGTGTTCAGCGCGGTCCAGAGCCGCTCGTAGTCCCAGTCCTCCGGGTAGCCCTCGCTGGTCTCGGCCACGACGTAGGCCTGCACCGTGTCGTCGAGGAAGCCGCGGACCTGCTCGTGGAGGTCCTCCCCCTCGAGCACGCGCCGGCGCTCCTCGTAGATGACGACGCGCTGGCGGTTCATCACCTCGTCGTACTTGAGGACGTTCTTGCGGATCTCGAAGTTCTGCGACTCGACCTGGGTCTGCGCCGAGCGGATGGCGTTGGTGACCATCTTCGCCTCGATCGGCACGTCGTCGGGAACGTTGAAGCGGCGGAGGAAGGCGTCGACGATGTCGGCCTTGAACAGCCGCATCAGGTCGTCCTCGAGCGAGAGGTAGAACCGCGACTCGCCCGGGTCGCCCTGGCGGCCGGAGCGGCCGCGCAGCTGGTTGTCGATACGTCGCGACTCGTGGCGCTCGGTGCCCAGGACGTACAGGCCGCCGAGGGCCACGACCTCCTCGTGCTCGGCCGCGACCGACTTCTTCGCCCGCTCGAGGGCGGCGGGCCACTCGGACTCGTACTCCTCGGGCGTGTCGACGGGGCTGAGCTCGCGCTGGGCGAGCTCGGCGGCCGCGAGGTACTCGGTGTTGCCGCCGAGCATGATGTCGGTGCCGCGGCCGGCCATGTTCGTGGCGACGGTGACGGCACCCTTGCGCCCGGCCTGCGCGACGATCGCCGCCTCGCGCTCGTGCTGCTTGGCGTTGAGGACCTCGTGCGGGATGCCGCGCTTGCGCAGCAGCGCCGAGAGGTGCTCGGACTTCTCCACGCTCGTCGTGCCGACGAGGACGGGCTGGCCCTTGGCATGGCGCTGCTCGAGGTCGTCGACGACGGCGCCGAGCTTGGCGTCCTCGGTGCGGTAGACGAGGTCTGGCTCGTCGGCGCGCGCCAGCGGTCGGTTGGTCGGGATCGGGATGACGCCGAGCTTGTAGATCTGGTCGAACTCGGCGGCCTCGGTCATCGCCGTACCGGTCATGCCGGAGAGCTTCTTGTAGAGGCGGAAGTAGTTCTGGAGGGTGATGGTGGCGAGGGTCTGGTTCTCCTGCTTGATCTCCACCCCCTCCTTGGCCTCGATCGCCTGGTGCATGCCCTCGTTGTAGCGACGACCGGCGAGGATGCGGCCGGTGTGCTCGTCGACGATGAGCACCTCGCCGTTCATGACGACGTAGTCCTTGTCGCGCTTGAACAGCTCCTTGGCCTTGAGCGCGTTGTTGAGGTAGCCCACGAGCGGGGTGTTGACCGACTCGTAGAGGTTGTCGATGCCGAGCCAGTCCTCGACCCGCTCCACCCCGCTCTCGAGGATGCCGACGGTGCGCTTCTTCTCGTCGACCTCGTAGTCGCCGGGGATGCCCTTGTCCTCGTCGCCGCGCTTGAGCCGCGGGACCAGCTTCGCGAACTCGGAGTACCACTTGGTGGCCGCGTCGGCGGGGCCGCTGATGATGAGCGGCGTGCGGGCCTCGTCGATCAGGATGGAGTCGGTCTCGTCGACGACCGCGAAGTTGTGACCGCGCTGCACCCGCTCGTCGATCGACCACGCCATGTTGTCGCGCAGGTAGTCGAAGCCGAACTCGTTGTTCGTGCCGTAGGTGATGTCGCACGCGTACTGCTTGCGCCGCGTGGCGGGGTCCATGTTGGCGAGGATGACGCCGACCGACAGCCCGAGGAACCGGTGCACCCGGCCCATCCACTCCGAGTCGCGCTCGGCGAGGTAGTCGTTGACGGTGACGACGTGGACGCCGTCGCCGGAGATCGCGTTGAGGTAGGACGGGAGGGTCGCGACGAGGGTCTTGCCCTCGCCGGTCTTCATCTCCGCGATGTTGCCGCGGTGCAGGGCGGCGCCACCCATGATCTGCACGTCGTAGTGCCGCTGGCCCAGGGTGCGCTTGGCCGCCTCGCGGACGGTCGCGAAGGCCTCGGGGAGCAGGGAGTCGAGGGGCTCGCCGTCCTGGTAGCGCTCCTGGTACTCGGCGGTCTTGGCGCGGAGCTCGTCGTCGGTGAGGTCGACGAAGTCCTCCTCGAGCGCGTTCACCTGGCGGGCGATCGACTCGAGCCGCTTCAGCTCGCGGCCTTCACCGGCACGGAGGATCTTGTCGAGGAGCGACACGAGTGCAACGTCCTTGTCCGTCTGGGCGGCGGGCAGGCAGCCCGCATCGGGCGGGGACGACCCCCGCACCCTGCGTCATGGTAACCATTCGGTCACAGACCTACCCATCCTGACGCCCTCGGCGGGCCCCGAGTTCCTCCCCCGGCCCCCCGCTGGGCGAATGCGCTGGTCAGCCGGGTGCGCTGCTGGTTGGGTGCGGGGATGGACGATCCGACGCCCGCCGACGTGCCGGTCTCGGCCGGAAGCGGCTTCCCTCCGCGACGCGACCTCACCGACGGCGTGGTGCTGCTGCGCTCGCCGCGCCGCGCCGACGGTCCGGCCATCGTCGCCGGTGCCACCGATCCCGAGGTGGTCCGCTACACGGTCGTCCCGTCGCCGTACGGCGACGAGGACCTCGACAAGATCCTGCAGATCGCCGACGAGGGCTGGTCCGCGGCCACCGACGCCGTGTTCGCCGTCTGCGACGCCGCGCGCCCCGACGAGCTGCTCGGCCTGATCGGGCTGCACGGGGTCGAGATGGGCCTCGAGCCGGGCGGGCGCGCGGAGGTCGGCTACTGGATGCGCCCCGAGGGACGCGGCCGCGGGTTGATGACCCGAGCGGTGGTCCTCGCGACCTCGTGGGCCGTGCACGAGCTCGACCTCGCGGTGGTCACCTGGTACGCCTTCGTGGGCAACGACGCCTCGCGCCGCGTGGCCGAGAAGGCGGGGTACACCCTCGAGGGCACGCTGCGCCGAGGCGCGAAGCACCGGGGACGGCTCGTCGACAGCTGGGTCGGCAGCATCGTCGCCGAGGACCTCCGCGGATGACGGGGCCGCCCGTCCCGGACGAGGTCGCGGCACGCCGCGCCGCCGCCCGCCGGGGCGCCACCCGGTTCCTGCTCGGGCACGGAGACACCACGCCGTCCGCGTGGCTCGCCGAGCTCGCCGGCGCCACCACCGAGGAGGATCTCGACCGGTACGGCGACGGGGGCGAGGTCACGGCGCTCGAGAGGGAGGTGGCCGAGCTCCTGGGCAAGGACGCCGCGGTGCTGATGCCGAGCGGGATCATGGCGCAGCAGGCGGCGCTGCGGTCGTGGGCCGACCGCGCCGGCACCGGCGCCGTCGCCGTGCACGGGCTCTCGCATCTCGTGCTGCACGAGCTCGACGCGCTGCCCGAGCTGCACGGGCTGCGCCTGCAGCAGCTCACGGCCGAGCCGCGCCAGCCGACCGTGGCCGATCTCGAGGCGCTCGCCGGGCCGCTCGCCGCGGTGACGATCGAGCTGCCGCTGCGCGACGCGGGCTACCTGCTGCCCTCGTGGGACGAGCTCGTCGCGTTCAGCGCGGCTGTGCACGACCGAGGCGTGCCGCTGCACCTCGACGGCGCGCGGCTCTGGGAGAGCACCGACCACCTCGGCCACTCCCTCGCCGAGATCTGCGCGCTCGCGGACTCCGTCTACGTCTCGTTCTACAAAGGCCTGGGCGGGATGGCCGGGGCGGTGCTCGCCGGACCCGCCGACCTGGTGGCCGAGGCTCGCCGCTGGCAGCGCCGACATGGCGGGAACCTGTTCGTGCTCCTGCCCTACGCCGTCGGCGCGCGCGACGGTCTGCGCCGGCGCCTGCCTCTCATGCCGTCGTACGCCGCCCGGGCGCGTGAGCTCGCCGCCGGTCTCGCCCGGCTGGACGGCGTACGGGTGCTGCCGGAACCGCCGCACACCAACGCCTTCCGGCTCTTCGTCGACGTGCCGCACGAGTCCCTCGTCGAGGCAGGGCTGCGGATCGCGGAGGAGCAGAGCGTCGCGCTCGTGCTCGGGTGGGGCGCCGCCGACGTGCCCGGCTGGGCGCTCACGGAGATCACCGCGGGCGATGCCACCCTCGCGTGGTCGGTCGAGGAGCAGGTCGCTGCTGTCGAGGCCCAGATAGCACTGGCCCGCGAGCTCGCCGCCGCACCGGACTGACCGCCGACCGCCGCACCGGCCGCCCACCGGCCGCGACGTCACTGCCCGGGCGCACGGTTCCCGCGACGTCACTGCCCGAGTGCACGGTTTCCTGGTGATTCTCCGTGCTTTCGAGCAGTGACGTGCCGTCCGGATCAGCGGTGGCGGCGCTCGCACTCGGTCGTGAGGCCGTGCGCCTCCGCGGTGACGTAGCGCCGCACGAGCTTGCCACCGAGGAACCAGACCGCCGGGGCGGTCGCGCCCTCCATGCGCACGGACAGCGTCACGGTGGAGCCGCCTTCGCGGGGTGAGATCGCGTGCGTGGCGATGATCCGCGCGCCGGAGGAGCGCGACTCCCACGTCCACGACTCACCGGGCACGATCTCGGTGACGGTCCACGTCGCCGTGCCGAGCTTGGGCTGGGTGATGCGCGCGACCGAGCCCACCGCGAGCGGACCCTTCGGGTCGAGCACGACCTCGGTCATCGACGTGGTCCACGACGGCATCGACTCGACGTCGGTCGATACGAACCACACCTGCGACGGCGGGGCGTCGACGTCGAACGTCGTCTCGAAGCTCGGGGCCATGCCGCGATGGTAGGCGAGCCGTTCAGCCGGCGATGGCGGAGCGCAGTGCCGGTGCGGCGTGCTCGGGGAGCACGCGGTCGATGCGGATCTCCCCGCAGCCGACCCACGAGGCGGCCTCGCGCAGCGCTGCTGCCGTGCCGGTGACGGCCGACGCCGGTACGCCGCCGCGCCGACCCGTCTCGAAGGTGACCTGCCGCGCGTGCAGCACGCCCCTCTCGCGCTTGGGATCGACGCGCGCCACCAGCCGACCGCCGTGGAGCACCGGCATCGTGTAGTAGCCGTGCACGCGCTTGTGCTGCGGGACGTAGAGCTCCATCTGGTAGTCGAAGTCGAACAGCCGCGACGTGCGGCCGCGGTGCCACACGAGCGAGTCGAAGGGCGAGAGCAGCGTGGTGCGCGACCGGGCGCTCGTGAGGTCGTCGAGCGCCGCGGGGTCGGCGTACGCCGGGGCCTCCCAGCCCTCGACCTCGACGCGGGCCACGCGACCGTCGTCGACGAGCTCGTCGAGGTGCGCCTCGAGCATCGGACGGGTCAGGACCACCGACGGGCCGAGCCGGTGCACGTCGACGACGTCGGCGAACGCGCCGACCCCCATCACCCGCACCGACCGCTCGAGCAGCGCGCGCAGGCAGTCGTCGTCGGACGGTCCGACGACGCCCTCCTCGTCGACCCACCGGTCGCCCGGCGCCGGCTCACGGAGCTCCGCCGGGATCGCGCGCTCCGCGAGGTCGTAGACGCGTCGCCAGCCGACGCGGCGCACGCACACCACCTCGCCGAGGAAGAGCAGCCACTCGACGGCGACCTTCGTGTCGCTCCAGTCCCACCACTCCTCGCCCTTCTTGGCGCCGCCCATCTGCGTGGTGGTGAGCGGGCCCTCCGCCTGCAGCAGCCGGCGCACCCGGGCGATCTCCTTGGTCGGCTCCTTGTGCCAGTGGAACCCGCGGCGCGCATAAGCCCTGCGGCGGAACGCGAACAGCGGCCACTCCTCCACCGGCAGGATCGACGCGGCGTGCGACCAGTACTCGAACGTGGTCGCCTCGTCGGGGTGCTGCAGGCTCTTGCCGCTCCCCCAGTACGCCGTCTCGACAGCCTCGCGCCCGACCGCCCCGAGCCGCGAGTACGCCACGAGCTCGTGGCTGCGCGCGAGCATGCTGACGGTGTCGAGCTGCACGGCGCCGAGCCGCCGCAGCATCGCGTCGACCGCCGCCGTGCGCCGAGCCGCGCCGGCGCGCGCGGCCTGCGCCGGCTTGAGCGGCAGGACACCGGGCACGAGCCCCTGCGCGCGCAGCGCGAGCGCGCGAACGTCGTCGGCCGACAGGATGAGCAGCGAGGTCACGCCCCAGAAACTAGCCCGCACCGACGACGGGACGTTCGCACCAGCCGGCTCCGCGCTCGCCGTTGCGCCCGGTCGCCGCCGCGCCGCGGTAGAACTGGTCGGTGAGCTACGCGCTGTATGTGGGTGCAGACCTGACGGACGACGGCGTCGGGTACCTCGCGGGATACGGCGACGAGCCGTCCAGCCACTGGCTGGCGCTCACGCCACGATGTCGGCACCCCGAAGGCGCCACGCTCGCAGTCGGCGTGACGGGCGAGGCGGAGATGCCGGGGATCCGGACCCACGTGCCGCAGGTCCAGGAGACCTTCCGCCACCTGACCGTCGCCTACTCCCACTTCCGAGGGGTGCCCCCGCCGCTCGTCAACGGCGGGTTGAACGAGCACGGCGTCGCCGTTCGCGACGTCTGGTCCCCCAGCCATCCACGGCTCGTCGCCATGACTCCGGCGGTCCAGCGTGGACCCGCGTACAGCGACCTCGCCAGGTTGGTGCTGGATCGTTGTCGGACGGCGCGAGAGGGGGTCTCCCTCATCGGTTCGATGATCGCTGAGCACGGCGAGTCGACGTACGGCGGCAACTCGCACCTCATCGCCGATGCGTCCGAGGCCTGGGTCGTCATCGAGTTCGCGGGCGGCCAGGGACTGTGGGTCGCCGAGCGCCTGGGACGAACAGGCATCCGGGTCAGTCGTCCGGGTTACATCGGGGTGGTGCCGCAGGAGGTGGCCGGGCACGACGATTTCGACGGCGCCGAGCACCTGATCTCCTTCGCCGTCGAGCAGGGCTGGTACCGGACGAGCGACGGACCCTTCGACGTCAACGAGGTGTACGGCGACGGCCGCCTGCGGTGGCGCGGTGTCCGCTGGATGGAGGAGGAGCTCGCAGCACGGGCCAGGCGGCCGCAGCGGCTCGGGTTCTCGGACGTCGCCTGGGCGGTCCGCACCGAGCGGTTCACGGGCGACTCCGCGGGTTACGGGCAGATCGTCCCGCTGCTCGCGGCGGACGAGAGGCCCGAGCTCCGTGTGCTGTGGCACGCCCCCGTGGGTCCGATCGCGTTCCCGCTGACGCCCTACCCGTTGGGCATCACCCGCGTCGAGCCTGAGTACGCGCAGCATCGCTACCTCACCCGGGACGAGAGCCGACTCTTCCTCGGCGACGGCGACGACCCCACCCGTGTCAGCACGGTGCCGCAGCGGGTCGAGGCGACCAGGTCGGCGGTGGTGGCGGGAAAGCGATTGCTGTACCTGCTCTCCGAGCACTTCGAGCAGTTCCAGCCGGAGGTGGCACCGGTCTGGGAGGCGCTCGAGGCGGCGGAGCGCCGAGCGCTCGACGACGCGATCGAGCAGGCGCGCATCCTGATCTCGGCCGAGCGCCCCGATCTCGCGTCGGACCTGCTCACCAGGTTCTCCAGCGACCTGGCGCGCGGGGCGCTCGAGGTGGTGGAGACGATGGCCGACAGCATGGAGGTGCGCAGTCGCATCCTCCACGGGATCCGCGACGAACCTGGATGGCGCGGCCCCGAGATCGACTGGGAGCACTGAGCTCGGCACGGATCCGGCAGGACCGGTGCAGCATGACGCACGGCGCCGCCCCCTGGGTCAGAAGGGCGGGTCGTCCGGCTGGTCGCTGGCGCGCGACTCGAGGTCCGGCGGTGTCGGCGGTAGCGAGGGCGTCTGCCCCTTCGGCCTGGGCTGCGCTGCGGCCGGCTGGCCGGATGGCGGTTCAGGTCCGGCCTGCTCCGGACTGCACGCTTCGGTCGTGACGTGGTCGGCGGGGTCGTGGAGGAACGGTCTCGGCGGGATCGAGATCTTCTGACCCCAGGCGGTGAGGAAGGTGGCGGAGCCGTCGGTGTTGGAGTTCTCGATGTCGAGGTAGCCGGCGGTCTTGAGGGGGTGGTGGCGGTTGCAGCAGCCGCCGCAGTTGCCCGCGCTGGTCTCCCCGTCGGGGAACGGGAGGGCGTGGTCCATCTGCAGCCGCTTCGGTGATCGGGTGGTGCAGCCGGGTCCGCGGCAGTGGTCGCGGGCGAGGATGTAGTCGCGGAGCTTGTCGGGCAGGTACTGGTCGCGGCCGTAGTCGAGCAGGTGCCCGGTGACCGGGTCGGTCACCGCGCGCCGCCACGTCGTCGCGGCCCCGGCGTAGTCGCGGGCGATCCGGGCGGGGATGGGCTCGCCGTCGAGGAGGGCGTGCCGGTCGGCCTCGCCGCGCAGCGTGGGCAGGTCCATGACCAGGGTGAGGGAGACGGGGATGTCGGCGGGGTCGAACACGACCGACCCGTCCTGCTGGACAGTCCCGAGCACGGTCGCGGCGAACGCGTCGGCCCGGCAGGCGTCGGCCAGCGCGTCGTTGTCGCCGTCCTTGACGGCCTTCGCGCCGCCGCGGACCGCCTGCAGGGCGCGGCCGCGGGCGTCGACGACCTGGTGCATCGCCGAGATCGTGGGCCAGTCCGACACGATCCCGAGGTAGCCCATCCCGTCGGGCAGCTGCTTGCACGACACGTACTGGTTCGCGCGGGCGCGAGCGACCCGCTGCGCCTCGCGCTGCGCGTCGAGGTCCGCGACCGCGGTGCGGACGTCGCGGCGGAACTCCGTCGGCGTCTTCCGCCGCGCCTTGGGCAGCAGCCGGTCCTGCAGCGCCGCGATCGTGTCGGGATCGGTGACGTGCGACGTCTCCGACACCAGCACCCGGCAGTGCCACTCCGACACCTCCCCCGCCGCCAGCGCGGCACGGAAGGCGGGGAACTCCACATGCAGGGCCCGCGCGGTCGCGATCGCCGACGCCGCCGCACCCTCCCCCACCCGACGGACCAGCGCGACCTCCATGGTCGCGTGCCGGTCGGCCATCGAGTCCGACCCGTCGACCCCGGCCAGCGCGACCGTTGCCTGGGCGTCCATCGCGGCCAGCAGCGCCTTGCCGGCCTCGACGCTGCGCGCATACGCGAGCTTGCCCTCGACGCTCAACGCCGCCGGGTCGATCGAGGACAGCAGCACCACGTCCCACCCCGACACCGGCCCCCGCATCGCCAGCAGCTCCTCGTCGGCGAACCGGTCGTCGTCGAAGAACTCCGGCACCGGGATCCCGTCGTCGTGGGGACCACCGGCCATGGCGGCGTCCTCGGCGGCCAGGGTGCGCAGCGACTCGGCGTCCAGCCACTCCTGGTCGACATCCCACTCCCACGCGTCGCCAGCACCGCTGACGGGCTGCGCAGAGGAGGTGGGGGTGCCGGGCATGGGTCCAGTGTCGCACACCAGTCGACTGTCGCTTAGCGTGGATACAATCGGTGCGTGAGTGCTCCCGAGTGCCACAAGCACAGGAAGTCCAAGGTCGTCCGCGCCGGCTGGTACGGCACCGACGGCAACCGCCGCCAGCGGTGGCTCTGCACGCCTCGTCGCGGGCAGCCGCACCGGTTCGTTGAGCTGGCGCCGCGCATCGTGCGCCACGACGGCCCCGGC
>JAKOVT010000356.1 GCA_029781935.1 Actinomycetes bacterium | reverse complement strand
GCATGTCGTGACGGAAGTACCACGCGCTGCTGAAGCCGGTGAGCGCGTAGTAGAACGTGATGAACAGGCCGATGGAGTAGATGGAGTCGTAGAGCAGGTTCTGGCTCACGAACGTCATGCCCACGTAGTAGACGATGGCCGTGATGCCCATCGCGAGGGTGGAGAAGCCCGGGGACCGGAACCGCTCGTGGATGCTCGCGAACCGCGACGGCACCGCGCGGTAGACGCCCATGGCGAGCATGCCGCGCGTGGTGGGGAGGATCGTCGTCTGGCTCGAGGACAGGCTCGACACGACGATGGCCAGCCCCACGAGGACGGCCAGCCAGGGTCCGACCGTCTCGGCGAGCGGGGTGAAGACGTCGTCCGCGCTGCCCGCGGCGACCGCCTCGTCGCTGAGGTCGAGCAGACCGCTCCCGGTCCCGCCGACCGCCACGACCGTCATGGTGACGCCGACGTAGGTGACGAGCAGGAGCACGGTCGAGATCAGTGCCGCCCGCCCCGGGGTCCGGGTCGGGTCCGCGGTCTCCTCGTTGACCGAGAGCGTGCTCTCCCAGCCCCAGAAGAGGAAGACGCCCAGGACGACGGCAGCGATGAGCGACTGCGTGGAGTCGATCCGGAACGGGTCGAGCATGGTCCACGACAGGGGCACACCGCCCTCGGGCAGGCCGTCGCGGAACATGGTCCACAGCAGCGCGCCCGTGAACAGGATGAGCACGCCGTACTGCACGTAGATCAGGGCGTTCTGCAGGCGCGCGCTGATGACGATGCCGATGTAGCTCACCCAGGTGACGAGCACGATCGACAGGACGCCGATGGTGGTGACGATGAGCGTGCTGTCGGCCCACGACCCGACGGTCTGCGCCCAGCCGGCGTCGCCGCCGGCCGCCGACACCGAGCTGATCAGGTAGCGCGCCGCCACCTCCGCGGCGTTGGCCAGGAAGATCGTGCCGGAGAAGGCGACGGCCCAGCCGCCCATCCAGCCCAGCCACGGCCCGAACGCCTTGGTGCCCCAGGTGAAGGTCGTGCCGCAGTCGGGGACCGCGCGGTTGAGCTCGCGGTAGGCGTACGCCGTGAACAGCATCGGGACGAACGCGACGAGGATCGACGCGGCGGAGAACTCGCCCACTGCCAGGACGATGTAGCCCAGCGTCGCGGCGAGGGAGTACGCCGGTGCCACGGAGGCGAGGCCGAAGACCACGCTGTCCTTGAGCGAGAGCGCACCTGCGTGCAGGCCCTTGCCGCCCGACGATGCGGGCGGTGGGGTGCGGTCGGCCTCGGCCCGGGAGTCACGGCCGTGTCGGTGGCGGCGGATCGTGGTGGACATCGCGCACCTCCTGGGGCAGGTGCAACGGCGGCCCCCGACCCCGTCTCGAACGCTAGGCCTCGTCGGCAGCGGAGTCGCGCCGACCGGAACGTCGCACGCGAGGTCGGCGGAGCAGGGTCGTCAGAGCGGAGCCGGGACGGAGCCGGCGTCGGGCACGCCGTAGCCGGTCCCTCGGCGGTGCGGGGGAGTCGCCTGCGCCCGCTCGACGGGGCACCGGGCGTCGGGGCAGGCCAGCTCGTCGCACATGCGGCACATGAACTCGCTGGTGAGCAGGTCGTCGGTGAGCGCCTCGAGCATCGCCCCCACCGCGTCGGTCAAGGCGGTCACCTGCGCGTCGTCGAGGGCCGACACGGCGCGCTCGAGCAGGTCGCGGCGCTCGGCCAGCACGGTGAGCGCCACCTCGTGCCCGTGGTCGGTGAGCGCGAGCAGCTTGGTGCGGCCGTCGTACGCCGGGATCCGGTCGACGAGACCGTCGCGCTCGAGCCGGTCGACGAGCTGCACCGCGCCGGGGTGGCTGATCCGCAGCCGGTCGGCGAGGAAGGCGATGGGGCGGTCGGGGTACCAGAGCAGCGTCACGAGCGCGGCCGGCGCGTTGGCACCGTGCCCTGCGGCGGCGCTCGTCGCGATGCCCATCCGGTCGGACACGGTGAGCGCGAAGGTCCCGAGCACGTTGGCGGCGAACGCCCGGTCGGCCCTGGCTCCGCGGCGCGGCGGCCGCGGGGCGCCGGGCGGGATGGCGACGCCGGACGCGTCGTACTCGCGGATCACCGGGCACCGTCCGTCCGTCGCGCTGAGGTCGTCATATAAGGATCTTATGCTCTAGCGTGGCGATCAGGAGCCGGATCCTCCGGCCCACGACCAAGGAACACACCATGCGGATCCTCATCGTCGGCTCGGGCGGTGTCGGCTCGTCGGCCGCCCTGATCGCCGCTCGCCGTGACTTCTTCGAGAGCGTCGTCGTCGCCGACTACGACCTCGCTCGTGCCGAGGCGCTCGTCGCCCGCCTCGCCGACGCGCGCTTCAGCGCAGCGCAGGTCGACGCCGGCGACGCGTCGGCCGTCGCCGCGCTCTGCCGCGCGCACGGCATCACGCACGTCCTGAACGTGGTCGACCCCCGGTTCGTCATGTCGATCTTCGAGGGCGCCTTCCAGGCTGGCGCCGACTACCTCGACACCGCCATGAGCCTGTCGCACCGCCACCCCGAGAAGCCCTTCGAGCTCGCCGGCGTCAAGCTCGGCGACGAGCAGTTCGCCCAGGCCGCGACCTGGGAGTCCGCCGGGCGCCTGGCGCTGTGCGGCATCGGCGTCGAGCCGGGTCTGGCCGACGTCTTCGCGCGGTACGCCGCCGACCACCTGTTCTCCGAGATCGACGAGCTCGGTGTCCGCGACGGCGCCAACCTCGTGGTGCACGGCTACGACTTCGCGCCGTCCTTCTCGATCTGGACGACGATCGAGGAGTGCCTGAACCCGCCGGTGATCTGGGAGAAGGAGAAGGGCTGGTACACCACGGCGCCGTTCTCCGAGCCCGAGACCTTCGAGTTCCCCGAGGGCATCGGCCCGGTGGAGTGCGTGAACGTCGAGCACGAGGAGGTGCTCCTCATGCCGCGCTTCCTCGACGCGAAGCGCGTGACGTTCAAGTACGGCATCGGTGACGAGTTCATCGAGGTGCTCCAGACCCTGCACAAGCTCGGCCTGGACCGCACCGAGCCGGTGGATGTCCGGGGTCAGAAGGTGAGCCCGCGCGACGTCGTGGCGGCCTGCCTGCCCGACCCGCTGATGCTGGGCGACTCGATGGAGGGCAAGACGTGCGCCGGCACCTGGGTGACGGGCACCGGGAAGGACGGGCAGCCGCGCGAGGTGTACCTGTACCACGTCGCCGACAACGCCTGGACCATGAAGGAGTACGGCGCGCAGGCGGTCGTCTGGCAGACCGCGATGAACCCCGTCGTGGCGCTCGAGCTGCTCGCCACCGGCGCCTGGTCCGGCGCCGGCGTCGTCGGCCCCGAGGCGTTCGACGCGGTCCCGTTCCTCGACCTGCTCCGCGACGGCTACGGCCAGCCGTGGGGCCTTCAGGAGCGCGACCCCCGGACCCACGCCGTGCTCGCGGAGACGCACCCCTCCTGACCCTCACGCGTGATCTTGGTGAAACGGGGCTTTCCCGGGGCTCTCGAGCCCCGGGTACCCCACGTTCGACCAAGATCACGCGGTCATGGCGAAGGCCCGGATCCCGTGGCGGGGTCCGGGCCTTCGTCGTTCGGCGTTGCGGGCTAGTGACCGGTCTGGGCGAGGAACTGCTCCTCGAGGACCGTGAGCGCCTCGTCGAGCAGGGCGTCCGGGATCACCAGCGGCGGCAGGAACCGCAGCACGTTGCCGTAGGTGCCGGCGGTGAGGACCACGACGCCCTGCGCGTGGCAGGCCTTCGCGATCGCGGCGGTGAGCGCGGCGTCGGGCTCGTCGGTGCCCGGCTTCACGATCTCGACGGCGATCATGGCGCCGCGGCCGCGGATGTCGCCGATGACGCCGGTCTTGTCGGCGATCGTCTGCAGACGCGGCTTCATCACCGACTCGATCCGCTGCGCGGCGGCGGTGAGGTCGTGCTCCTCCATCTCGGCGATGGAGCCGAGGGCGGCGGCGCAGGCGACCGGGTTGCCGCCGTAGGTGCCGCCGAGACCGCCCGCGTGGACGGCGTCCATGATCTCGGCGCGGCCGGTGACGGCGGCCAGGGGGAGCCCGCCGGCGATGCCCTTCGCGGTCGTGATGAGGTCGGGGACGACTCCCTCGTGCTCGCAGGCGAACCAGGCGCCGGTGCGGCAGAAGCCGGTCTGGATCTCGTCGGCCACGAACACGATGCCGTTGGCCCGCGCGAAGTCGACCAGCGCCGGGAGGAAGCCGGCGGCCGGGACGATGAAGCCGCCCTCGCCCGCGATGGGCTCGATGACGATCGCCGCCACGTTGTCGGCGCCGATCTCCTTGTCGATGCGGCTGATCGCCTCGGCCGCCGCCTTCGCGCCGTCCTTGTTCCCGTCGTGGAACGGGTAGGAGAGCGGCACCCGGTAGATCTCGTTGGCGAACGGTCCGAACGACTGCTTGTACGGCATGTTCTTCGCAGTCATCGCCATCGTGAGGTTGGTGCGGCCGTGGTAGCCGTGCTCGAACACCACGACGGCCTGGCGCTTGGTGTAGGCGCGCGCGATCTTCACCGCGTTCTCCACCGCCTCGGCCCCCGAGTTGAACAGCGCCGAGCGCTTCTCGTGGTCGCCGGGGGTGAGCCGGTTGAGCGCCTCGCACACCTCGACGTAGCCGGCGTAGCTGGTGACCATGAAGCAGGTGTGCGTGAACCTCGCGACCTGCTCCTGGACCGCGGCCACGACCTTGGGCGCGGAGTTGCCGACGCTCGTCACGGCGATGCCGGAGCCGAGGTCGATGAGGGAGTTGCCGTCGATGTCGACGATGACGCCGCCGCCGGCGGCCTCGACGTAGACGGGCAGGGTGGCTCCGACGCCCGCGCTCACGGCGGAGGTGCGACGGGCCTGGAGCTCGGCCGACTTGGGGCCGGGGATGGCGGTGACCAGGCGGCGCTCCTGGGGGAGGTCCGCAGCGGTGAGGGGAGTCGTCATGGGCCTGAGCGTAGGGCCCCGCGGGCGTCGTGCGACGTGGACTTCCGGGCCAACGCCGTCGATACTGTTGTCCGATCCGGACATCTGGAAGGGGTACGCCGTGCCGCCCGTGCTGCGCGAGGTCGTGGCCCTGCCCGAGCTCGGGCTCGTGATCCGCGCCGCGGCCGCGCACCTCGATCGCCCGGTGCGCTGGGTCGCGGTGTCCGAGCTCGAGGACCCGACGCCCTTCCTCGAGGGTGGCGAGCTGCTCCTCACCACCGGCATGCGCCTGCCGGAGAAGGCCGCCGCGGCCGCGGCGTACGTGAAGCGGCTGGTCGCCGCCGACGTCGTCGGGCTCGGCTTCGGGGTGGGGCTCAGCCACGCCGACGTCCCGGCGGTGCTCGTGACGGCGGCCGAGAAGGCCGGCCTGCCGCTGCTCGAGGTGCCCGAGGCCACGCCGTTCATCGCCCTCACCAAGGCGGTCTCGCGGTTGCTCGCGGCGGAGGAGTACGACGAGGCCGCCCGCGGCTTCGCCAGCCAGCGCGACCTCATCCGCGCGGCGCTCTCGTCCGACGACGGCGGCACCGCGGCGGTCGTCGCCCGCCTGGCCAAGCACGTGTCGGGGTTCGCGATCGTGCTCGACCCCGCGGGCCACGTGCTCCACGCGAGCCCAGCATCCGCGGCGTCCCGCACGGCCGACCTCGAGGGCGAGATCGCGCGGCTGCGCCCTCGCGGCCTGCTGGCCTCGGCGGTGGTGTCGGGTGCCGACGACTACGTCGTGATCCAGCCGCTCGGCGTCCGCGGTCGTGCACGGGGCTTCCTCGCGGTGGGCGCCTCGGGCCCCTTGCGGGCCAACGACCAGGCGGTGGTGAACCTCGCGGTGTCGCTGCTGTCGCTGTCGCTCGCGCGCGCCGAGGGTCGGACCGCCGCCGAGCGCGGAGTGCGCGCCGCGGCCCTGCGCCTGCTGCTCGACGGCCGCGCGGCGGAGCTGCCGCTCGACGCGCTCGGCTGGACGGCGCTGCGCGGGGGCGCCGTCCGCGCGATCGTGGCCCGGCCCGCGTCCAGCGACGACGCGATGGTCGCCGGCTGCGAGGACCGGCTCGCCGAGGCCCTGCCCGGCGGCGCGGTCGGGGCCGGGCTGCTGCCCGACGACGCCTCGCTCGTGGTGGCCGTGGCCCCGGCCGGCGGCGCGCTCGAGGGAGCCGCCCTCGCTGCCGACGACCTCGAGCTGGTGGCAGCGATCGGCGTCGGCGACGGCGCGGACCTCGACGACGCCGATGCCCTGGCTCGGTCGCTCACGCGCGCCCGCCGCGCGCTCGCGGCGGGCGGTTCCGGCGTGCGCGCCTATGACGAGCTCGGCGGCGGGCTGGAGGCGCTGCTCGATCCGGCGGCCGCGGACGCCTGGGCCGCAGCGCTCCTCGCACCCCTCGACGAGCCGGGGGAGCGCGCCGACCTCGCCGCCACGCTGCTGGCCTGGCTGTCGCGTCACGGTCAGGTCGACGCCGCCGCCGCCGATCTCGGCGTGCACCGGCACACCGTCCGTCACCGGTTGCGCCGTGCCGAGGGCCTGCTCGGTCGCTCGCTCGACGACCCGGGCGTGCGGGCCGAGCTGTACCTCGCGCTCACCCGCCAGCCGTCGTAGCCGCGGACGCGCGCACGCCCTCGCACGGGTCGCGTGCGAGGGCGTGCGCGCATCTGGTAACGCCGTGCCGACGCGCCTTCAGGTCGTCCGGGGCACCGATCAGATGCGCGGCAGGACGATGCGGGTGGCGTGCGGCCAGCGGCCGGTCGCGGTGTGGAAGGCGACGCGCGCGGCCCGCACGGACTTCGCGTACTGCACCCAGGCGGCCTTCACCGCGGTGTGCCGGGCGGCACGGGCGGCCACGACGCTGGAGTCGGTGGCGAACGCGGTGCGCGCCGCGCTGATGGCGGCCGTGAACGCCGCGAGGTCGTCGGCGGTCTTGCCGCTGGCCTCGTACGCCGCCACGGCGGCGTTCACCGACGCGCGCAGCGTGGCGTGGTCGGCCGCGACGGCGCGCCGGTAGGCACGGTGCGCCGCCGAGACATGGGTGCGCAGCTCGTAGTTCGCGCTGCGCATCGCAGCCCGGTAGGCGTTGCGCGCCACGGCGTTGGCCGGGTTCACCACGAGGTCGTAGGCCGCCCAGGCAGCGTCGATCGCGGCGAAGCGCGTGGTGCGCGCCGCGTCGATGGCCCCGGCGCGCGTCTCGAGCGCCTCGGAGACCGAGGTCAGGTAGGCCTGGTTGGCCGCCAGGATCACGGCCGGGTCGGTGGACGTGCTGACGATCGCGTTGCGCTGGGAACGGGCGAGCACGACGACGGGGTCGCTGAAGAAGTGCCGGGTGGCAGCGGCCACGGACGCGCGGTAGGCGCGGTCCGCCGCGGCGATCGACGCGACGAGCGTGCGGCGCGCCTGCTGCGCGGGCGTCAGCGTCGCGGTGGTGGCGGTCGCGGTGGTGGTGCCGGCCGCGCTGGCGGGGCCGGCGGCGACGGCCCCGAGGGGGAGCAGCAGGGCGAGCGCGAGGCCGGCGCCGACGCCGGCCCGGCGGATCGAGCGGGTGGTGGTGGTCATGGCTGGTGGTCCTCTCCAGGTCGCCGGCGGGTCGTCCGACCGGTCCGTCCCAGGGTCGGCGCCGCCGCCGAAGAGCCGCTTGCCTCCCGCTGAAGGCGATCGCCGCCCCACCCTCCGGATCGGCGTACGGAGTGCCGATGGGGCTCCAACCGGGCGAAGGGTCACGCACGACGGGACCGTACCGTCGACGGCATGAGCGACATCCGCCCCTTCTGGATCGTCGGCCGCGCCGAGACCTCCGCCGACCACGTCGACGTCACCAACCCCTACGACGGTTCGGTCGCCGGCGTCCACGCCGTCCCCGACGAGGCCCAGGTCGAGGCCGCCGTGGCTGCTGCGTGGGCGGTGCGCGGCGCGTTCGCCGCCACGTCGGCGCACCAGCGCGCCGAGGCGCTCGCCCACGTGGCGCGCCGTCTCGTGGAGCGCACCGACGAGGTCGCCGAGCTCATCACGGCCGAGAACGGCAAGCCGATCCTGTGGGCCCGCGCCGAGGTCGGCCGCGCCGCCTCGGTCTTCCGGTTCGCGGCCGAGGAGGCTCGCCGCTGGAGCGGCGAGGTCCAGCGGCTCGACACCGACGCAGCCACGGCCGGTCGCACCGCGATCGTCCGCCGGTTCCCGACCGGCCCGGTGCTCGGCATCGCACCGTTCAACTTCCCGCTGAACCTGGTGGCGCACAAGGTCGCGCCGGCGCTCGCGGTGGGTGCGCCGATCGTCGTGAAGCCCGCGCCGGGCACTCCGCTGTCTGCGCTGCTGCTCGGCGAGCTGCTGGGCGAGACCGATCTGCCCGCGGGCTCGTGGTCGGTGCTCCCGGTGGGCAACGAGGTCGCGTCCGCACTCGTGACGGACCCGCGCCTGCCGGTCGTGTCGTTCACCGGGTCCGAGGGCGTCGGCCTGGCGATCCAGGCCGCGGTGCCGCACAAGCACGTCACGCTCGAGCTCGGCGGCAATGCTGCCGCGGTGGTGTGCCCGGACTGGTCGAGCGACGCCGACCTCGACTGGGCTGCCACGCGCATCGCGACCTTCGCCAACTACCAGGGCGGCCAGTCCTGCGTGTCGGTGCAGCGCGTCCTCGTGGACCGCACGCTGTGGGACCGCCTCGTGCCGCTCGTGGTGGCCAAGGTGGAGGCGCTGCCCGTGGGCTCGCCGTGGGACGAGGCCACCGTGGTGGGCCCGCTGGTCGACGAGCGCGCGGCCGTGCGCGTCGAGACGTGGGTGGACGAGGCGGTGGCTGCCGGCGCGACGCTGCTCACCGGCGGTTCGCGCGACGGAGCGACGTACGCGCCGACGGTGCTGGCCGACGTGCCCGCCGACGCGAAGGTCGTGTGCGAGGAGGTCTTCGGCCCCGTGCTCGTGCTCGCGCCGGTCGACGGCGTCGACGACGCGTTCGCCACGGTGAACGCCAGCCGCTTCGGACTGCAGACCGGGGTGTTCACCCACGACCTGCAGGTCGCGTTCCGGGCCCACGCGGAGCTCGAGGTGGGCGGCGTGGTCATCGGCGACGTGCCGTCGTTCCGTGCCGACCAGATGCCCTACGGGGGGGTCAAGGCGTCGGGCGTGGGTCGTGAGGGCGTGCGGTCCGCGATGGACGACCTCACCTACGAACGCGTCCTCGTCCTGACCGGCATCTCGCTCTAGAGCTCCAGGCGGAAGCAGCGCGACCGTGGGTCGTCGGCGTAGGGGCCGAAGACCTCGGTCGGCACGAACCCGTACGCCGTGTAGAGGCCGATCGCCTCGGGTTGCTCGGTGCCGGTCTCGAGCACGAGAGCGGTGCGTCGCTGCTCGCGCGCGATCGCGACGAGCTCGTCGAGGACCGTGCGCGAGAGGCCCCGACCGCGCGCCTCGGGGATCACGTACATGCGCTTGACCTCGCCCACCTCGGCAGGCGCGTCCGGCACCGTGTGCGACCAGGGCTGGACGGCGCCGCACGCCACGGCAGTCCCGTCGTCGTCGCGCAGCAGCACCCAGACGGAATCCGGTGCGGTGGGGGCGATGTCGTCGTGCGGGTCGTCGTAGCGGACGGCGTACTCGCGCACGACGGCCCGGGTGAGCTCGGCGATGTCGGGGTGGTCCGCCGGGACACGGTGGCAGGTCGGCACCGGACCATCGTGGCCGACGCCGAGCACGGCGCGGGGACCGGGTGGGCGGGGCGGCTCGCTTACTGACTCACGAGTCAGTACGATGCGACGATCCGACCGTCCGAGGAGCCGACGATGCTGCGCGACCTGCCCACCGACCTGGTGCCGCTCACCGACGAGCAGCTGGCCGTCGTCGACCTGGTGCGCACCTTCGCCGAGCGCGAGATCCGGCCGATCGCCCGCGAGGTCGACGAGGCCGACACCGAGGTGCCCTGGGGGATCTGGCGTCGCGCGTCGGAGGTGGGCATCACGGCGTTCGCGCTGCCCGAGGAGTACGGCGGCGGCGGGTTCACGGACGTGTTCACGCAGTGCCTCGTGCAGGAGGAGCTCTGCGCGGGCGACAGCGGCCTCGGCAACTTCATCGGGTCGAGCGGCTTCTTCGCGCACCCGCTCATGGAGCTCGGCACCGACGACCAGAAGGAGCGGTGGCTGCGCCCGCTCACCGCGCAGGACCCGCCGCTGTCGGCGCTGTGCATCACCGAGCCCGGCGTCGGCTCCGACGCGGCGTCGATGACGACCCGCGCCGAGAAGGTGCCGGGCGGCTACCGGCTCTATGGCCAGAAGACGTGGATCAGCAACGGCGGCGCTGCCGAGTTCTACGGCGTGTTCGCCAAGACCGATCCCGCCCAGCGCTCCCGCGGCGTCACCGCATTCCTCGTCCGCAAGGGCTCCGAGGGCCTGTCGTTCGGCGCGCCCATGAAGAAGATGGGCCAGCGCGCGATGGTGAACTGCGAGGTGTTCCTCGACGGCGTCTTCGTCGCCGACGAGGACCGGCTCGGCGAGGCGGGTCAGGGCTTCTACGGGCTCATGCACACCTTCGACGCCTCGCGCGCGATCCTCGGCGCAGCGGCGACGGGGACGGCGCGCGCCGCGACCGAGCTCGCGCTCGAGTACGCGCAGCAGCGCGTGCAGTTCGGCAGGCCGATCATCGAGCACCAGGCCGTCGCCTTCCGGCTCGCCGACATGGCCACGAAGGTCGAGGAGTCGCGGTTGATGACCTGGCGCGCGGCGAAGCTGCTCGACGCCGGGAAGGACGCCGCCGCCGCGTGCGCGCAGGCCAAGCTAGTCGCATCCGAGGCGGCGATGTTCTGCACGTGGGGCGCGGTCCAGACCCTCGGCGGCTGGGGCTACTCGCGGGAGTTCCTCGCCGAGAAGTGGATGCGCGACGCCAAGCTCGAGGAGATCGAGGAGGGCACGAGCGACATCCAGCGTCTCGTCATCTCGCGGCGGCTGGCGACGTGAGCACCTCCCTCGTGGGCGTCACGGGCGGCGAGGTCGTCGTCGCGGCGCTCGCAGCGCACGGCGTCGAGGTCGTCCTCGGCATCCCGGGCACGCACAACCTCACGGTCTTCGACGCCCTGAGGCGGTACGGCGTGCGCGTGGTCGCGACCACGCACGAGCAGGGCGCGGGGTACGCCGCCGACGGCTTCGCCCGCACGAGCGGACGGCCCGGGGTGGCCGTCGTGACCAGCGGGCCCGCGGTGTTCAACGCGGCGACGGCGGTCGCGCAGGCGTACTCCGACTCCTCGCCGTTCCTGCTCGTCTCGCCGGGCATGCCGCGCGAGCACGTCGTCGGCGGACCGGGCACCGGCTACCTGCACGAGGCGCGCGACCAGCACGGCGTGATGGCGCTCGTCGCCGAGGCGAGCCTGCGCCCGACCACGCACCAGGGCATCGCCGACGCCGTGGCCGAGGCGTGGTCGCTGATGACGCAGGGCCGACCGCGCCCGGTGCACCTCGAGGTGCCCCTGGACCTGCTCGAGGAGCGCGGCGATGCCGAGATCCGCACGGCCGCAACGGTTCCCGAACCCGAGATCGACAGCGCCGCGATCCCCGCCGCGGCCGAGGCGCTGGCCGGCGCGGAGAAGGTCGTGCTGGTGGCCGGCGGCGGCTCCGCCGGGGCCGCGCGTGAGGTGAGCGAGGTCGCGGAGCTGCTCGGTGCGCTCGTGGTCACGTCGATCAACGGCACGGGGGTCGTGCCCGGCGACCACCCGCTCGGCGTCGGCTCGCGCCTGGGCACCCACGCGGCGAGGGCGGCGGTCGCCGAGGCCGACGTGCTCCTGGTGGTGGGCAGCGAGCTCGCGCAGTCCGACCTGTTCGTCGGCCCGTTCGCGCCGCACCGAGTCGTGCGGCTCGACGTCGATCCTCGGATGGCCGACGTCAACGTCGCCTGCGACGTGCTGGTGGTCGGACGTGCCGAGCGCACGCTGCCCGCCCTGCGCGACGAGCTGGTCCGGCGCGGCGCCGAGCCCCGGCCCGCCTCGTCGTGGGCCCAGCAGGTGCGCGCGGCTGCGGCCGCGGAGACCGCGGCCTCGGGCGAGCGCTGGCTGCCCTGGGTGGCGGCGCTGCAGTCGGCGCTCGACGACGACGCCGTGCTCGCGACCGACAACGCGATGTGCGTCTACTACGGGGTCGTCCCGAACCTCGTGGTGCGTCGTCCGTCGTCGCTGCACTTCCCGACCGGGTTCGGCACGCTCGGGTTCACGGTGCCCGTCGCGATCGGGGCGGCGCTCGCGGCTCCGGGCCGCCAGGTCGTCGGCGTGAGCGGCGACGGCGGGCTGCTGTTCACGGCGACCGAGCTCGCGACCGCCGCGGCCGAGCGGCTGCCGATCGCGGTGGTCGTGTTCGACAACAGCGGCTACGGCGAGATCCGCCACGAGATGGTCGACCGCGGCGAGGAGCCCGTGGCGGTGTCCGCGCCGCCGCGCGACCTGGTGCTCCTCGCGCGGTCGCTGGGCGCGCACGGCGTACGCGTCGAGGAGCCGGAGAGCCTGACGGCAGAGCTGATCGCGGCGCGCACTCGCACCGGCCCGACGGTGGTCGTCGTGCCCGAACCGCCCAGGGAGGGCTGACGATGTCCTACCTCGAGATCACCTGGACCGACGACGAGACCGGTATCCGCGGGTACGTCGTGATCGACCGGCTCTCGCGCGGCGTTGCGGGCGGCGGCCTGCGGATGCGCAAGGGGGTCACCCTCGACGAGGTCCGCGACCTCGCGCGCGGCATGACGCTCAAGGACCCGGTGCTCTGGCGGGAGGGCGACCGCTACGTGCCGTTCGGCGGCGCGAAGGGCGGCATCGACTGCGACCCGTACGACCCGCGCGCCCGCGAGGTGCTCGGCCGGTGGGCCCGCGCGATGAAGCCGCTGCTCGACACCTGCTTCGCCACGGGCGAGGACTTCGGCGTGCGGCAGGACGTGCTCGACGAGGTGCTCGAGCAGAACGGCCTCGAGCCCTCGGCGCACGCGGGGTACGCGCTCGTGCCCGACGGCGAGGCCGCGGCGAAGCACCGCGAGCACGTCGCGTGGAACGTCGACGTCGACGGCGTCCCCCTGCCTGAGCTCGTGGGCGGGTACGGCGTCGCCGAGGCTGCCCTCGCGGCCCTCGAGCACCGCGGCATCCCTGCCGCGGAGGCCCGCGCGGTCGTGCAGGGCTTCGGGTCGATGGGCGGCGCGGCGGCGCGCTACCTCGCGCGGGCCGGCGTACGGGTGGTGGGCATCGCCGACCGGGCGGGTCTGCTCCACAACCCCGACGGCCTCGACGTCGAGACGCTGCTCCTCACCCGCGACGCGTTCGGCGTGATGGATCGCGCCACGCTGCGGCCCGGCGACGTCGAGCTGCCTCGCGAGGACTGGCTCGCGCTCGATGCCGATGTCTTGGTGCCCGCGGCGATGTCCTACGTCATCACGGCCGACGATGTCGACCGCATCCGCGCGAGCATCGTCGTGGAGGCGGCAAACGTCGCGACCCTGGTCGACGCCGAGGAGGAGCTGCGTCGCCGCGGGACGGTCGTGGTCCCCGACTTCGTCGCCAACTGCGGCACCAACCAGTGGTGGTGGTGGGTCGTGTTCGGCGATGTCGAGCCCACGGCCGAGTCGGCGTTCACGACCCTGTCTTCGCGGATGCGCCCCGTCGTCCACCGGATCCTCGAGCGGGCCGACGCCGAGGGCGTCTCGCCCCGCACCGCCGCGACCGAGGTGTCGCACGACATCCGCGCCGCCCTCGACGCCCGCTACCCGCGTCTCGCCGACCTGCCGGCCGGAGCCGGCGCTGCGACCATGGAGGCGTGACCCCGCCTCACGACGCCCCCACGACGTTCCCGCCGTGGGGGCGGATCGGTCACACTGGTGGGGTGCGCGACGTCGTGATCCTCGGGAGCACCGGGTCCATCGGGACCCAGGCGCTCGATGTCGTACGCCGCAACCGGGACCGGTTCACCGTCTCGGCGCTCGCCGCAGGCGGCGCGGATGTCGCGCTCCTGGCGGACCAGGCTGCCGAGACCGGCGCGCAGGTCGTCGCGGTCGCCGACACCGCGAAGGAGGGGGCGCTCCGCGACGCGCTCGACGCCCGCGGCGTCAGCCCGAAGGTGCTCGTCGGCCCCGACGCCGCCGCCGAGGTTGCCGGACTGCCCACCGACGTCGTCCTCAACGGCATGACCGGGTCGATCGGTCTGCGACCCACGCTGGCCGCCCTGCGGGCGGGATCGGTGCTCGCGCTTGCCAACAAGGAGTCGCTCGTCGCCGGCGGTCCGCTGGTGAAGGCCGCGGCAGGTCCCGACCAGATCGTGCCGGTCGACTCCGAGCACAGCGCGCTCGCGCAGTGCCTGCGCGGGGGAGCGGCATCGGAGGTCCGACGTCTCGTGCTCACGGCCAGCGGCGGTCCCTTCCGCGGACGCCGCCGCGACGAGCTCACCGACGTCACGCCGGAGCAGGCGCTGGCGCACCCGACGTGGAGCATGGGCCCGGTCGTCACCACGAACTCCGCGACGATGGTCAACAAGGCGCTCGAGGTCATCGAGGCGCACCTGCTCTTCGACGTCCCGATGGACCGCATCGACGTCGTGGTGCACCCGCAGTCGATGGTCCACTCGATGGTCGAGTTCGCCGACGGCTCCACGTTGGCGCAGGTCAGCCCACCCGACATGCGGCTGCCGATCGCCCTGGGACTGTCGTGGCCCGAGCGCGTCGCCGACGCCGCTCCGCACTGCGACTGGACTACGGCCTCGCAGTGGACCTTCGAGCCGCTGGACGACGAGGCGTTCCCCGCGGTCGACCTGGCCCGGCGCTGCGGGGTCGCGGGCGGCACCGCCCCGGCGGTCCTCAACGCCGCGAACGAGGAGTTCGTGGCCGCGTTCTTCGCCGGCCGGCTGCCCTTCCTCGGGATCGTCGATTCACTCTCCCGGGTGGTCGACGAGCACCTCGCCGCCGGGTCCGGGAACCCTCGCACCGTGGACGACGTCCTAGCGGCGGAGGACTGGGCGCGCACCCGCGCCCGCGAGCTGACAGGGATGGCCACGTGACGATCGCGCTCGAGACGCTCGGCTGGCTGATCTTCCTGGTGGGTGTCGGCGTCTCCATCGGACTGCACGAGATCGGCCACCTGCTGCCCGCGAAGGCGTTCGGCGTCAAGGTCACCCAGTACATGGTCGGCTTCGGGCCCACGGTCTGGTCGCGCCAGAAGGGCGAGACCGAGTACGGCGTGAAGGCCGTGCCGCTCGGCGGCTACATCCGGATGATCGGGATGTACCCGCCCGCACCCGGCGCGGACGACACGAGGCTGCGCGCCTCCTCGACCGGCCGGTTCTCCGCCCTGATCGACGACGCCCGCAAGCAGTCGATGGACGAGGTCGGTCCCGAGGACCGCGACCGCGTCTTCTACAAGCTCCCCATCCGCAAGCGCGTCGTCGTCATGCTCGGCGGGCCGACCATGAACCTCGTCCTCGCGTTCGTCCTCATGACGATCGTGGTGTCGCTCATCGGCCTGCCGCAGACCACCACCAAGATCGGCGCCGTCGCACCGTGCGTGCCGAGCGTGAGCAACCCCAACGGCAAGGCCGAGGCCGACGGCAGCTGCACGGACGGGCGGTCCGCCGCTGCGCTGGCCGGGATCGAGGTCGGCGACCAGGTGGTGTCGCTGGGCGGCCAGCCCATCAGCGAGTGGACCGAGGCCCAGGCCGCGATCCGCAGCGCGCAGCCGGGCGACGTCCCGCTCGTGGTCGTCCGCGACGGCCAGCAGGTGACCCTGACGGTCCCTCTGCAGCCGGTGCAGCTCCCTGTCTACGGTGCCGACGGCAAGCCGACGGGCCAGACCGAGTCGCGCAACTTCGTCGGTCTCGTCCCCGGGTTCGAGCGTCAGACCGCCTCGGTCGCCACCGTCCCCGGGATCATGTGGGACCAGACCACCCACGCGGTCAGCGCCATCGCGACCCTCCCGGTCCGCATGTACGACCTGGTCCGCCAGACCGTCACCGACGAGCCGCGCGACCCCAACGGCATCGTCGGCGTCGTGGGCGTCGGCCGGCTCACCGGCGAGGCGGTGGCGCTGGAGACGACTCCGGTGCTCGACAAGGCAGCGTTCGTGCTGAGCCTGCTGGCCGGCCTGAACCTGTTCCTGTTCCTGTTCAACCTGATCCCGCTGCTCCCGCTCGACGGCGGCCACGTCGCCGGTGCGGCGTGGGAGGGCATCAAGCGAGGCTGGGCGAAGCTGCGCCACCTGCCCGCCCCGCCGCCGGTCGACATCGCCAAGGCCCTGCCGCTGACGTACGTCGTATCGGGGCTCCTGCTCGTGCTCGGCGCCATCACCATCGTCGCCGACCTCGTGAAGCCCATCACCCTGCAGTAGCGGCTGGGTGCAGCACGTCGACGACCAGACGTGCCGGCGAGCTCAGCGTCGTGACGCGCACCCGTGCGACTCCGGCGACGCCGACGCCGTACGACACGACCGCCTCGAAGTCGCCGATCCGCTCGACCTCGCGCACCGCCGGGTAGCGCGGCAGCAGCCAGGAGCGCGCGGTGGGCGCGACGGTGGTCCCGCGCAGCACCACCAGGACACCGGTGTCACCGCTGAGCACCACCTCCGCGTCGCTCGCGTCGCGGAAGAACTCCGCATCGCGCTGGGGCGTCACCTCGTAGGTGGGAACGGGGCCCACGGCGAACTCGAGCACCAGCCGGTCGTAGCCGGTGTGGCTGCCCACGGCCACCCGCACGAGCAGGGCCTGGGCCGGCCCCGGCCACTCCGTCCCACCGGTCACGGGGGCGGTCCCGAAGCCGCTGAGCGAGGCGGTCGGCCCGGTGAGCGGGAGCGAGCCCGTGGGGGAGGCCGTGCTCGGTGCCGCGGTCGAGGGCGTGCCCCCGCCGGTCGGCGCCGAGGGACCCGGCGAGGAGGCGGAGGGGGTCGACGGCGCCCCGCTCGGCACCGGAGCCGGACCGTCGGCGCAGGCGGTGAGAAGCAGCGCCGCAGCGGCGAGCGGGACCACCGGGAGGAGACCCACCGCCCGGAATCGGAGCACCGCCCCGTACCTCACGCCGCCAGTGTCCTCCGGCGGCGCGGCGCGATGCCCGACGAGCCAAGGCCGGAGGCGGCAGCGGCGCCGGCGGGGGATGATGGACCCATGGACGTCGCCCTCGGAATGCCCGCACTGCCCGCGCCCGTGCTCGCCGAGCGCCGGGTCAGCCGCAAGATCCGCCTGAACCACCCGACGCACCCGGTCGAGGTCGGCGGCGACGCACCGATCTCGGTGCAGTCGATGGCGACCACGCTCACCGCCGACGTCAACTCGACGCTGCAGCAGATCGCCGAGCTCACCGCAGCGGGCTGCCAGGTCGTGCGCGTCGCCGTGCCGAGCCAGGACGACGCCGATGCGCTGTCGCAGATCGCGAAGAAGTCCGGCATCCCCGTGATCGCCGACATCCACTTCCAGCCCAAGTACGTCTTCGCCGCGATCGACGCCGGGTGCGCCGGCGTACGCGTGAACCCCGGCAACATCAAGCAGTTCGACGACAAGGTCGGCGAGATCGCCCGGGCCGCCAAGGACGCCGGCATCCCGATCCGCATCGGCGTCAACGCCGGCTCGCTCGACAAGCGCCTGCTCGAGAAGTACGGCAAGGCGACGCCCGAGGCGCTCGTGGAGTCGGCGCTGTGGGAGTGCTCACTCTTCGAGGAGCACGACTTCCGCGACATCAAGATCTCGGTGAAGCACCACGACCCGGTGGTGATGGTGCAGGCCTACCGCCTGCTCGCGCAGCGCTGCGACTACCCGCTGCACCTCGGCGTCACCGAGGCCGGCCCCGCGTTCCAGGGCACGGTGAAGTCGGCGGTCGCGTTCGGCGCCCTGCTGTCGGAGGGGATCGGCGACACCATCCGCGTGTCGCTCTCCGCCCCGCCGGTCGAGGAGGTGAAGGTCGGGATCCAGATCCTGGAGTCGCTGAACCTCCGCAAGCGCGGCCTCGAGATCGTGTCGTGCCCGTCCTGCGGGCGGGCGCAGGTCGATGTCTACACCCTCGCCGAGCAGGTCACGGCCGGTCTGCAGGGCCTCGCGGTCCCGCTGCGCGTGGCGGTCATGGGCTGCGTCGTCAACGGACCGGGCGAGGCGCGCGAGGCCGACCTCGGGGTGGCCTCGGGCAACGGCAAGGGGCAGATCTTCCGCCGCGGCGAGGTGGTCACCACCGTGCCCGAGTCCCAGATCGTCGAGACGCTGGTCGAGATGGCCCTCGAGATGGCCGAGGAGATGGGCGTCGACCCCGAGAGCGGCGAGGCCGCCCCCGTGGTGTCGGTCTCCTAGCCCCGACCCGGCGGGCCGCGGGGCGGAGCCCTCAGCGAGCCCTCAGCGCGTCTTCGGCGCGTCTTCAGCCGACGCCAAGCCGTCCCGATGACTCTGGGGGGGAGGGTCCGGCTCCTCTGCCGTGCCCGGGCGCAGGAGGGAGCACGGTGGCACCGGTCATCGACGGCCTCGACGACCTCGTCGAGATCGGTCGGGGCGGCTTCGGCGTGGTCTACCGCGGCCGGCAGTCCGGCCTGGGTCGCGACGTCGCCGTCAAGGTGCTGCCCGACGTCCGGGCCGACTCCGAGGCCTACGCCCGCTTCGCCCGCGAGTGCGAGGCCCTGGCCGCGCTGGGCGAGCACCCGAACATCGTCACGGTGCACAGCTGCGGCCTCACCACCGACGGTGCGGGCTACCTGGCCATGTCGCTGCTCCCCGGAGGCTCGCTCGCGGACCGCGTCGCCGCGGGCCCGTCGGACTGGCGCGAGGTCGCGAGATGGGGGACGGCGCTGTGCGGCGCGCTCGAGTCCGCGCACCGGGTCGGGATCACGCACCGCGACATCAAGCCCGAGAACGTCCTGTTCGACGCCGTCGACGCTCCCGTCCTCGTCGACTTCGGCATCGCCGGGGTGCCGGGCGCCTTCCGCACGGCGACCGGGGCCGTCACCCTCACGCTCGCGCACGCCGCGCCCGAGGTCGTCGCCGGCGGGCGCGGCGGCGTGCCCGCCGACGTGTACTCGCTGGCCTCCACGCTGTACGCCGCGCTGGCGGGTCGCGCCGCGTTCGCCGCCGACGGGCCCGAGGAGAGCCTCGTCCCGATGGTGGCCCGCATCGCCACGGCCCCGGTCCCCGATCTGCGCCCGGCCGGCGTTCCCGCCCCGCTCTGCGCCGTGCTCGAGAGGGCCATGGCCAAGGATCCGGCCGACCGGCCGGCATCGGCCGAGGAGCTCGGCGTCGGGCTGCGCGCCGCCGCCGAGGACGAGGGCGTGGTCGTCCCGGCCGCAGCCGTCGTCACCGGGGCCTTCCTCGCCGGCGCCACCGGACCCCGTCCCGTCGCCCTCGGGCCGGCCCCGACGGCCTCCGAGCCCACCCTCACCGGCTGGACCGCCGATCCGGCGCCGGCGGCCGCGGTCGCCCCGACGGCCCTCGTGCCGGCACCTGCCGCGGACGACCGGCGGAGGGGGACCAACGCCTGGGCGCTCGTGGCCGGCGTCGCCGTCGTGCTGCTCGGGCTGGTCGCCTGGCGCGGCCTCGACCTGCAGGGCGCACCCGCCTCCGGGGCGGAGCCGGGCGGCTCGTCGTCGTCGCCTGCAGCGAGCCCCTCGACCGACGCGCGGCCGAGCGCGTCGTCGACCCCGAGGCCGACGGCGTCCGGCAGCGCGACCGGCTCCCCGTCCACCGGGGCGACCGCCCCCGTCGTGCACCCGTCGGTGTCACCGCGCTCGAGCGCGCCGAGCAGCGCACCGTCGGCGTCGCCCGCGGCGGTGGCGCCGGGGGCGCCGCACAGCCTGCGCGTCTCCCAGCCGCAGCTCGCCTCCAGCGGCGGGGCCCCCGCCGTGAGCGTCGCCCTGGCGTTCTCGGCGCCGAGCGGCGGCGCGCAGGGCTACGACGTGCGCTGGACCGTGATCGGCGGCTCGTCGTCCGGGTCGAGCACCACCGTCCCCTGGTCGAGCGCCACGCAGGGCCGGATCACCGTGCCCGTCCCGGCCGCGGGCACCTGGTACCGCTGGCAGGTCCGCTCCCGCAGCGCGGGCCTCACCTCCGGCTGGGTCACCGCGCGCATCGTCGTGCCCGACGTCGTCGGCACCCGCGCGGTCTCCGCCCGGCCGGCGCTGCGGGCGCAGGGGCTGCCGTCGACGACGTACGCCGTGACCACCACGAAGTCCGCGGCAGGCCGGGTGCTCGCGCAGTCGTCCAAGGCGGGGAGCACGGTGGTGGCCGGCACGACGGTCGCGCTCGGGGTGGGGAGGACGTCGTGAGCCGGTGGCGGTTCAGCGTCCTCGGCCCGCTCGAGGCCAGCTGCGACGGCGTCGCCCTCCCTCTCGGTGGCCCCAAGCAGCGCTCGGTGCTCGCGCTGCTCCTGGTCGATGCCGGTCGCGTCGTGCCGACCAGCCGCATCCTCGACGCCGTGTGGGGGGAGGAGCCCGGGGCCGACGGCGCGCACGCGAGCCTGCAGGTGCACGTGTCCGCGCTGCGCAAGGTGCTGCGCGACGACCGGTCGCCGGAACGCCTCACCTACGTCCGGCCGGGATACCGGCTGCAGGTGGAGCCGGGGGAGCTGGACCTCCACGACGCCGACGACGCGCTCGCCCGCGCCCGCGACGCGCGCTCGGTCGGCGACGACGCCGGCGCCGCCCACCTCCTGAGGTTCGCGCTCTCGCTCTGGCGCGGCCCCGCGCTCGCCGACCTCGCCGACATCCCCTCGATGGCGCCCGTCCTGGTCGGTGTGGAGCGGCGTCGCGCCGTGCTCCAGCACGAGTGCGTCGACGTCGAGCTCGCTCTCGGCCGGCACCTCGCCCTGGTGCCCGAGCTCGAGCAGGCCGTGAGCGACTCGCCGCTCGACGAGCGGCTGGCCGGTCAGTACATGCTCGCCCTCTACCGCTCGGGCCGGCAGGCGGAGGCGCTCGCGGCGTACCGCCGCACGGCGGACCGGCTCGCGGACGAGCTGGGCCTCGATCCGGGCCCCGGGCTGCGGGGCGTCCACGAGTCGATCCTGCGGCAGGACCTGGCCCTGGACGTCGGTGCGGGCGAGGTGGCCGAGACGGTCACCCACGACGACCGCGGCGTGCGCGGCGCGACGCTCACCCTGCCCAACGGGGTCGCCGTCGAGCTGGGCTCCCGCACCTGGGTCGTCGGCCGCCACCCCGGGTGCGACGTGGTGCTCGCCGACCCGCGGATCTCCCGCCGGCACGCGGAGGTGCGGCCGGTCGTGGGCGGCTACGAGCTCGTCGACCTGGGGTCGAGCAACGGCACGCGGGTGGGCGACGAGGAGATCGAGCGACGGCGCCTGGCCGACGGCGACGTCGTGGTGGTGGGCAGCACGCGGCTGCTCGTGCACGTCCCCGGCTGACCGGGGCCCGTGCCGCCGGCCGCGGGCGCTGGACACGTACCCCGGGGGGTCGGGCACCATGGCCCCGTGACCACGGCGACGACGGGCGTGCTGCGCGTGCTGAGCTCGCGCGACCTCGCGCAGGCGCAGCGGGTCATCGACCGCGATCCCGTGGCCCACTGCTTCGTCTCCTCGCGCGTCCGCATCAGCCACCTCGACTCCTGGCGCATGGGCGGGGAGATGTGGGGCTGGTCCGAGGACGGCGTGCTCACCTCGCTGCTCTACCTCGGGGCCAACCTGGTCCCGGTGGAGACCACGCCCGAGGCGCGGCGCGCGTTCGCCGAGCGGTGCCGCCGGATGGGTCGGCGCTGCTCCTCCATCGTCGGTCCCGACGACGAGGTGCTCGACCTCTGGTCGATGCTCGCCGACGCGTGGGGCCCGGCCCGCGAGATCCGGGCCACCCAGCCGCTGCTCCGCATGGACGCCGATCCCGTCGTGCCCGGCGACCCGTCGGTCCGCCAGGTGCGGCAGAACGAGGTCGACCTGCTGCTGCCGGCCTGCGTCGCCATGTTCACCGAGGAGGTCGGCGTCTCGCCGCTCGCGGGAGGTGCGGCCGAGGCCTACCGCGCCCGCGTGGCCGAGCTGGTCCGCCACGGCCGCGCGTACGCCCGGATCGACGACGGGCGCGTCGTGTTCAAGGCCGAGGTGGGGGCCGTCAGCGACGGCGTCTGCCAGGTGCAGGGCGTGTGGGTCGCGCCGGAGTACCGCGGTCTCGGGCTGGCCGCGCCGGGGATGTCGACCGTGGTGCAGCTCGCCCGCCGCGACCACGCTCGCGTGGTGAGCCTCTACGTCAACGACTTCAACACGGTCGCCCGCCGCGTCTACGAGCGGGTCGGCTTCACCGACGCCGGCACCTTCGCCACGGTCCTGTTCTGACGGCGCTGGCCCCGCCGCGAGCATCGCGCCGCGGCTGAGAGGATGGCGCGGTGCTCCGCCGCCCCGACCCCGACAGCCTCTGGGCGGACCGGGACTGGCGGCGGTACTGGATCAGCCGGATCGTCTCCTACGCCGGCGGCACCATCACCTACGTCGCGGCGCCGATCCTCGTCTACTCGCTCTCCGGCTCGCCGCTGCTGACCGGCGTCACGGCCGCGACCGAGGGCCTGCCCTACCTCCTGTTCGGGCTGCTCGCGGGAGCGCTCGCCGACCGGATGGACCGACGTCGCGTCATGGTGGGGGCGGACCTGGTCAACGCCGCGGTGCTCGCGACCGTGCCCGTCGCCGCCGCGATGGGGCGGTTGACCGCGGCCCACGTCATCCTCGCCGGGCTCGTCACGATGACCGTCTTCGTGTTCTGGGACGCCGCGAACTTCGGCGCTGTGCCGACCCTCGTCGGCAAGCAGCGCATCCGCGAGGCGACGAACGCGGTCTGGGGCACGACGCAGGTCTTCGACATCGTCCTGCCGGGCCTGGTCGGCGTCCTCGTCGCCTGGATCGCACCGTCGAGCCTGTACTGGGTGAACGCGTTCACCTTCCTCGCGAGCGCGTTCCTCGTGCGCAGCATCGTGCGCTCGCTCACCGGCGAGCGCGACGGGGAGCACCGGCCGTTGCGCGACGACGTCCTCACCGGGCTGCGCTGGCTCTGGGCGCACACCACGCTGCGCGCGATGACCTTCATCGGGACGACGGTCTCCTTCAGCATGGGCGCCGTGATGGGCCAGCTCGTGCCCTTCGCCGACCAGGTGCTGGGCATCCGCCAGGGCGACGTACGGCTCGGCGGCGTCTTCGCGGTGTTCAGCCTCGGCGGCCTGGTGGGCACCCTGGCCGGACGCTGGCTGCGCCCGTTCAGCCCCGCGCGCGTGAGCCTCGTGAGCACGAGCGTCATGGCGATCCTCATCGTGCTCATGCCCTGGCCGCGCGACTACCGCGTCACCTTCGTGCTGGTGTTCCTGTTCGGCGCGGCCAACCTGGTGAGCGTCGTCAACAACATCACCTTCCGGCAGGAGGAGACCCCGGAGGACATGCAGAGCCGGGTGAACACCACGGGTCGCATGCTCAGCTGGGGCCTCGGAGCCCCTGCCGGTGCCCTGCTCGGCGGGATCGTGGCCGGCGCCTTCGGCCCGGCGTGGGGGATGGCCTCGGGCAGCATCGTCGTCGTCATCGGGGTGACCCTGGGCTGGATGTCGGACCTGCGCCGCATCCCGGCCCGGCGCGCGGCCGTCGCCGCCTGAGACGCGCGGCACCCGGGCGCCAACTCGTTCGGGGCCGTGCGGGCGGCCCCGATATCCTGCGGGTCCGCGGCTCGGTGGAGCCGTCGGACCGCTGGACCGAGGAGAACCCGTGCTGCTCCGCATGTCGTCGCTGTTCCTCCGCACCCTCCGGGAGGACCCTGCCGACGCCGAGGTGCCGAGCCACCGCCTCCTCGTCCGCGCGGGCTACGTGCGCCGCGTCGCGCCGGGCATCTTCAGCTGGCTGCCGCTGGGCTACATGGTCTACCGCAACGTGGAGAACATCGTCCGCGAGGAGATGGACGCCGCCGGCTTCCAGGAGGTCCACTTCCCGGCGCTGCTGCCGCGCGAGCCCTACGAGATCACCAACCGGTGGACCGAGTACGGCGACGGCATCTTCCGGCTCAAGGACCGCCGCGACAACGACTACCTCCTGGGCCCGACCCACGAGGAGCTCTTCACCCTGATGGTCAAGGGCGAGTACTCCTCGTACAAGGACCTGCCGCTCGCGATCTACCAGATCCAGACCAAGTACCGCGACGAGGCGCGTCCGCGGGCGGGCATCCTGCGCGGTCGCGAGTTCGTCATGAAGGACTCGTACTCGTTCGACATCGACGACGCCGGGCTGCAGGCCTCCTACGACAAGCACCGCGCGGCGTACATCGCCACCTTCGACCGGCTCGGCCTGGACTACGTGATCGTCTCCGCCCAGAGCGGCGCGATGGGCGGCTCGGCGTCCGAGGAGTTCCTCGCCACGACCGACTCCGGAGAGGACACCTACGTCCGCTGCACCTCGTGCGACTACGCCGCCAACGTCGAGGCCGTCGTGACCCCGGTGCCCGACGCGATCCCGTACGACGACGCTCCGGCGTCGCACGTCGAGGACACACCGGACACCCCGACGATCGAGACGCTCGTGGCCGCGGCGAACGCGCTGCAGCCGCGCGCCGACCGCGCGTGGACGGCCGCCGACACGCTGAAGAACGTCGCCTTCGTCGTGGCGCTGCCCGACGGCACGAGCTACCCGCTCGTCGTCGGCCTGCCGGGCGACCGCGAGGTCGACCTGAAGCGGCTCGAGGCCGTGCTGCAGCCGGGCGTGCCGACGCCGATGGACGAGGTCGAGCTGAAGAAGCACCCGCTGATCGTCAAGGGCTACCTCGGTCCGGAGGTGCTGGGCGAGGAGTCGGCCAGCGGCATCCGCTACGTCGTCGACCCGCGCGTGGTCGAGGGCACCCGGTGGATCACCGGCGCCAACGTCCACGGCAAGCACGTCTTCGACCTCGTGGCCGGGCGCGATTTCACGCCCGACGGCACGATCGAGGCGGCCGAGGTCGTCGAGGGCGACGTGTGCCCGCGCTGCGGATCGCCGCTCACCATCGCCCGCGGCATCGAGATCGGCCACATCTTCCAGCTCGGTCGCAAGTACGCCGAGGCCCTCGACCTCAAGGTGCTCGACGAGAACGGCAAGCTCGTCACCGTCACCATGGGCTCGTACGGCATCGGCGTCTCCCGCGCTGTCGCGGCGATCGCGGAGCAGTCCTTCGACGAGCTCGGCCTGTGCTGGCCGCGCGAGGTCGCACCGGCCGACGTCCACCTCGTCGCCACGGGCAAGGACGACGCCGTCTACGAGCACGCCGAGGGCCTGGCGCGCGACCTCGAGGACCGGGGCCTCCGCGTGATCTACGACGACCGTCGGCAGGCCTCGCCGGGCGTGAAGTTCAAGGACTCCGAGCTCATCGGCGTACCCACGATCGTCGTCGTGGGCAAGGGCCTCGCCGACGGCGTCATCGAGCTCAAGGACCGTCGCAGCGGCGAGCGCAGCGAGGTGGCGGTCGTCGACTCCGTCGACGCGATCGTGGCGGCCTGCCGGGCATGAGCGGGCACGTCGACGCCGTCGTCTTCGACTGGGGTGGCACCCTCACCCCGTGGCACGACATCGACCTCGTCGCGCAGTGGTACGCCTACGCGCAGGTCTACGACGCCGTGCACGCGAAGGAGCTCGCGCAGAAGCTCTTCGACGCCGAGGAGTCGTTCTGGTCGCGCCAGCGCGCCACAGGGGGCGCCGAGGGAACAGGGCACCTCGACCGGGTCTTCGAGCTCGCCGGCATCGACACGGGGTCGTGGCAGCACGCGGAGGCGATGGAGGCCTACCTCGAGGCCTGGGACCCGCACACCTACACCGACCCCGACGCCGTCCCTCTGCTGGAGGGTCTGCGCGCCGACGGCATCAGGATCGGCGTGCTGTCGAACACGATGTGGCCGCGCAAGCAGCACGAGGCGGTGTTCCACCGCGACGGCGTGGCGCACCTGGTCGACGGCGCGGTCTTCACGAGCGAGACGCCGGTCGCGAAGCCCCACCTCGACTCGTTCCGACTCGCGATGGACGCGGTAGGCGTCGCCGACCCCTCCCGCGTGGTCTTCGTCGGCGACCGGCCCTGGGACGACGTGCACGGCGCGCAGCAGGCGGGGATGCGCGCGATCCTCGTGCCGCACTCCGACATCCCGCACCACCAGCAGGTCCCGGTCGACGTCGTCCCCGACGCCGTGGTCGACCGGCTCGGCGACGTCCTCGCGATCGTGCGCGCCTGGAACGCCGCCTGACGGCGTGGACACGATCCTCGGCGTCGCACCGCACGTCCTCGTGGGGCTGCTGCTCGCCGCGATGCTCGCGGGGTGGGTCGACGCCGTGAGCGGGGGCGGCGGGCTGGTGCAGCTGCCGGCGCTGCTGGTGGGTCTGCCGGGCGTACCGCCCGCGACGGTGCTCGGCACGAACAAGCTGAGCTCGATCATCGGCACCAGCGCCGCCGCCCGCACCTACCGCCGCGCGGCAGTCACCGATGTGGCGACCGCCGTGCCCATGGCGGTCACGGCCTTCGTCGGTTCGGCGGTCGGAGCCGCTGCCGCGACCCGCCTCCCGGGCACGTGGTTCCGCCCGCTCGCGCTCGTGCTGCTCGTCGTCGTCGGCCTCTGGACCCTGCTGCGACCGGCCCTCGGCGAGCGGCAGGACCTGCGCTGGCACGGTGGCGAGGAGCACCACCGCCATCGCGCCGCCGCGATCGCGATGGGCGGTGGCATCGGCCTGTACGACGGCGTGTTCGGGCCCGGCACCGGCACGTTCCTCGTCTTCGGCCTCGTCGCGCTGCTCGGCTACTCGTTCCTCAACGCCTCGGCGATCGCGAAGATCGTCAACGTCGCGACGAACCTCGCCGCGCTCCTCGTCTTCGCTGCCACCGGCCACGTGCTCTGGGGGCTCGGCCTCGCGATGGGCGTCGCCAACCTCACCGGTGCCGTCGTAGGCGCTCGCACCGCCGTCCGTCGCGGCTCGAGGTTCGTCCGCCTCGTCTTCCTCGTCGTCGTCGCCGTGCTGCTGCTCCGGCTCGGATACGACGTCGTCCTCGGCGCGTAGCCGCTAGCGCGACGGAGCGTCGCCCGGCCGCACCACGGCCGGCGCAGCCACGACGTGGCCGTTGTCGAGCGCGACCACGCGGTCGGCCGCGGCCAGCACGCGCGGGTCGTGGCTCGCGACCACCAGGGCGGTTCCGGACGTGGTCGCGGCCCGCAGCGCCGACAGCACGACCTCGACATGGTCGTCGTCCTGGTGGCTCGTGGGCTCGTCGAGCAGGCAGAGGTCGGGCGCGAGCACGAGCGCGCGCGCCACGGCGGTGCGCTGCTGCTCGCCGAGACTGGTCTCGGTGGCGGTGCGGTCGGCGAGAGCGGCGATGCCGAGCGACTCCAGCAGGCCGTCGGGCACCGCGCCGCCGTGCAGGCTGGCCGGCAGCCCGACGTTCTCGCGCACCGTGAGCTCGGGCGAGATCGACGCATGCTGGGGCGCGAACGCCACGCGCGACCAGTCCGACCACTCGCGCGCCGGTCGGTCGAGCACCGTCACCTCGCCGCGCGTCGGGCGGGCGACGCCGGTGAGCAGCAGGAGGAGCGTCGACTTGCCCGATCCCGAGCGGCCGGACAGCACCACGAGCTCGGCGGGTGCCACCTCGAGGCTGACGTCGTGCAGCACCTCCGTGACGCCGTCGGGGGAGTGCGACACCGCCGACACCACGGCGACAGGACCGCTCACGGCGCGCCTCCCTCGCCGGCCGTGCGCGGCGGTCGGAGCACGACCGACCCGTCGACCACCTCGAGCTCGGCGCGGCCGTCGGGGAACAGCGCCTGCGCCTCCGCCGGCAGCGCCACGCGGCCGGTGGAGTCGATCGCCGCGAGCCGTGCACCGCCCTCGTGCCGCTCGCTGGACAGCACGCCGTGCCGCAGGGCGAGCACGCGGTCGACCGAGCGTGCGAGCCGGTCGTCGTGCGTCGAGACGATCACGCACACGCCTTCTGCGGCCGCCCGCCGGAGC
>JAKOVT010000332.1 GCA_029781935.1 Actinomycetes bacterium | reverse complement strand
CGCCACCCTCGACCTGCTCCGGCTCACTCCGCTCGACGACGAGCAGCGAGAGCTCGTCGACGTCGTCAACGCCTCGGCCTCGTCCCTCATCGAGATCATCAACGACATCCTCGACTTCGAGCGCGTCGAGGCCGGTCGGATCGAGCTCATGGAGGAGCCGTTCTCCCCGGCGGACGTGCTCACGGGCATCGTCGGGCTGCTGCGCCCGCAGGCGCGGGCCAAGGGCCTCGAGATCGGGCTCGTCCTCGATCAGGACCTGCCCGAGCTGGTGCTCGGCGACGCGCTCCGGCTGCGGCAGGTGGTGCTGAACCTGGCCGGCAACGCGGTGAAGTTCACGGCGACGGGCGGCGTCACGCTCAGCTGCACCGTGGTCGGTCGTGGCGCCGGCACGGTCGCGCTCTCGTTCGAGGTCCACGACACCGGCCAGGGGATCGCTGCCGACCGCCTCTCGACGATCTTCGACCCGTTCGTGCAGGCCAAGCGCAGCGACGAGGGCACCGGTCTCGGTCTCGCGATCTCCGACCGCCTCGTCACGCTCATGGGCGGGCAGTTCCAGGTCGCGAGCACCGTCGGCTCGGGATCGACCTTCCGGTTCACGGTCGAGCTGCCCGAGGTGTCGGAGGCGCCGAGCGCACCCGCCGAGGGGAGCGCGCCCGACGAGCCCGTCCTGCCGGCCGACTCGGTGCTCGTCGTCGACGACAGCGACGCGAGCCGCAACCTCGTGCTGCGCCAGCTCTCGCGGCTCGGCGTCACCGCCCGTGGCGCCGCGTCCGGCGACGAGGCCCTCGAGCTGCTCGAGGCGTCGCGCGCCTTCGGCCTGGTGCTGCTCGACGCCGACATGCCGGGGTTGGACGGACCGGCGACGACCGAGCGGATCCGCGCCTCCCAGCGGCGCACCGTGGCATCGGTCCCCGTCATCGGGCTCGTGGTGGGCGACGACCCCGACTGGCTGGCTCGGTGCCGCGCTGCGCGCATGGACGGCCACCTGAGCAAGCCGGTCGACCTGGCCGAGCTGCGCCGTGTCGTCGACGAGCTGCTCGTCGGGGGCGATCGGCGGTGAAGGGCATCATCCTCAACCTCGTCGAGGACGTCGTGCGGCACGAGCACGGCGAGGTCTACTGGGACGAGGTCGTCGACGCCTCGGGGCTCGCGGCGTCCTACACCTCCCTCGGCACCTACCCCGATCACGAGGTGGAGACGCTCGCGCGAGCGGTGGCCGAGCGGGAGGGAGCGACCCCGGCCGAGGTGATCCGGCACGTCGGCCACCAGGGGATGGCGATCCTGGCCGAGCGCTACCCCGGCTTCTTCGCACCGCACACGGAGCTGCGCACCTTCCTGCTCTCGCTCAACGCCGTGGTGCATCCCGAGGTGCGCCGGCTCTACCCCGGTGCGGTGATCCCCGAGCTCGAGCACAGCGCCCCCGAGCCCGGCGTCATCGAGCTCGGCTACACCTCCGCGCGCGGTCGCTGCGACCTGGCGGAGGGTCTCGTGCTCGGCGCCGCCGACCACTACGGCGAGCGCGTGGTGGTGTCGCAGCCGGTGTGCGTGCACCGCGGCGACGACCACTGCGTGATCCGGGTGGAGGCGGTATGACCGACCACCTCGAGCCGTTCGACGACGATCCGGAGCAGCCGCTCGGCACGGCCGACGCGATCGCACGGCTGGAGCGGCGCGCCGCACGGGAACGTGCTGCGCGGCTCGAGGCCGAGGTCATCGCGGAGAACCAGCTGCGCCGGTCCTACGAGCGTGCCCGCGAGGTGGAGCTCTTCGCCTCGATCGCGGTGCTCGTCTACGAGAGCCGCGACGCGCTCTCCGCGCTCGGCGCGGCGGCGAAGGTGCTGCGCCGGCACTGCGACTTCGCGGTGTCGCACGTGCTGGTGCCCGACGACGACGGCGCGTTCGTCACCGCCGACATCTGGGACGCCGACCCCGGCGCCCTGGAGTTCCTCGACACCGTCATGGGCGCCACGGTCGACGAGCGCTTCGTGCCGCCGCGCGGCCTGCCCGGCGAGGTCGCGGCGTCGCACCTCGCGCTCTGGCTGCCCGACCTCTCGACGGCGGCGAACTATCCCCGCAACCGGGTGCTCCGCCGCGGGTCGTCGTGGGCGTTCCCCGTCGTCACGGGTGTCGACGTGCGTGCCGTGATCGAGTTCGTGAACCCCGACCCGAGGCCCGCCGACGAGCGGCTGCTGCAGCTCGCACCGTCGATCGGCAGCCAGCTCGGCCGCGCCTTCGAGTGGGAGGCGCTCGAGGAGCGGCAGCGGGCCGACCGTCGCCGGCTCGAGGAGCTCCTCGCGCAGCGGACCGAGGACGTCAACGCGCTCAAGCGCGAGAACCGGATCGCCGACGACGCACGCTCGGCCTACCTGGCCTACCTCGGCCACGAGACCGAGGCGGCGCTCGCCGACCTGCGTGCGCTGGCCGAGCGCGACGACGCGCCACCCGACTCGCGGGCCGCGCTCGACAGCCTCGTCGACGTCCTGGGCCGGCTCACGGCGGTGGCCGACGGCGGGAGCCGCCGGATCCTCGGCGAGCGCACCGCGATCGCGCTCGACGCGCTGGTCGAGGGCATCGTCGGTCCCTACGCCGGCAGCGCCGTGCCCGTGGTGCCGCACACCGACCGCCTCGGGGCGGACTTCGTCACGTCGGTGCAGTCGCCCCTCGTCCTGCGCGCGGCCCACGCGCTGGTCGACAACGCCCTCGCGCACTCCGGC
>JAKOVT010000328.1 GCA_029781935.1 Actinomycetes bacterium | reverse complement strand
CGCTCGCCGCCGGTGACGAGACGAGCGCCCTCCTGCTGGCCGATCTCGATGTAGGACAGGATCTTCTCGAGCTGGTCGTTGCTCGCCTGGGCGCCGATCATCGTCTCGGTGTCGAGCGGGCTGCCCTGCTTGATCGCCTTCGTCCGGGCGGTCGCATCGGTGAGGAACTGGTCGTAGATCGACGACTGGATGAGCGCGCGGCTCGGGCAGGTGCAGACCTCGCCCTGGTTCAGTGCGAACAGCGTGAAGCCCTCGAGCGCCTTGTCGTAGAAGTCGTCGTTCTTCGCCGCGATGTCCTCGAAGAACACGTTGGGGCTCTTGCCGCCGAGCTCGAGGGTGACCGGGATGATGTTCTGCGCGGCGTACTGCATGATCAGGCGCCCGGTCGTGGTCTCGCCGGTGAACGCGATCTTGGCGATGCGGGGCGACGACGCGAGCGGCTTGCCGGCCTCGACACCGAAGCCGTTGACGATGTTCACGACGCCCGCGGGCAGCAGATCGGCGATCAGCTCCATGACGAACAGGATCGAGACCGGTGTCTGCTCGGCTGGCTTCATGACCACGGCGTTGCCGGCGGCGATGGCGGGCGCGAGCTTCCACGCGGCCATCAGGATCGGGAAGTTCCAGGGGATGATCTGGCCGACGACGCCGAGCGGCTCCTGGAAGTGGTAGGCGACGGTGTCCTCGTCGATCTGCGAGATCGAGCCCTCCTGGCCGCGCAGGACGCCCGCGAAGTAGCGGAAGTGGTCGACGACGAGCGGGATGTCGGCCGCGAGGGTCTCGCGGATCGGCTTGCCGTTCTCCCACGTCTCGGCGATCGCGATCGCCTCGAGGTTGGCCTCGATGCGGTCGGCGATGCGGTTGAGCACGTTCGCGCGCTCGTTGACCGGGGTCCGGCCCCACGCCGGGGCAGCGGCGTGCGCGGCGTCGAGCGCGCGGTCGATGTCGACCTCGTTGCCGCGCGCGACCTCGCAGAAGACCTGACCGGTCACCGGCGTGACGTTCTCGAAGTACTGGCCGCTCGCCGGCGGGACGTACTCGCCACCGATCCAGTGGTCGTAGCGCGAGCGGAACTGGACCGGGCTGCCCTCGGTGTTGGGATTGGCGTACAGAGCCATGCGTCTGCCTCCGGGTTCGACCGTCTGGGATGCCCGGAGCGGTGCCGGGCTCGGTGGCGGGACGCTAGGCCGCGCAACGTTGCACCAACGTTGCGGCGTACGCCGCCCCACCGCCGACGACCCCCTCCCACCCGGCTCTCAGCGTGATCTTGGTCAGACGTGGGGTTCCCGCACCGGATGGAGCCGGGTACCCCCCGTTCGACCAAGATCACGCCGGGTTGGGGGCTGGGTCAGGGGGTGGCGCCGAACTCGGCGTCGAGGGCGGCGAGGTGGATCCGGGCGAGATTGTGCTCGGCGGAGCCGTGCGGGAGCAGGCGCAGCGCGGTGGCCCAGACCTCGGGATCGTCCTGGCCCCAAGCGGTCTCGGCCCACCGCAGCACGAGCGCCGAGTCGCCCGAGGCGAGGGTGGCCGCGCGCAGCCGGTCGTGCAGCCGCCGTCGGATCCGGACGACGCCAGGAGACTCCGAGTGCGGCAGCACGGGTCCGCGGTACGCCGTGAGCGCGGAGCCGACGTCGCCGCGCCGCGCCGCGGCGTCGACCTCGGACACGTCGGTCACCAGCCCGTGCGGCAGCCGGTAGGGGCGCGACTGCGGCGCGAGGGGCCCGAGCGCGCTGCGCAGGCGCGACATCTCCGCGCGGACCGTGACCAGGGGCAGGTCGTCGGCGTGCAGCTCGATCGCGAGCTGCTCGGCCGACAGCCCGTCCGGGTGGGCGCACAGCAGCAGGAGGATCTCGGAGTGCCGCTGCGACATCACCCGGCGCTCGCCGCCCACGCGCAGGACGCCGTGGTCGACACCGAGCACCTCGAGCCGACGTACGTCGACCGAGCCGCGGCGGGCGGGCTTGATGAGCCGCGTCGTGCCCTGGGTCATCGCCTGCAGCCGCAGCTCGCTCTCGACCGCGTGCACGGCCGCCTGCACGAGCGCCATCGACTGCGGGGTGGCCACGAGGTCGCCACCCGTGACGTCGAGGACCCCGACGACCTCGCCCGAGAACGGGTCGTGCACGGGCACCGCGGTGCAGCTCCACGGCTGCACGATCCGGCCGTAGTGCTCGTGGGCGAAGATCTGGACGCCGTGGTCGAGGGCGAGCGCCGTACCCGGGGCGTTGGTGCCCGCGTGCTCCTCGCTCCACCGGGCGCCGGGGACGAAGTTCATCGACTCCGCGCGCAGGCGCAGCCCGGGCGAGCCCTCGACCCAGAGCAGCCGTCCCTCGTTGTCGGACACCGCGACCAGCAGGTCGCAGTCGACGGCGTCGTCGACGAGCAGGCGGCGGATCACCGGCATGACGGGCGCGAGCGGGTGCGAGTCGCGGTAGTCGCGCAGCTCGTCGTCGGTGAGCTCCACCGGCGGCAGCACGCCGTCGGCATCGACCCCGCTGGCCTGCGAGCGCTGCCACGACTCCAGCACCACCCGCCGTACGCCGTCGCTCACCAGGCCGGACGAGACGAAGCGGTCGTGCTCGCGCGCGGTGGAGCGGTCGCGGTCCCGAGGCAGGCTGCCCAGGGGCAGCGCGAGGTACGGGCTGCTCATCGGCACCTCCTCGGGGACGTCGTGGTGGGGGAGAGTGTCGCCCGGTCGACGCCGCAGCGTCTCACCGGGGCGCTCATCCGGGGTAGACCTCGAGCTCGGTCGCCTTGGTCGACAGCCAGACCGGGAGCCCGGGCGCGACCCCGAGATCGACCACCGCCGCGGGCGTCACGTCGACCATCACGGTCGGCTCGCCGGACACGGTCACCCGCACCCGGTCGCCGATCGGCTCGACACCGTCGACCACGCCCTGCCACACGTTGCGGGCGCTCCCCTCGGGCCGGTGGGCGTGCAGCGCCACGGCGCTGGGCCGCACCGCCACGAGGACGTCGCCGTGCGCCGCGACGTCCGGGGCGTGCAGCACGCCGCCGCCCTCCACCGCGATGTCGCCGTCCAGCGCCCTGCCGCGCAGCAGGTTGAGGCCGAGCAAGCGCGCGATGTACGTCGTGGCCGGACGCCGGGCCACCTCGAGAGCCAGACCCTGCTGGGTGACGCGGCCGTCCTCGAGAACGACGATGCGGTCGGCCAGCACCAGGGCGTCGAGCGGGTCGTGCGTGACGAGGAGCGTCGGACCGGCGTACTCGTGCAGGTGGGCGCGCAGCTCGCCGCGTACGTCGAGCCGCGTCGACACGTCGAGCGCACCCATCGGCTCGTCGAGGAGCAGGACGGCGGGGTCGGCGGCGAGCGCCCGGGCCAGCGCGGCGCGCTGGGCCTGTCCGCCGGAGATCTGCGCGGGACGCCGGTCGGCCAGCGGCTCGAGCCCGAGACGCGAGATCCAGGTCCGGGCCCGCGCGCGCGACTCGGCCCGCGACCGTCCTGCCGTGCGGGGACCGAACGCCACGTTGTCGAGCACCGACAGATGCGGGAAGAGCCGGTAGTCCTGGAACACCACACCGACGCGGCGCTGCGCGACGCCGACCCAGGCCCCGGACTGGGGATGGTCGACCACGACGCCCCCGAGCTCGATCAGGCCGTCGTCGATCGGCACGAGGCCGCACACGCTGCGCAGGAGCGTCGACTTGCCGGCGCCGTTCGGGCCGAGCACCGCGACCACCTCGCCGGGCGCCACCGCAATCTCCGCGTCGAGCCGGAACGTGCCCCGGTCGACGACGACGCGAGCCGACAGCCCGCGGGTCACGATGCCGACCCCGTCCGCAGCCATCGGTCGCGCAGCGCGACGAGCACGACCACTGAGACCGCGAGCAGCACGAGGCTGAGCGTGACCGCCTCCGACGGGTCGCCCTCGAGCCCGACGTAGACCGCGAGCGGCAGCGTCTGCGTCACGCCGGGGAGGTTGCCCGCGAAGGTGATCGTGGCGCCGAACTCGCCGAGGGCGCGCGCGAAGGCGAGCACTCCACCGGCGACGAGCGACGGCAGGACGAGCGGGAGGGTCACGCGGCGGAAGATGGTCAGGCGGCCGGCGCCGAGGGTGGCTGCGGCGTCCTCGAGGCCGGTGTCGAGGGACCGCAGCGCTCCCTCGACGGTGATGACGAGGAACGGCATCGCCACGAACGCCTCGGCGACCACCACGCCCGCGGTGGTGAACGGCAGGGTGATCCCGCAGCAGGAGTCGAGGTACTGGCCCACGAAGCCGCGCCGGCCGAACGCGAGCAGCAGCGCGATGCCGCCCACGACCGGGGGAAGCACGAGCGGCACGGTCACCAACGACCGCGCGAGCCGTCGGCCCGGGAAGTCCGCGCGGGCCAGGAGCCAGGCCAGCGGTACGCCGAGGACGAAGGCGACGACGGTCGCGGAGGTCGCCGTCACCAGCGACAGCCGCAGCGCCGACAGGCTCGTCGGCGACGTGAGGATCTCCCACAGCCGGCCCCACGGCGCGCGCAGGAAGAGCCCGATGAGGGGCAGCGCGAGGAAGAGGAGTGCGACCGCGGCAGGGAGCGCCACCGGCCATGGCGGCACTGTGGCGGACCGGCCGCGCGTGCGCGTCACGGGGCGGAGAACCCGGCGTCGGCGAGCACCTTCCGGCCGTCGGGCGAGAGCACGAAGGCCATGAAGGCGGCCGCGGTCGCCGCGTTCTGGCTGGACGTGATCGTGGCGATTGGGTACGTCGTGGTGACGTTCTCGTCGGTCGGGATCTCGACGCCGACCACCGTGTCGCCGGCAGCCTTCACGTCGGTGACGTAGACGATGCCGGCGTCGGCCTCACCGAGCGCCACCTTGGTGAGCACCGCCTTCACGTCCGCCTCCTCGCTGACGGGCTGCACCGTGAGCTTGTTCTGCTCGAAGAGCGTCACCGCCGCTGCTCCGCACGGTACGTCCCGCTGGCACACCACCGTCTTCACCGACGCGCTGGCGAGGTCGGACAGCGTCTTCACCGGGACCTTCTGCGGGTTCGGCGTCGCGATCTCCATGGTGTTGACGGCGAACGTCGTCGGGTCGCTCGCAGCACCGGCGGAGGTGACGGTGTCCATGGTCTTCGTGGACGCGGAGGCGAAGACGTCGGCGGGCGCGCCCTGGGTGATCTGCGTGGCCAGCGTGCTGCTCGCGCCGAAGTTGAAGGTCACCGTCGTCCCGGGGTTGGCCGCCTCGAAGGCCTTCCCGATCGCGGTGAACGAGTCCTTGAGCGACGCCGCCGCGAACACCGTGATCGACCCGCCGACGCTGCTGCTCGCCGACGGCGCGGACGACGACGCCGTGCCCGACCCCGCCGACGAGCCGCAGGCGGCGAGGGTCAGCGCGGCGGCGGCAGCGAGGCTGACGGCGGCAGGTCGGATGCGGCGCATGCGGAGTCTCCCCGGGTCGGCAGGACGTACCTGCGGCACCTCCGGGACGCGGGCGCCGCAGGCACGTCGGTGCACGGACTGTACGCCGACGTCGCGGTTCCCACACCTGCTTCGACCCGCGAGTGCGGCACGCGGGCCGGACAGCAACCGCATCCGCCGGTCAGGTGGTGGCCTCCTCGTCGGGCCCGGCGGTCGGCGTCGGGACCTCACGATCGGTCTCGTGCGGCGTCTCGTCCTCGGTCGGCCGGGCGGCGGGGTCGAGCAGCTCGACGCAGTTGCGGAGGCCGGCGTTCTTGAGCCGGGTCATGACCACGCCGGCGTCGCGCAGCGCCTCGCCGAGGCCCACGTCGGCCTCGGCGATCGCGACCCCGATCGTCGCGGTGAGCACCGGCTGGCCGACCCCTCCGTGCGCCAGGTCGAGGGCCTCGATGCCCGAGCGGACCCGTTCCGCGAGCCGCAGCGCATCGTCCTCGTCGGTCACCGGCGCCACGACCACGAACTCCTCGCCGCCCTTGCGGAACGCCTCGCGGCCGACCGAGCGCACCGCTCCGTTGACGATGAGGTCGGACCGGCGGCAGATCGCGCGGAGCTCGTCGGCCACGCGGCGCAGCGCGAGATCGCCCTGGTCGTCGCCGCGCAGCCGGTCGTACTCGCCGAACCTGTCGAGATCGATGAACAGCACCGCGGTCCGCGCGGCGTCGTCGCGGCGCTCGAGGATCTCCATGTGCCGCGTCATCGCGCGCCGGTTGCCCAGCTGCGTGAGCGGATCGGTGCGCGACAGCTCGGCGAGCCGCACGATCTCGGCGTGCATCCGGCGGATGCGGTCGAGGAGATCCTGCCGGTCCTTGACGTAGTCGTCGGTGGCGCTGTCGTAGACGCAGAGGCGGTCGCGGCCCGACGCCTTCGCCTGGAACATCGCCAGGTCGGCCTGGCGCATGCTGTCGTCGACGTCCTCCGGGTGCAGCGGTGCAGCGCCCGCCGAGAGCGTCACGCGCGGGACGCCGTCGACCTCACCCCCGTAGAGGTCGCCGGACAGCACCTCGAACATCCCGACGCACTCCTGCGTCTCGTCGGGCGAGAGCACGACGAACTCGTCGCCGCCCACCCGTGCCACCAGGGCGCGATCGCCGGCGCAGAGCCTCAGCCGACGCGCGACGTCGACGAGCACGGCGTCGCCCGCGACGTGGCCGTACGTGTCGTTCACGACCTTCAGGTCGTCGACGTCGAGCAGGACGATCGTGCGCCACCGATCGGTCCGCCCCCGGAGCAGGTCGTTCGCGGCCTGCTCCACCTGCCGCAGGCGACGATCCAGGCCCCGCCTGTTCCACAACCCGGTCAGAGGATCGATCTCGTCGTCACGCATGTGGCCCCCCAGCCTGCGATCCGGTGCCCCGCTCTTCCGAGATCGGCATCTCGCGATGCCGCTCCGAAGCGATCCGTCCGACTACGTTGCGTGAACGGTGTCGCGCTCCGTCGTCGGTCCGCTCATCTCTCCGATGTCCTTATCGGCAGGGGCTTGAGCGCGCTCCCGGCGCGCGATCCGCGACGTCCGGACGCACCCTGCTCTCGACCCGGTGCGACAGCCGCGCCGCGGTCGTCAGGGTGCGACGTCGAGGTCGTCGTCGGTCGCGACGTCGCCCACCTCGACGAGATCCACGTCCGTCGACGCGAGGAGGTCGCGAGCGCCGCGGTCGCCGTGCGCGACCGCGATCGCGTCGGCCCAGCGCGTGCGGGCGAGCAGCACCGGATGGCCGCGGCGCCCGTCGTACGCCGCGGCGGCGAGATCCGAACCGGACTCCAGGACCCGTTGCGCCGCAGGCGTTGTGAGCCCGACCAGGTCGACCAGGACGACGAGCGCCCTGTCCACGTCGGCGTGGTCGGTCAGGGCGCCGAGGCCGGTGCGCAGCGAGCTGCCCATGCCCTCGGCCCAGCCGTCGTTGACGACCACCTCGGCGTCCGGGACTTCGCCGACCCAGGCGCCGAGGACGACGACAACCGGGTCGCAGCCGGCCTCGCGCAGCAGCCGCACCGCCCGGTCGACGAGCCGCTCGCCGTCCACGATGTGCGGCGCCTTCGGCCCGCCGAAGCGACGGCCCTCGCCGGCCGCGAGCACCAGCCCTGCGGTGCTCAGCGGGGAGCCCCGGAATGGATGGGCCCGTCGGCGTTCTTCAGCCGGCCCCCGGATCCGCCCCAGCGGTCCTGCACGATCTCGGCGGCGATCGAGATCGCCGTCTCCTCGGGTGTGCGCGCGCCGAGATCGAGCCCGATCGGCGAGTGGATGCGCGCGATCTCCTCGTCGGTGAGGCCCGCCTCTTTGAGCCGGACGACGCGGTCCTCGTGCGTGCGCCGCGAGCCCATCGCCCCGATGTAGGCGGCCTTCGTTCCGACGGCGATCTTGAGCGCCGGTACGTCGAACTTGGGGTCGTGCGTCAGGACGCAGATCACCGTGCGGGCGTCGACCGGCTGCGACCCGAGCCAGCGGTGGGGCCAGTCGACCACGACCTCGTCGGCGTCGGGGAACCGCTTGCGCGTCGCGAAGATCTCGCGGGCGTCGACCACCGTGACATGGAAGCCGAGCAGCTTGCCCGCCCGGCACAGCGCCGCGGAGAAGTCGATCGCGCCGAACACGTACATCCGCGGTGCTGGCGCGAACGAGGTCACGAACACCTCGAGATCGCTGCCGAGCCGCTCGCCCTCGGAGCCGTAGTGCAGGAAGCCGGTCGTCCCCGACTCGAGCAGCCCGAGGACGTCGGCACCGACGGTGTCGTCGAGGCGCGACGTGCCGAGCGAGCCCTCGACGCCCGTCTCGCGCACGACGAGGTGGCGGCCGACCGAGTGCGGACCCCTCACGATGGTGGCGACGGCGACCGGCTCCTC
>JAKOVT010000315.1 GCA_029781935.1 Actinomycetes bacterium | reverse complement strand
CCGCCGCCACCGACCCGGCCGGGCGGGAGGAGAGGTCGGCGTCGGACTGCGGGAGCGTCGTGCCCGGCGAGGTCAGCTGCGCCTGCGACCGCTGCTCGGCGAGGGTGTAGGCGCCGACGCCGCCGAGGGCGCCGGCGAGCAGCCCGCTCGCGACGGCGATCGCCACGATCCGACCGGTGCCGCGGCCGCGGGGCGCCGGCGGCGCGTCAGGCCCGTCGGAGCCCTGCTGGCCGTCGGAGCCCTCCTGACCGTCGGGGACCTCGGTCGGGTCGAGCTGGTGCACCGTGCCGTCGCTCACCGCCGCGACGTAGGCGGGATCCAGGGCGGGAGAGGGCGTGCCGAACACGGGCGGCCGGGGGCCGGCGGCGTACGCGGAGGTGGTGGGCGGCGGCTCGAACTCCGGCGAGACCAGGGAGCCGGGTGTCGGGGGCGGGTACGCCGCCCCGGAGCCGGGCTCGACCGCGGGCCCGGTCGGCTCGTGGGGAGCCGGCCGGTCGCCCTCGTAGCCGGTCATGCCGCCTGCCTCCGTCCGTCGTGCGACGCGGGGGCGCGGAGCCCCCGGATCCGGCCCTGCGACCGGTGCGCCTCCATGGTGCCCGTGCCCCCGGGGAGTCCGCGAACCGGGACCGCCGCGCGGCCGGTCATCCGAGCGCGACGTCGCTGCCCGACGCCACCAGCGTCACCCCGGTCGGCGTGACGGTCGCGTCGGTGAGGGAGAGGCCGAGCGGGAGCGCGCCGAGCGAGCCGACGAGGGAGTCGATGCGCTCGTGCACGGCGGCGGGGACCGCGTCGCCGGAGACGTCGACACCGAGCACGCTGACCCGGTCGAGGTCGAGCCGGAGCCGGCCGTCGGTGACGGCCGGGATCACCCGTGCCTCGACCGAGAGGAGGCCGAGCGCCGAGGTCGACGCGACCAGGGCGTCGCCGTCGACCTTCACCGTCCACCCGTTCCCGAGCCTGGCCTGCAGCTGCTGGGTCGTGACGCTCGCGGTGGCCTGGACGGAGTCGGCGGTGCGCGGGCTCGAGGTCGAGACGCCGTAGAGCTCCACCGTGACGTCGTCGAGGGTCACGCCCTGCGCGGGCACCTCCGCGGCCGTCACCGTGACGTGGTCGAGCGACCCCTTCGCGACCTGGGTCAGCACGGGTACGCCGTGGATCCGGGTCTCGACTCCCGTGGCACCCGACAGCTCGGCCGAGACCCGTTCGCTGATCGTGCGCTCGGCCGCTGCGGCGCCGACACGGTCGCCCACGACGCCGAGCACGACGAGGACGCCGAGCACCACCGCGACGATCACGAGCACCTTCTTCACGCCCTGCCCCCGAAGATCCGTTCCCAGCCGCGCTGGATGCGGCCCCATACCGAGTCGTCCTGCTCGCTGGTCGGCGGCATCGCCTGCAGCACCGCCGAGGCGGTCGACGCCGGGTCCTCCGCGTCGGACACGACGAGGGTCAGCACCTGGCCGCCGGTCACCCACACGGCCGTCCAGGCGGAACCGTCGCCCGACCGCACCCACGCGGTCCCGTCGACCGCCGCCTCCGGCACGAACCCGTTCTGCCGCAGGTCGTTCGTATCGGCGTCGGTGAGCAGCCCGGCGACCGAGAACAGCGAGACCGTCTCGAGGCCGTCGGAGAACACCTGGTGCACCACCGGCGCCGCGAGGACCGCGCCGGCTTGCGACAGCCGCGTCTCGACCAGCGTCAGCCCGCCGGGCAGCGCCTCCGGGCAGGGGCAGCCCTTCGCCCGCTGGGCCGCGAGCTCCTTCTGGGCCACCACCGTGCCGAACCGGTCCGTGGTGGTCGCGGGGATGCTCGTGCTCGTGGGCAGGCCCAGCTTCAGCGAGGTCAGCGACACCGTGCGCACGACCGCACCGGTCGAGTCGAGGAGCTCCTTGCGCAGCAGCAGTCCGGTGGCGTGGTCGAGCCAGAACCGCGCCGCGACCACCCCGTCGGCGCTCACCGCGACCACGGCGTCGGCGGGCCGGCCGGCCACGCGGGTGTCGAGGTCGGCCTGGCGCAGGACCCGGTAGTGGACGAAGAGGAGGTTCAGCACGCGACCGTCGTCGGCCACGGTGCCCGAGCGTCCCTCCGGCGCGAGCGTGGCCGGCCTCGGGGTAGGGCTGACGGCCGTGACGATCGTGCCCCGGCCTGGGACGTGGACCAGGTCGGCGGTGGCCTGCTGCTCGCCCTGCGTGGTCGTGGCGCGGCCGGCGTAGGCCAGCGCCGTCGCGGCCTTGGCCGAGCGCGCCAGCAGGCGGACGGCGACGTCGTCGTCGGCCGTCATCGCCGCGAGATCGGCGGTGGACTGCGGGTCGACGCGGCCGGTCCAGCCGGTCCACGCACCGGCCGAGGCGGAGGTGGGCGCGGAGCCCAGCAGGGCGAGGACGCCGAGGGCGAGGGTCGCCGCGCCCGCGCAGGCGACCCCGACGACGGCCGGACGGTTCACGGCGCGGTGCTGGGCGAGGGCGACCCGGACGGCGCGGTGCCGAAGGAGGTCGTCTCGTAGCGCGGTCCGGACAGCGGCATCGTGTCGACCGACACCGCGTGCTCGACCGCGAACGTGTTGATGACCGGACCGAAGCTCGGCCGCGGCGGCGTGGCGACCGTGCCCAGACCCGCGCTGGAGCCTCCGACGACCGCGACGACCGCGAGGGCGGCCGCACCGGCCGCCGTGGCGACGACGGTCCGCCGACGCGGGCGCCGGGAGGTGCGCGGACGCACGCCTGCCGGGCCGGTCGGCCGGACACCGGCCGGGCCGGATGCCTGGGCCGGGATCGCGGCGGCGGACAGGGCCGGCTCCGCCGCCGGGACGGGCTCCGCGCTCGGGATGGCGGACAGGCGGGCGAGGAAGTCGGCGGACGGCGCCGGGTCGGGGACCGCGTCCAGCGCCGACGACGCCGCGCGCTGCGCGTCGAGCGCAGCGCGGCAGGCCGAGCACGACGCCACGTGGGCGTAGGCGCGCTCGGCCTCGGCCGGTGCCATCCGGCCGTCGGCGAGGTCGGCGACGCGATCGCCGAGGCAGCGTCCGGTCACGACAGGCCGGCCCCCTGCTCGACGTCGGAGCTCGGGAGGCGCGAGGCGGTGCGCGGCGTGCGGTGCGCGAGGGAGTCGCGCAGGGCGGCACGGCCGCGGTGGATCCGGGAGCGCACGGTGCCCAGCTTGATGCCGAGCAGCTCGGAGATCTCCTCGTAGGTCAGGCCCTCGATGTCGCAGAGCACGACGGCGACGCGGAAGTCCGGGGGCAGGGCGTCGAGCGCGGCCTGGATGTCGGCGTCGTACGTGCGGTCGTCGATGAGCTGGGCCGGGCCGACCTCGCGGGAGGCGAGGCGGTCGGCGGCATCCTCGGGGAGGCCCTCGAACCGGATGCGGGCCTTGCGGCGCACCTGGTCGAGGAACAGGTTCGTCGTGATCCGGTGCAGCCAGCCCTCGAAGGTGCCGGGCGTGTACTGCGACAGCGAGCGGAAGACCCGGACGAAGACCTCCTGGGTGAGGTCCTCGGCGTCGTGCTGGTTGCCGGTCAGCCGGTAGGCGAGGCGGTAGACGCGGGCCCCGTGCTCGCGGACGACGTCGTCCCAGGACGGCGCCGCGTACGGCGCAGGGGGAGCGCCCTCGGTGCCGTATCTCGGGTCGACCATTCTGTCCAGCTCCTCGGAGTCGGCCACGTCCCGGTCGAGCAGGGCCAGCGCCGTGCTGGTCCCTCCGGTCGTGGTCTCCATCGTCCTCTCCGGGGGTACTCGCCGGTAAACGACGGCGCGCTGAGCGAACGCTGAGAAGACGGCATGAGCCGCCACT
>JAKOVT010000288.1 GCA_029781935.1 Actinomycetes bacterium | reverse complement strand
GCCGCGCGCTCGCAGTCGCGCACGGAGTGGAAGCCGGACTCGAACCCGCAGTCGTGGCACACGGCGATCGACGCGCTCCCCAGGTGCACGACCTCCACGCTGTGCGGGCTGCAGAAGCCCGCCGCGTGGGCGTGGTCGCGCCGGTGCACCGCGGCGAGCATCGCCCGCACGATCGGTTCCGGACTGTTCGGCGTCATGCCTCCGGTATCGGATCGACGCGGGGTCGACCTGAGCGATTCCGCGGCCGGCGCGACGCGGCGCGATCCCAGCGGGCGGTCGGTCCGCAGGCGTGGCCCCGCCGTCAGCGCAGCGCCGCGTCGAACATCCGCGTGATGCGGTCCCAGGCGTCGTCCGCGGCGGTGTCGACGAAGCCCGCGTTCATCGGCGCGGCGAGCGGCTTCATCCACCGCGGCGACGTCTCGCTGGAGTGGTTGAGGAACGAGTGGCCGGCGTCGGCGTACTCCTTCACGTCGTGCTCCACGCCGGCACGCTCGAGCCCGGCGCGCAGCTTCTCGGCGACGCCGGGGAGCGAGCCGTCCCGGGCGCCGTACGACGCCACCATCGCGCACGACCCGGCCAGCGCGGCATCGAGGTCCTTCGGCAGCCGGCCGTAGTTGACCGCGCTCGCGCCGAACCCGCGGTTGGCCATGACGATCGCGAAGCCGCCGCCGAGGCAGAAGCCCGCGATGCCGACCTGGCCGGTCCCGTCGTCGCGGTCGGCGAGCCAGCGGCGGGCGGCGTCGACGGCGTCGATCGCCGGGCCCTCTCCCGCCGACAGCGACCGCGCGATCGACACCAGGCAGCGCAGCCTCCCGCCGAGTCCGAGCAGGTCCGGCGCGACGGCGTGGAAGCCGCGCCGCGCGAACTCGTCGGCGATGTCGCGGATGTCGTCGTTGAGCCCGAAGATCTCGTGCACGACGACCACACCGGGTGCGGGGGACCCGCCTGCTGCCGAGAAGTACGCCGGCATCATCCGGCCGTCGGGCAGGGGGATCAGCAGGTCGCCCACGGCCACCGTCCTGTCGGGTCGGGGTCCGCACGACGGACCGGCTCCCGGAGCGTAGCGCCGCGCCCCTCGCGGGACCCGGCACCGGGCGGTGCGACGCCGGTGGGGGCGTCGCCGCACGAACCATCACTCTCGACCTGACCTCGAGTCTCACGCATCGTGAGATCGCGACGACCGAGGGTGAGAGGCGGTGTGGGCTCGGTCACCCGCTCGTGCCCAGCGGCCGCGAGCGCGGATCGACAGCCTCGCGACCTGCCGCTACGGTCGAAGGGCCCTGTGGGGAAGCAGGGCACCACGGACGGACCGCCGAGTCCCGTCCCCGTCCGTGGTCCTGATGCCAGGACGGGAGTGGGGGAACCACTTGCGGTCGGCTCGTCCGAGCCGGCCTTGGGGTGAAGTCGCGACAGCGGCAGGCCGTTTCCTCCGGCCCAACCCGACAGCTCACCTCGCAGGCGGCGGAGGACCTCCGACATGACCCGTGTCATGCCGCTGCGCGCCCTGGCCGGCGTCGGCGTCGCCTCGGCGATGCTCGTCGGTCTCGCCGCGCCAGCTCATGCCGACACCGTCGACCAGACGACCACGGTCGTCGCGCCGCGCGTCGCCGCACCGTCCGCTGCCATCGCCGCGTTGCCGCTGCTCGTCGCCGGCGACAGCGGCACCTACGTCAAGCGCGTCGAGGCGATGCTGCACATCACCGTCACCGCGCGGTTCGACAACCGCGTGAAGAACGCGGTGATCGCCTTCCAGAAGTCGCACGGGCTGCGCGCCAACGGCCAGGTGGGCACCGCGGTGTGGTGCGCGCTGATCGCCGACTGGCGCGTGTACCTGCGCACCCCGCGCCTGTCCGCGGCCGCCGCGGCGCCGTTCGGCCTGGTGCTCGGCGAGCCGGCCGCGTCGCGCAACCGCGCGGTGCCCTACTCCCTGCGTGGGGTCTACGCCTCGGCGTACGTCGGCTCCTACTACGACAAGCGATTCGAGGCCAAGCGCCGCTGCATCGTGAGCCGCGAGAGCCACGGCTACTACACCGTGCGCTCGGCCAACGGCCTCTACAACGGCGCCTACCAGATGACCGCGTCGCTCGGTGTCGGCGTCACCAAGAAGATGCTGGCGTCGGTCGCCGCGGAGGTGGGCTCGACCACCGCTGCCTCGCTCATGGCCAACCTGCGCAAGACCACGCCGAACCGCTGGTCGCGCTACTGGCAGGACCGTGCGTTCTGGACGATCTTCAACCACGGCGCCGGCGCATCGCACTGGGCCGGCGGCTACGTCAGCTGCTGACCCCGGTCAGCGCCGCACGTACACCAGGTCGCGCACCTGGTGACCCTTCTCGAGCCCGGTCCGCTCGAACTTGGTGAGCGGCCGCTCGAGCCGGGGAGCCCAGCGCTCGTAGGCGTTGCGCAGCGTCGGCTCCGCGTCGAGGACCTCGAGCATGCTCTCGGCGTACGGCTCCCAGTCGGTCGCCACGTGCAGCGCGCCGCCGTGACGCAGCCGGGAGGCGATGAGCGCCACGAGGTCGGGCCGCACCAGTCGCCGCTTGTGGTGCCGCGCCTTCGGCCAGGGGTCGGGGAAGAACGCCCGTACACCCGCGAGCGAGCCGGCGTCGACGCGCTCGCGCAGGAGATCCACCGCGTCGCCGTGCACGACGCGGACGTTGTCGAGACCGAGCGCGTCGATCTCGTGCAGCAGCCGACCGACGCCGGGCGTGTGCACGTCGGCCGCGACGATGCCGGTGCCCGGATCGGCCTGCGCCATCTCGACCGTGGCGTGCCCGAGGCCGAAGCCGATCTCGAGCACGACCGGTCGCCCGCCGAACAGCGTCTGCAGGTCGAGGCGTCCCTCGGGCGCGGCGTACCGCGGCATCAGGGTGCGCAGCGCCTCGGCCTGCGTCGGCGTCACCCGGCCGCGGCGGGGGTGGTACGTGCGGATCTCGGACATCGCGTCCACGGTAGGCGCGGATCGTGCCTGTCTGCGGACCGGGTCGCTGACGCCACCGCCGTCGCGTCGTAGCCTGCGGACCATGCGCGTCACCAAGTACACCCACGCCTGCGTCCGCGTCGACGAGGGGGACCGTGCCTTCCTCCTCGACCCGGGCATCTGGGTCGAGCCCGACGCCTACGAGGGCATCGACGAGATCCTCATCACCCACGAGCACGTCGACCACGTCGACGCCGACGCGCTGCGCGAGCGGGCCGCGCGCAACTCCGCGCTCCTCGTCCGCGCGCCGGAGGCGATCGCGCAGACGCTGCGCGAGGCCGACGTCCCGGTCGAGGTCGTCGCCCCTGGCGACGCGCTCACGGTGGCGGGGTTCGCGGTCGCCGTCGTGGGTGGCCAGCACGCGGAGATCTACGAGGGTCTGCCCGGCTGCGCCAACGTCGGGTACGTCGTCGAGGGCCGCGTCTACCACCCGGGCGACGCCCTGTTCGTCCCCGATGCCGATATCGAGGTGCTCATGGTCCCGGCGTCCGCGCCGTGGCTGAAGCTCGCCGAGGCGATCGACTTCGTGCGCGCCGTCGGTGCCGCGCGCACCTTCCCGATCCACGACGCCCTGCTGTCGGACAAGGGCCAGGCGCTCACCGACCGGTGGTTCGACATGAAGGGCCACTCGGCGTACGCGCGCCTGGCCCCGGGCGAGTCGCTCGACGTCTGACGTTCGGCGTGCCGCCGCACGGCGGGGACGGCCCCTGCGCGTCCGGCGGGATTCGGAGCCGCCTCGACCGCGCTGGTACTGTCGTCTCCGCCCTGGCCCCCGTAGCTCAGGGGATAGAGCAGTGGCCTCCGGAGCCATGCGCGCAGGTTCGAATCCTGCCGGGGGCACTCACGCCGCGAAGCGGCGTCGCGCCGCCCGGCAGGGTTCGGGAGGAATCCGTCACGGCCTCGGCGCTCCGGCGCGCAGCGCCGCCCTCCGCCGAGGTCGTCGCTCTATGACGGATCCTGCCGGGGGCACTCATGTCGACATCGGCGCGTCAGCGCCGACGCGCACATCGCGCCGCCCGGCAGGATTCGGGAGGAATCCGTCACGGCGGCACGATCCGGCGCGCAGCGCCGCCCTCCGCCGAGGTCGTCGCTCTATGACGGATCCTGCCGGGGGCACTCACGCCGCGGAGCGGCGTCGCGCCGCCCGGCAGGGTTCGGGAGGAATCCGTCACGGCCTCGGCGCTCCGGCGCGCAGCGCCGCCCTCCGCCGAGGTCGTCGCTCTATGACGGATCCTGCCGGGGGCACTCATGTCCCTCATGGCGCCGCCCTGGATCGTGGGCGTCCACCAGCCGATACGCGTGCGAGCCGCTGCGACCTGCGCGGATAGGCTTCCGCGCATGACGCCCGACCAGCTCGCCGCCGCGATCCGGCACGCCGTCGTCACGGCTGCCGCCGATGGCGCCCTCGACCTCGAACCCGGTGCGATCCCCGACGAGGTCACGGTCGAGCGCCCCCGCAACCCCGAGCACGGCGACTACGCCACGAACATCGCCCTCCAGCTGGCCAAGAAGGCCGGCACGTCGCCGCGCGCGGTCGCGGAGGCCGTCGCGGTCCGCCTCCGCGACGCCGAGGGTGTCGCCACGGTCGACATCGCGGGTCCGGGCTTCCTCAACATCACCCTCGACGCCGCCAGCCTCGGGCAGCTGGCGCGCAACGTCGTGGTCGCGGGCGAGGAGTACGGGCGGGTCGACACGTATGCGGGCACGACCTTCAACGTGGAGTTCATCTCGGCCAACCCCACCGGCCCGCTGCACCTGGGGCACACGCGGTGGGCCGCGGTGGGCGACGCGATCGCCCGCGTCCTCGAGGCTGCCGGGGCCGAGGTGGCCCGCGAGTTCTACATCAACGACCGTGGTCTGCAGATGGACAAGTTCGGCCTGTCGCTCGAAGCGCGGGCGCTCGGGACCGAGGTGCCCGAGGGCGGCTACCAGGGCGAGTACGTCGACGACCTCGCGCGGCAGATCGTGGCCACCGACCCCGGCATCGTCGACCTGCCGGAACCGGCCAGGATGGAGGCCTTCCGCGAGGCCGGCTACGCCCTGCAGCTCCAGCAGCAGAAGGACGTCCTCGACCACTTCAACACCCACTTCGACGTCTGGTACTCCGAGCG
>JAKOVT010000265.1 GCA_029781935.1 Actinomycetes bacterium | reverse complement strand
GGCGGTGGCGTTGTCGACGTCGGCGATCTGGAGGAACGACGCGAGCTCGGCGCGGGTGATCACGTCGGTCACGGACGCCTCCTCAGCCTCGTGGGGTCGTACCGGCCATGGGCCGGGCGGTGTCTCCGCCCGCGATGCGCGGGGTGCGCGTCGACGTCGGCAGGGTCGTGGTGCCGCCCGCGATGCGCGGCGTGCGGCCGGTGTCGGGCCGATCGGTGTGTGCGCCGCCCGCGGCCGCGCTCGCGGTACCGAGCAGGGTGAGCAGGCCGGCGGCGGCCGATGTGGCCGCGAGCGAGGCGAGACCGGACAGGGTGATCGACCCGAGAGACGTCGCGGTCGCCCCCGGACCGGCGGAGCCGGAGAGCGCGACGGTGCCGCTCGCGGTGGCGGCAGCTCGACCGGTGACCGACCCGGTCAGGGCCAGGGAGCCGGTGATCGTCTGGATCGACCAGGTTGCGACGCCGGCCAGGGTGAGGCTGCCACTGGCGGTAGCGCGCGCCTGCGCCGCCGCCGAGCCGGTCAGGGTCACCGTGCCAGTCGCGGTGGCCACGCTGCGGGCCGTGGTCGTCCCGCTGAGGGTCAGCGTCCCCGTGGCGCTGGACGAGCCGCTCGAGGTGGCCGTCGCGGTCCCGCTGAGCGTGATCGCGCCGGAGACGGCCGCGACCACCCAGGCGGCGCTGCCGGTCAGCGTCAGCGAGCCGGACGCGGTGCCTGCAGCTGCTGCACTGGTCGTGCCGGAGAGCGCGAGGTTGCCCGAGATGCCGATGACGACCGTGGCGGCGGTGCCGCTGAGGGTGACCCCGCCGGTCGCGCCGGTCGCGGCGGCGGCGCTCGCCGTGCCGGACAGGCTCAGGGACCCGGTCGCGGTGGCGGGCGCGCGTGCGGCGCCTGTGCCTGCGAGGGTGATCGACCCGGTGGCCGAGCTCGAGCCGCTCGAGGACGCCGTCGCGCTGCCGGACAGCGATAGCGCCCCGGTGATCCCGACGACCTGCGAGGCCGCCGTGCCGCTCAGGCTCAGCGAGCCGGAGGCCGTCCCAGGCGCCGCAGCGATCGCCGAGCCGGTGAGGCTGAGCGATCCGCTGATGCCCGGCACGACCCACGCCGCGGTCCCCGACAGAGCCAGCGATCCCGAGGCGGCGGACGGGGCCTTCGCGGCCGCGGTCCCGCTCAGGGTGAGGGATCCAGCGGTCGTGGGGGCCACCCAGGCGGCCGTTCCCGAGAGGGTCAGCGTGCCGGTGGCGGTCGTGGACCCGCGGGCGGTTGCGCTGCCGGTCAGCGTCAGCGAGCCGGCGACGGCGGGTACCACCGAGGCGGCGCTGCCGCTCAGGCTGATCGTCCCCGAGGCCGCGGCCCCTGCCGGCGGTGGGATCAGGTAGAGCGCGAGGTACCTGCTGGACACGGTGCCCGCCTACTCGAGGGTCTGGATGTTCCAGTCGAACGAGCGCCCGGTCCCGGCCGTCTGCTTCAGGGTGAACTGGCCGCCGTAGGGCATGGGCACGGGCACCGAGATGACGGCGTCCTCGATCTGGGTGTGCGCGTAGGTCGCGACCGTGTAGAGGACCTGGGAGCCGCCCGAGGCGACCTTGACGTAGATCCGCAGTTCGACGACGTCGCCGATGGCCATGTTCGTCAGGTCGACCGACAGGACGCGGGTGTTCAGGGTCGCCGGGGTGGCGAGGGTGTGCTCGGTGCCGATCGTGGCGGTCTGGGTGCCGCTGGACTCCACCGCGTGAGCCACGACGGTCTCCTGTCAGTCGAAGCAGTGGAGGGAGATGTCGAGGTGCTGGTAGTTCGTGGCGGAGCTGAGGACCGAAGCGGCCAGCCGGGAACCGGCCGGGATCGACAGCTCCTGCGGGGACCACGTGTGGCCGCGGCCCGGTTCGTAGTTCTCCGAGGTGGTGGGGATCCACGTCCAGGCGTGCCCGGTCAGGTCGACCTCGGACCCGGCACCGCCCATGCCCACCCGGAACGACGCGTTGCACCCGGTGACGGCGGTGCCGCCACGCCCGAGGCCGATGGTGACCATCACGGCGCGGTGGTCGTAGGTGGTCGCGGCCGCGATCTGCGTCCACGCGCCCTCGGTGTTCGCGGTGGCACCGCCGTTGATCGCCGTGCCACGGCTGTTCGCGGCGTCGGTGCCGTAGGTGGTGCAGCGCCGGTAGATCCACGGCGGTGCGGCTCCCTG
>JAKOVT010000256.1 GCA_029781935.1 Actinomycetes bacterium | reverse complement strand
CGCTCGTCGACGTAGGTCTCGCCGTAGACCTCGCGCACGAGCGAGCCGTCGGCCAGCTTCGCGGGGTAGAGGCCCAGGCGCATCGTGCCGCCCATGTCGCGCTCACCGGCCACGACGTCGCGCTGGTCGGCCATGGTCGCGATCACGGGGTACGGCGTCGCCTCGTCGAACTCGGCCGATCCGGCGCCCTCGAGACCCGCGACGTTGCGGGCGTACTCGATCACCATGCACTGCAGGCCCAGGCACAGTCCCAGGGTCGGGATCCCGCGCTCGCGGGTGTAGCGCAGCGCGGCGAGCTTGCCCTCGATGCCGCGCACGCCGAAACCGCCCGGCACGCACACGGCATCGACGTCGCCGAGCAGGCGCTCGGCGCCCTCCTCGGTGACGCAGTCGTCGGACGTGACCCAGCGGATGTTCACGCGGCAGTCGTGCGCGAAGCCGCCGGCGCGCAGCGCCTCGGTGACCGAGAGGTAGGCGTCGGGCAGGTCGACGTACTTGCCGACGAGCGCGACGGTGACCTCGTGGGCGGGCTGGTGCACGCGGCGCAGCAGCTTGTCCCAGTCGGTCCAGTCGACGTCGCGGAACGGCAGGCCCAGGCGCCGTACGACGTAGGCGTCGAGGCCCTCGGAGTGCAGCACCTTCGGGATGTCGTAGATGCTCGGCGCGTCGACCGCGGCCACGACGGCCTCGACGTCGACGTCGCACATGAGCGAGATCTTGCGCTTGATGGACGCCGGCACCTCGCGGTCGGCGCGCAGCACGATCGCGTCGGGCTGGATGCCGATGTTGCGCAGCGCCGCCACCGAGTGCTGGGTCGGCTTGGTCTTGAGCTCGCCCGACGGACCGATGTAGGGCAGCAGCGAGACGTGCAGGAAGAAGACGTTGTCGCGCCCGACCTCGTGGCGGATCTGGCGCACGGCCTCGAGGACCGGCAGCGACTCGATGTCGCCGACGGTGCCGCCGACCTCGGTGATGACGACGTCGACCTCGGGGCCGGCCATCCGGCGGATGCGCGACTTGATCTCGTTGGTGATGTGGGGGATCACCTGCACGGTGTCGCCGAGGTACTCGCCGCGGCGCTCCTTCGCGATCACCTGCGAGTAGACCTGGCCGGTGGTCACGTTGGCCGACCCGTGCAGATCGACGTCGAGGAACCGCTCGTAGTGGCCGACGTCGAGGTCGGTCTCGGCGCCGTCGTTGGTGACGAACACCTCGCCGTGCTGGAAGGGGTTCATCGTGCCCGGATCGACGTTGAGGTACGGATCCAGCTTCTGCATCGTCACGCGCAGGCCGCGGGACTTCAGCAGGTTGCCGAGCGACGAGGCCGTGAGCCCCTTGCCCAGGGAGGAGGCGACTCCTCCGGTCACGAACAGGTGCTTGGTGGTCTGCACGCTCACGGGGGTCCAGGCTATCAGCCGCCGCCGACGGCCGGACCCGAGCGACGCGCCGGGCCGCTCCACCGAGACCCGCCCCGGAACCGGCCGGGGGTCAGCCCGCCAGCCGGGCGCCGACCCGCAGGATCCCCCGCGCGTAGGCGAGCGCCCTCGACGTCGTGACCGTGCGCGGCAGCTCCACCGTGATCGCGACGCCGGGGTGCCCGGCGTTGAACCACTGGGTCAGGGTCCCGGTGCACGGCCCGGTGCCGCAGGGCACCGAGCGCTGCGGCAGGCCCAGCGCGGCGGCCAGCCGAGCCGCCCAGAGCACGCTCTTCCCCGAGCCGACGTCGATGGAGTTGAACGCCTGGTGCAGCGACACGACCAGCCCGGGCCGCAGCCGGTCCAGGAAGGCCATCACGGCGCGGGTCTCGGGCTCGGAGGCCGGCGCGCGCCCGGGATAGAACCACGGCCGGGTCCAGCGGTAGACCCAGCCCCGCGGGAAGTTGCGGTTCAGGTCGACCCCACGGGCGTTCGTCCGGCTGCCCGCCGCGGCGCCGTCGGGGTTCATCGTCGAGATCGTCCAGACCTGCACCTGCGCAGGCGGCGCGAGGCGGCGCACCTGGTCGACTACCGCGCGCCCGCGAGGCTCCGAACCGTGCATCTGGCCGAGCACGAGGAGCACGTACGGCGCGTCCGCCCGGCCCTGCCGCGTGGCCACGATCGCCCGGCCGCGCGCCGACCGGCCGACCACCACGGTCGCGGGCGCCGACGCTCGCCAGGCGGTCGCGACGGAGTCGAGGTCGTGAGCGCGCGGAGCGACCGGAGCCGGCGCCGACGGCCCTGTCGCGGCGGACGCCGGCAGCTGCAGCAGGGCGAGCGCGAGCGCCGCGACAGCGGCGGCGAGCAGCACGCGAGGCCGGGTCATGCCGACGAGGCTAACCCGGCCGCCACGCGAGGTCAGGCCTCGTCGAGCCAGGAGTCGAGCACCGAGAGCCCGACGGACCCGAGCGCGAGCGCCTTCATGTGCCAGGTCTTGAGGTCGAACCCGGGCTGCTCCTCGGCGCGGCGGCGCGCGGCGACCCAGAGCCGCTCCCCGACCTTGTAGCAGATGGCCTGCCCGGGCAGCCCGAGGTAGCGGTCGATCTCGCTGCGCGAGAACGACTCCGACTGCAGGGCCCGCGCGGCGAGGAACTGCCGGCCGATCTCGGCGTCCCAGACCGCGCCGCGCGGGTCGCCCTCGACGCCCTCGAGCAGCAACGGGTCGACGTCGGCGGGGATCGGGAGCCCGAGGTGCAGCCCGATGTCGAGCACCACGCGCGCCGCCCGCATCGCCTGGTTGGACAGGAAGCCGAGCTCGAAGGCGGGGTCGTCGTAGTAGCCGAGCTCGTCCATGAGCCGCTCGGAGTAGAGCGCCCACCCCTCCGCGTGACCCGACACGAAGTTCTGCCGCTGGTAGCGCGACAGGTGCTCGGCCTGGCACTTCGCGTAGCCGATCTGCAGGTGGTGGCCCGGCACCGCCTCGTTGTGCCACACCGACAGCAGCCACCAGGTGCGGAACGACGACGCGTCGATCGCCGGCAGCCATGTGCGGCCCGGCCGCGAGAAGTCCTCGCTCGGGCCGGTGTAGAAGGGTGCCGCGGCCGATCCCGGCGGCGCGATCATCGCCTCGCAGGCCAGCATCTTCTCGGGGATGTCGAAGTACGTGCCGTTGAACGAGGCGGTCGTGTCGTCGGTGACCTGCTGCAGCCAGGCGCGGGTCGTCTCGGCGTCGGGCAGGTTGTACGCCGGGTCGCGGTCGAGGCGGTGCTGCGCCTCGGCGGGCGTGACGCCGCCGTAGAGCCGCGCGGCGCAGTCATGCATCCGGCGGGTGATCTGGCCGAGGTCGTCCCAGCCCCAGGCGTAGGTCTCCTCCGGATCGATGTCGGCACCGAGGAAGGTGCGGGCGCGGGCGGCGTACCGGTCGCGGCCCACGCCGTCGTGCTCGACCGCCTCGGGCGCGTACTCCTCGCGCATCCACGCGGCCATCGCGGCGTAGGACTCCGTGGCGGTGGTGGCACCGGCCTCCAGCCGCGCCGCCAGCGCGGTGTCGTCGCCGGCGTAGCCCGCCACGAATCCCGGGAAGAACGCCGATGCCTCCCCCGTGCCCTGCGCCTCGAGGCCCGCGGTGATCGCCGCCGACCGGGCGGCGCCGAGCACCTGACGCACCGCGGGGCGCAGATCGCGCGCGATCCCCTCCTGGTACGCCGCCCGCGCGGTCGCGAGCGCCGCGGGCACCGCCTCGAGCCGGGTCGCGATGGTCGACCAGTGCTCCTCCGTCGCGGTCGGCATGAGGGTGAACACGTTGCGGGTGATCTGGACCGGGCTGAACAGCACGTTGACGTCGCGCAGGTGCTCGCCGGCGTCGTACCCCTGCAGCTGCGCGCCGATCCGCTCCTCCATCACCGCCGCGGCGAGCCGGTCGTCGCGGCTCTCGGCGGGCAGCGCCGCGAGCTCGGCCAGCCAGCCCCGTTCCTCCGCGGCCCGGTCGTCGTTCGCCGCGGGCGAGAAGTCGGTGAGCCGGTCGTCGTGCCCGGGGATGCCGGCGTACGTCGCGAAGATCGGGCTCGACGCCGCGCTCTCGTCGACGACGCGGCTGGCGAGGGTGAAGACGGCGCTCTCGGTCATGCGGTTCCCTTCCGGCGGCGGGGTCGTGCAACGGTCCTGTCGGCAGCATCCCGGTCGGCGGCCGCGAGGTCGAGCAGCTCCTGGGCGTGGGCCGCGGCGTGCTCGGAGCCCTCGAGCCCGGCGAGCATCCGGGCCAGCTCGCGCACGCGCTCGGCGTCGTCGACCGCGCGCAGCTGCGACGCCGTGACCCGGCCGTCGTCGGACTTCTCGACGACGACCTGACGGTCGGCGAACGCGGCCACCTGCGGGAGGTGGGTCACGACGAGCACCTGGCTGGATCGGGCGAGCCGCGCGAGCCGTCGGCCGACCTCGACGGCGGCCTTCCCCCCGACCCCGGCGTCGACCTCGTCGAAGACCAGCGTCGCCACCGGATCGGTGCCGGCGAGCACGACCTCGACGGCGAGCATCACGCGCGAGAGCTCGCCGCCCGATGCGCCCTTCGCGATCGGTCGTGCCGGGGCCCCGGCGTGGGGCACGAGCAGGATCTCGATCTCGTCGGTGCCGCTCGGGCCGAACGCGAGCGTGCGCGGGCCCTCGGGGAGCGCCACCTCGAGGCCGTCGTGCGCGTCGGCGTGGCGGACCTCGACCGAGACGACGGCGTGCGGCATGGCGAGCGCGGTGAGCTCGGCGGTGACCGCCGCTCCGAACCGCTGCCCCGCGGCCGCGCGGGCCACGCTCACCTCGGTGGCGAGCCGGCCGAGCTCGTCGCGCAGCGTGCGGCGCTCGTCCTCGAGCGCCACGAGCCGCTCGTCGTCGCCGTCGAGCTGGAGCAGCCGGGTCGCGGACCGCTCGGCCCAGGCCAGCACCTCGTCGATCGTGGCGCCGTACTTGCGGGTGAGCCCCGAGAGCGCGGCACGCCGCTCCTGCACAACCTCGAGCCGGGCCGGGTCGGCCTCCACGCCGTCGGCGTAGGACGCCAGCTCCGACGCGACGTCGTCGAGACCCGCAACGGCGTCGGCAAGACGGTCGGCGTACCGGCCGAGCTCGGGGTCGTGGTCGCGCTCGGCGTCCAGGGCCCGGCGGGCGGACGCCAGCAGCGACAACGCATCGAGCTCGTCGCCGTCGGAGCGCAGCGCCTCGTGCGCCCGGGCCGCAGCGTCGCGCAGCCCCTCGGCGTGGGCGAGCCGCTCGGCCTCCGCGGCGAGGGACTCGGCCTCACCCGGCTCGGGCGCGACCGCCTCGACCTCTCCGAGCCCGTGGCGCAGCAGATCCGCCTCCTGGGCGCGCTCGCGGAGGTGGGCGCCGATGTCGGCGAGCAGCCGCTCGACCTCGCGGAGCCGGTCGTACCGGGCGCGGTACGCCGCGAGCGGCACGGCGACGGCCGCGCCGGCGTACCGGTCGAGCGCGGCGCGCTGGCGCGACGGCGCGAGCAGCCGCTGCTGGTCGCTCTGGCCGTGGACGGCGACGAGGTCCTCGGCGAGCTCGGCCAGGACCGAGACAGGGACGGAGCGACCGCCGAGGAACGCGCGGCTGCGGCCCTCGGAGGCGACCGTGCGCGCGAGGAGGAGCGCGCCGTCGTCGAGGTCGCCGCCGGCCTCGAGCACCCGCTCGACGACGGGCGCCGCGGCGTCGACGATCCGCCCCTCCACCTCCGCGCGGTCGCCGCGGACCACCGCGGGATCGGCGCGCCCACCGAGCAGCAGCGCCAACCCCGTGAGCACCATGGTCTTGCCGGCGCCGGTCTCGCCCGTGACCACGGTGAGCCCGCGGTGCGGCTCGAGCACGGCGTCGTCGATGACGCCGAGCCCACGGATCCGGATCTCCTCGATCACCCGGGGGTCCCGTGCGCCGGGTGGACGTGCTCGACGCCGTGCTCGTGGTGGTCGCCGTGGTGGTCGCGAGGATCGCGACGGCCGCGCCAGCCGTCGACCGGCAGCGCGAACTTGGCGACGAGGCGGTCGGTGAAGGGCGCCTGGTGCAGGCGGGCGAAGCGGACCGGCGACGGGTGCCGCGAGATCTCGACCCGCGACCCGGGCGGCAGCTCGACGAGGCGGCGCCCGTCGCACCACATGACGCCGCCGGACTCCTGCGGCAGCACCTCGACCGCGATCCGGCTCGACGGCGACACGACGAGCGGCCGGGCGAACAGCGCGTGGGCGCTGATCGGCACGACGAGCAGGGCCTGCACCTCCGGCCACACGACGGGGCCGCCGGCGGAGAACGCGTATGCCGTCGAGCCGGTCGGGGTGGCCGCGACGACGCCGTCGGTCCCCCAGCGCGACAGCGGCCGGCCGTCGACCTCGACGAGGACCTCGAGCATCCGCTCGCGGCTGGCCTTCTCGACCGACGCCTCGTTCAGCGCCCAGGTGCGCGCGACCTCGGCGCCGTCGAGGTTCACGACCACCTCGAGCGTGGTGCGCTCCTCGAGGGTCCAGGTGCGCGCGACGACGGCCTCGACCACGGTGCTCACCTCGTCGCGCTCGGCCTCGGCGAGGAAGCCGACCCGCCCCAGGTTCACCCCGAGGATCGGGACGTCGTAGGGCCGGGCGAGCTCGGCGCCGCGCAGCATCGTGCCGTCGCCGCCGACGACCACCACGAGCTCGCAGCCCTGTGCGGCGCCGTCGAAGGCGACGCTCGTCGCGCCCGGGAGCACGACGTCGACGTCGGACTGCACCCGGACCTCGATGCCGGCGTCGGCCAGCTCGCCGGCGATCGACGCGGAGACCGCCACCGCCTCGGGGCGCGCGCCGTGCACGGCGAGCAGGACGCAGCGCGTGGTCACTGGGGACCCTCCTCGATGGCGCGGGCGAGGGCGGCGTCGTCGAGCGGGTCGGCGCCGCGCCTCAGGTGCAGGAAGTACTCGACGTTGCCGCTCGGCCCCGGCAGGGGCGACGCCACGACGCCGGCGACGCCGAGACCGAGGTCGTGGGCCGCATCCGCGATCCTACGGACGGCCTGCGACCGGAGCGCGGCGTCGCGCACGACACCCCCCGGGCCGACCTGGCCCTTCCCCACCTCGAACTGCGGCTTGACCATGAGGACGAGGTCGGCGTCGGGGGTCGCCACGCCCACGAGCGCGGGCAGCACGAGCGCGAGCGAGATGAACGACAGGTCGCCGACGACGAGATCGGGCTCGAACGGGAGCAGATCGGGCACGAGGTCGCGCACGTTGGTCCGCTCGAGCACGGTGACCCGCTCGTCGGAGCGCACCGGCCAGGCCAGCTGCCCGTAGCCGACGTCGACCGCGACGACAGCCGCCACCTCGCGGCGCAGCAGCACGTCGCTGAAACCGCCCGTGCTGGCCCCGGCGTCGAGCGCGTGGCGACCGGCGACCTCGATCCCGAAGGCGTCCAGCGCGCCGACGAGCTTGTGCGCCCCGCGCGAGACGTAGTCGGGACCGTGCTCGGCCTCGCGGACGACCAAGGACGCGGTGGGCTCGACCTGCGTGGCGGGCTTGGCGGCGACGACGCCGTTGAGAGCGACCCGGCCGTCCGCGACGAGGGCGCGCGCCTGCTCGCGCGAGCGGGCGAGCCCCCGGTGGACCAGCTCGGCGTCGAGGCGACGGCGGGCCACCGGGCTCAGCGCACCTCGGTGTCGGACAGGGCTTCCTGCAGCCGACGGTGCACGTCCTCGTAGACGCCGACGTGATCGGTGGTGGGGAGGTCGGGGACCTCCTCGAGCCGCGCGGTAGCGGCGTCGACGCGGGCGTCCCCGGTCGCCTCGATGTCGTCGAGCGACGCGAACCGCTCGCGTGCGGGCATCTCGAACGGGAGCGCCTCGGGGCTGCCGACGATCGCCTCCGCACCCGCGACGGCCGCCGATCCGTCGTCGAGCGCCTCGAGCCGGGTGTCGGCCGCGTCGTCGTCGAGCACGACCGTCGGGTCGTCGTCGACATCCGCGAGGTCGTCGGTGCTGCCCGGACCGTCGACCTCGACGAGGGCGGACTCCACGAGGTCGACGTCGACCGTGCCGGTCACGACGACCTCGTCGCCCTCGAGCCGCGCGTCGACGGTCTCGGTCTCCACGACCTCGACGATCGTGCCGTCGGGGTCGATCACCTCGGTGTCGACGACGTGGGTGTCGACCACCTCGACGACCTCCCCCTCGGCGTCGCGCACCGCCTCCACCACCTCGGTCTCCACGACGTCGACGACCGTGCCGTCGTCCTCGATCTCGACGGTCTCGACCGCGTCGGCCGCGACGACCTCGACCGGCTCCTCGGGGTGCTGGCTCACGCGTCCTCCCTCGGCTTGGCCACGGGGACCTTCTTCTTCACCGGCTTGGGCGAGGGCGCGTCCGCGGGCGGCGCCTCCGGCGCCGGGGGCGCGTCGACCGTCTCGGTCGTCGCCGTCGGCGTCGCGGCCTCGCCGGTGTGCACCTCCGCGCGCAGGTCGGCCAGCGCCGTCTCGAGCCGCGACACGTGCTTGCGGACCGCGGCGAGCTCCTCCTCGCGCACGAACCCCATCCGCCCGGCGGCCCGGTCGACCTCGGTGCGGACGAGGTCGGTGAGCATCTCCCGGTTCTGCTTGCTCATCTCGAGCAGGCCGTCGGCGAGGTCCTGGACCTGCCCCGCCGCGGCCTTGGCCGAGTCGGTGCCCGGGACGTCGCGCGAGGCGGCCGCGAGGTCGATGCCCTGGGCGATCACCGCGGCGGCGGCCTCGCGGGCCTTGCCCACGGTCACCTCGGTCAGGCCCGTGGCCAGCTGCACATAGCCCCGCAGCGCGTCGAGCACGTCGCTCACCCCATCCGTCCCGCGGCGCCCCGACCCCGTTGCCGGTACGGCGCCGACGGCCACGCTACCGCGCGGCGCTGCGCTAGCGTCGGGAGCCCACGACCCACCCGGAGGACGTCCCGTCATGGCCACAGCCGAGGAGGTCGAGGACGCCGTCCAGAGGCTCAACGCCATGTTCGGCGACCTCGACGACGCGACCCGCCGCAAGATCCCCGACGAGTCGATCTCGGTCTACGTCAAGGATCTCGACCTCGCCTACGGCTGCCGCTTCGAGGGCGGCGACGTCGTCGACGTGCGCCGGATCGAGCGGTCGGAGATCGCGGGGCGCACCGTCCGGATCTCGTGCCCGTCCGACGTCCTGCTCGACGTCGTGAACGGCAAGGTCCACTTCGGTCACGCCTGGGCCACCGGCAAGCTCCGCGTCGACGCCAGGTTCCGCGACATCCTCAAGCTCCGCAGCTTCCTGTAGCACGCTGCGCCGTGCCCGTCGGTCCGCACCTCGGGTCGGTGACCCTCCGGTCGCGGTCGAGGCCGTGAGCCGGTCGATCAGGCCAGCGCACGGGCGACGGCGGCCTCGAGGACCGGCAGGTCGCGCGGCGGCGTCGGGGCGCCGCGGTCCGCGGCGGACCAGGCGGCCCGGCATGCGGCGCGCAGGCCCGCCAGGCCGTCGAGGTCGGGGTGCTCGGCGGCAGTGGGCTCGACCCGTGCCGCGGCCGCAGGCAGGAGCAGGCCGCGCAGGTCGGCCGCGACGTACGTCGGTCGTCGGTGCGCCGGGGCCGCGAGCAGCGCCTCGATGCCGGTGACCCCGGTCATCACGAGCAGGCTCGGGATCCCGCTCACGTGCCCGGCCTCGACATCGGTGTCGAGCCGGTCCCCCACCACGAGCGGACGCTGCGCGCCGACGCGCTCGACCGACTCGCGCATGAGCGGCGCGTACGGCTTGCCGGCCACGACCGGCTCGCGCCCTGTCGCCGCCTGCACGGCGCCGACGAGCGTGCCGTTGCCGGGTGCGATGCCGCGCGCGGTCGGGATGCTCGTGTCGGTGTTGGTCGCCACGAACACGGCGCCCGAGCCCACGGCGTACGCCGCCTCCGCGAGCGCACGCCACGACACATCCGGACCGAACCCCATCATCACCGCTGCCGGGTCGTCGGATGCCGAGGTCACCGGCACCAGGCCGCGCGCCTCCAGCGCCAGCGCCACACCTGGACCGCCCACGGCGAGCACCCTGCTTCCCGGCGCCACGCGCGCCGCGACCTCCCGGGCTCCGGCCTGCGCCGACGTGACGACGTCGTGGTCCTCGCACGCCAGCCCCAGCTCGCGCAGGTGCTGCGCGACGGCTGCGGGCGGGCGGGCCGCGTTGTTGGTCACGAAGGCCAGCACGGCGCCCGCGCCCGCGGCGGCCGCGAGCGACTCCACCGCGTGCGGGATGGCACCCGAGCCTCGGTAGACGACACCGTCGAGGTCGACGAGCAGCGCGTCGTAGTCGTCGAGCAGCGTCCCCGCCCGCTGGCCGTCGGTCACGCGATCCCCTCTCCCGGTTGGAGATCGGGAGGCAGCCCGGCCTCCTCGCGCGCGGCCAGCGTGGCGCGGACCTGGCGCAGCGCGGACGAGTACTCCGCACGGTCCGGACGCATCACCGACGCCATCGCGAGGTGGTCGGCCGAGGTGCGGAACCGACCGAGCCGCCAGAGCGAGAGCCCGAGGCCGAACTGCGCGTAGTCGTCGTCGGGCACCAGGTCGACGAGGACCTCGAACTCTCGGGCCGCCTCGTCGAAGCGCCGAGCGTCGAACAGCGCTCGCGCGAACGATTCGCGGACAGACGCCGCCGCCGGCTCCGCGCGCACGACCCAGGAGAGCAGCTCGGCCGCGGCCGCAGCATTGCCCGAGTCGAGCAGCGCAGTGCCCCGTCGGTACCAGTCGTAGGCGTCGCCCGCGGGCGGTCCCGGACGGTCGGCGTCGCTCACCCGATCATCCTCGCACGGCTCATCCGGAGGCCCGCCGCACCCGCGTCGCGGCCACGACCTCCACCTCGTAGCGCGACGCCGGAGCGCCTCCGGCCCGGAAGAAGCGGCGCCGCAGCGACCCGTCGAGCTCGACGACGTCCCCCGCCCTCCAGGCGCGCAGCTTGCGCCGCAGGTCGCCCCGGAACGCCGCGCAGTCGATGGTGTCGGGCCGCGCGCCCTCCCGGGCCACGACCAGTCGGAACACGACCACGCGGTCGCCGGACGGCAGCTCGCGCTCCTCCGGCTCCCCCGAGATCCGTCCGGCCAGCCGCACCTCGTTGACCGCCTCCACCTCGGGCGCCTGCATCGCTGCCGCTCGTCCCATCCCGGACACCTCCTCGCGCACCGCCCCGGTGGCGGTGACCGCGACGTACGCTCCTGCCGACGTACGACGCGTCCCGAGGACGGGGGCGCGAGGGTGGGGGACGACACGCGGCGAGGGAGTGCTGTGGACACGAGCGGACCGGTCGACCTCGGGCACGACGTCTGGATGGTCGACACCCGGATGGGCGGCTACGACGGCATCACCGCGGGCTACCTGATCCGCGGGGAGCGACCGTGCCTGGTCGAGACCGGCGCCGCGCACTCCGCGGGCGCGGTCGTCGACCTGCTGGCCGGTCTCGGCGTCGGTCCCGACGACCTGGCCACCATCGTCGTCACGCACATCCACCTCGACCATGCCGGCGGGGTCGGCGACCTCGCGGCCGCGTTCCCTCGCGCGCAGGTGGTCGTGCACGAGGCGGGTGCGCGCCACCTGGCCGACCCGTCGCGGCTGATGGCCAGCGCCGAGCGGGTCTTCGGCCCGGTGCTCGACGAGCTCTTCGGCCGGTTGCGCCCCACCGACTCGGAGCGGATCACCGTCCTGTCCGGCGACGACGCCGTCGATCTCGGCGGCGGTCGGCGGCTGGAGTCGTTCGACTCCCCCGGCCACGCGCGCCACCACGTCGGCCTGCTCGATTCGGCCTCCGGCGACCTCTACACCGGCGACGCCGCGGGCGTCTGGACGCCCGAGACCGGCGACCTGCGCCCGGCCACGCCACCGCCCGAGTTCGACCTCGAGGCCGCCCTCGGCTCGCTGGACCGGATGCGCGAGCGCACGCCCTCCCGCCTGCTGTTCAGCCACTTCGGCCCGGTCACGGACGTCGCGACCACCCTCGACCGCTCCACCGAGGAGCTCCGCCTGTGGGTGGAGCTCGTCCGCGACGCCCGAGCCGACGGCCTCGACCTCGACCACGCGGTCGCCCGCGTGCGCGAGCGGACCGCCGAGCGGTACGCCGTTCGCGGCCGCCCCGACCTCGACGAGAAGCTCGAGGTGCTCTCGAGCACCGAGGCCAACACCGCGGGCATCTGGCGCTACCTCGACCAGCAGGCCGAGCTCGACGGCTGAGCCCCGAGGGCCGGAGTCCTACGACGCCGACCGCACGCCGTCGGACTCGCGGGACGTCGCACGAGCCTGCGCTCGGTTCACCGACGTACCCGATAGCGGAGGTGGAGGACCCGCTGGGCCGGGATCACCACGTCGGGCTCCTCGAGCATCTGCTGAGCCTGTGCCGTCCCGAAGAAGGGCTTGCCGGACCCCAGCACGAGGGGCACCAGATCCATCCGCACTTCGTCGATCAGACCCGCGGCCAGAGCCTGTCCTCCGACGTCGCCGGCAGCGACCTCCACCAGGCGGCCCCCGGCCAGCTCGTGCGCCGTGGCCACGCCGGCCTCGACACCGTCGACGAAGTGGAACGGGGCTGCGGGGTCCCAGCCCTCGGGAGCGGGCCGGTGCGTCACGACCACGACATGGTCGACCCCACCGGGAGGCGTCCCGTCCCAACCGCCGGTGAGGTCGAAGACGTGGCGCCCGACGACCGTTGCCCCGATGAGGTCCCAGTACGGCCGGATGTAGTCATAGGACGCGCGCGACACGGTCAGCACGCCGCTGTCGTCCAAGGGCACCTCTCCGCCGAGCAGCCAGTCGAACAGCGCACCGGGTTGGTCGTCCTCGTCCGCGATGAAGCCGTCCACAGACACCGAGCCGTACATGACCGTGGCACCCATCACGACGTGCTCCTCGTCCGGGGATATCCGCCACCCTAGTGTCGTGGGCTCGCCGCGGCGGGCACCTGCCGTGGGCAGGACCACCGGCGTCCTCGGGCACGCTGCGTCTGCGGACGATCCGGGCTCGGCTGCCGGATCCGGACGCGCCGACGGCCGCCCCGCACGAGATTCCGGCGGAGCGGCCGTCGGTCATGAGCCGCCCGTGGAGCGGCCGTCGGTCATGAGCCGCCCGTGGAGCGGCCGTCGGTCATGAGCCGCCCGCGGGGCAGGTCAGTCCTGTTCGTCGAGCAGCTCGGCGACCTCGTCCTCGGGGTCCAGATCGGCGACGCCGCCCTCGAACGGGCCGGACAGATCCTCGAGGCGCTCCTCGAGCTCCTCGACACGCTCCTCGAGCTGCTCGACCTCGGCCTCGAGCGCCGCGACCGGCTCGTCCTCGACCTCGGCCTCGAGCGCCGCGACCGGCTCGTCCTCGAGCTCGTCCTCGAGCTCGTCCTCGAGGGTGTCGTCGAGCTCGTCCTCGAGCTCGTCCTCGAGCTCGTCCTCGAGCTCGTCGTCGAGCTCGTCGTCGAGGGTGTCGTCGAGGGTGTCGTCGAGGGTGTCGACCCAGACCAGCCCCTCGAGCTCGGCGACGCGCTCGGCGGCCTCGGTCAGCCCGTCGGGGTCGACGTCGGCGGCCCGGCGGTACCACTCCTGCGCCTCGTCCTCGCGCCCGGCGGCGGTCAGCGCCTCGGCGTAGGCGAACTTGATGCGCGCCGACCACGGCTCGGTCGAACCGGACTGGAGCTCGGCGCACTGCAGGGTCACCACGGCGGCGTCGGGCTGGCCGAGGTCGCGGCGGGCGCCAGAGGCGACGATCCGCATCTCGATCCGACCCTCGCGGTCGAGGCGGTCGGCCTCGGGGGCGCCCGCCATGGTGATGGCGCGCTCGGGACGGCCGAGGCCGCGTTCGCAGTCGGCCATGATCGGCCAGTAGCTGTCCGAGCCGGAGATCCGGCGGGCTGCGCGGAACTGCGCGAGCGCGTCGGCGTACTCGCCGGCCGCGTACGCCGCGATGCCCGCGGCCTCGCGCACGACGGCCAGCCGACCGCCGCGAGCCACCGCGGCCTTCGCGTGCTCCCAGGCCAGGGCCGGATCGTCCTCGAGCAGGCGCTCGGTCATCACCAGGTGCCGCGACACGATCTCGGACGCCTCGAGCGAGAGGGTCCGCAGGTCACCGCGGATGTCCTTGTCGAGCTCCTTGCCGGTGACGCTGTCCGGGATGCTGGGGCCGGCCGGGCGGGGCGGACGGACGTCGCGATCGCGGCGCGGGCCGCGCGAGTCGCGACGCGGACCGCGGTCGTCGTACCCGCGCTGCGGACGATCCCCGGACGGCCGCTTCGGGCGGTCGCCCCGGTCGTCCCGACGCGGACCACGGTCGTCGTACGAGCGAGCCGGACGGTCCCCGTACGAGCGCTGCGGGCGATCGCCCCGGTCGTCACCACGCGGAGCGCGGTCGTCGTAGGACCGCTGCGGCCTGTCGCCGTACGAGCGCTGCGGGCGGTCGCCCCGGTCGTCCCGGCGCGGAGCACGGTCGTCGTACGAGCGAGCCGGACGGTCCCCGTACGAGCGCTGCGGGCGGTCGCCCCGGTCGTCACCACGCGGAGCACGGTCGTCGTACGAGCGAGCCGGACGGTCTCCGTACGAGCGCTGGGGCTTGTCGCCGTACGAGCGCTGCGGACGGTCACCCCGATCGTCCCGACGCGGGCCACGGTCGTCGTAGGAGCGCTGCGGACGGTCGCCCCGGTCGTCCCGACGCGGGCCACGGTCGTCGTACGAGCGCTGCGGCTTGTCGCCGTACGAGCGCGACGGACGGTCTCCCCGGTCGTCCCGACGCGGGCCACGGTCGTCGTAGGAGCGCTGCGGCTTGTCGCCGTACGAGCGCGACGGACGGTCGCCCCGGTCGTCCCGACGCGGGCCACGGTCGTCGTAGGAGCGCTGGGGACGGTCGCCCCGGTCGTCCCGACGCGGGCCGCGGTCGTCGTAGGAGCGCTGGGGACGGTCGCCCCGGTCATCCCGACGCGGGCCCCGGTCGTCGTAGGAGCGCTGGGGACGGTCGCCCCGGTCGTCCCGACGCGGGCCCCGGTCGTCGTACGAGCGCTGCGGCTTGTCGCCGTACGAGCGCGACGGACGGTCGCCCCGGTCGTCCCGACGCGGGCCACGGTCGTCGTACGAACGCTGCGGCTTGTCGCCGTACGAGCGCGACGGGCCGCGGTCGCCCCCGTCTTCCCGACGCGGTCCCCGGTCGTCGTAGGACCGCTGCGGCTTGTCGCCGTACGAGCGCGACGACCCTCGGTCGTCGGATCGGGGGCGATCGTCGCGTCGCGAGGCACCCGAGGAGGGCCGGCCGTAGCCGCCGCTCGAGGCGCCGGGCGAACGGCGGTTGCCGCCGGTGCTGCCCGAGCCTGAGCGGGGCGCACCGGCGCGACCGCCCGAGCTCGAGGGCTTGCGGTTCTGGCCGCCGCTGCTGCGGTGCTGGGCCATGGGGATCTCCTTGCCAGTCGTCTGAGTCGTGCCGGTCGAGACCGCAACCCCCTGAAACGCAGAAGAGGGCCGCCCCATCAGGGGCGACCCTCTTCCACAAAGAATGTCCGGCGGCGTCCTACTCTCCCACGCAGTCACCCGCGCAGTACCATCGGCTCTGAAGGGCTTAGCTTCCGGGTTCGGAATGGGACCGGGCGTTTCCCCTTCGACATGGCCGCCGAAACTCTATGGAGATGTGGTCGTTCCCGACCGTATCTCGGGAACCGCACAGTGGACGCATTTATCTAGTTTGTTAAGTGTGGTCAAGCCCTCGGCCTATTAGTACCGGTCAGCTCCATGCATTGCTGCACTTCCACCTCCGGCCTATCAACCCAGTGGTCTCGCTGGGGGCCTTACCCGGTTAACCCGGTGAGAGTCCTCATCTTGAAGCCGGCTTCCCGCTTAGATGCTTTCAGCGGTTATCCGTTCCGAACGTAGCCAACCAGCCGTGCCCTTGGCAGGACAACTGGCACACCAGAGGTTCGTCCGTCCCGGTCCTCTCGTACTAGGGACAGCCCTTCTCAAGACTCTTACGCGCACGGCGGATAGGGACCGAACTGTCTCACGACGTTCTAAACCCAGCTCGCGTACCGCTTTAATGGGCGAACAGCCCAACCCTTGGGACCTACTCCAGCCCCAGGATGCGACGAGCCGACATCGAGGTGCCAAACCATCCCGTCGATATGGACTCTTGGGGAAGATCAGCCTGTTATCCCCGGGGTACCTTTTATCCGTTGAGCGACGTCGCTTCCACATGCCGACGCCGGATCACTAGTCCCGACTTTCGTCCCTGCTCGACCCGTCGGTCTCACAGTCAAGCTCCCTTGTGCACTTGCACTCGACACCTGATTGCCAACCAGGCTGAGGGAACCTTTGGGCGCCTCCGTTACTCTTTAGGAGGCAACCGCCCCAGTTAAACTACCCACCATGCACTGTCCCTGATCCGGATCACGGACCTAGGTTAGACAGCCAGTACGACCAGAGTGGTATTTCAAGGACGACTCCACAAGAACTGGCGTCCCTGCTTCACAGTCTCCCACCTATCCTACACAAGCCGAACCAACCACCAATACAAAGCTATAGTAAAGGTCCCGGGGTCTTTCCGTCCTGCCGCGCGTAACGAGCATCTTTACTCGTAGTGCAATTTCGCCGAGTCCACGGTTGAGACAGCGCTGAAGTCGTTACGCCATTCGTGCAGGTCGGAACTTACCCGACAAGGAATTTCGCTACCTTAGGATGGTTATAGTTACCACCGCCGTTTACTGGCGCTTAAGTTCTGAGCTTCGCGCTTGCGCGCTAACCCGTCCCCTTAACGTTCCAGCACCGGGCAGGCGTCAGTCCATATACATCGTCTTGCGACTTGGCATGGACCTGTGTTTTTAGTAAACAGTCGCTTCAGCCTGGTCTCTGCGGCCTCAGCCAGCTTCAGGAGCAAGTCCTGTCACCGGCCGGGGCCCCCCTTCTCCCGAAGTTACGGGGGCATTTTGCCGAGTTCCTTAACCATGGTTCACTCGATCGCCTTGGTATTCTCTACCTGACCACCTGTGTCGGTTTGGGGTACGGGCCGCGGTGCCACTCACTAGAGGCTTTTCTCGGCAGCATAGGATCACTGACTTCGCCTAATCGGCTCGGCATCGGATCTCAGGCATGTGAGACGCGGATTTGCCTACGTCTCGCCCTACATCCTTACCCCGGGACTACCATCGCCCGGGTTCAGCTACCTTCCTGCGTCACCCCATCGTTTGCCTACTACCGGTTTGGTTCGCGCGCTCCACCCGGATCCGTCCGAAGACATCACCAGGCTTCCTGCGCTGAGCATTACCGGGCTCAGCATGGGCGCAACACCACGGGTACGGGAATATCAACCCGTTGTCCATCGACTACGCCTGTCGGCCTCGCCTTAGGTCCCGACTTACCCAGGGCAGATTAGCTTGACCCTGGAACCCTTGGTCATCCGGCGGAGGAGTTTCTCACTCCTCTTTCGCTACTCATGCCTGCATTCTCACTCGTGTAGCGTCCACGGCTGGGTTACCCCGCCGCTTCGCTCGCCACACGACGCTCCCCTACCCATCCACGCACCTGGACCGTTGCCGGCCGGGTTATCAACGTGAATGACACAACTTCGGCGGTATGCTTGAGCCCCGCTACATTGTCGGCGCGGAATCACTTGACCAGTGAGCTATTACGCACTCTTTCAAGGGTGGCTGCTTCTAAGCCAACCTCCTGGTTGTCTCTGCGACTCCACATCCTTTCCCACTTAGCATACGCTTGGGGGCCTTAGTTGGTGTTCTGGGCTGTTTCCCTCTCGACTACGGAGCTTATCCCCCGCAGTCTCACTGCCACGCTCTCACTTTCCGGCATTCGGAGTTTGGTTGACTTCAGTAAGCTTGTAGGCCCCCTAGGCCATCCAGTGCTCTACCTCCGGAAAGAAACACGTGACGCTGCACCTAAATGCATTTCGGGGAGAACCAGCTATCACGGAGTTTGATTGGCCTTTCACCCCTACCCACAGGTCATCCCCCAAGTTTTCAACCTTGGTGGGTTCGGGCCTCCACGCCGTCTTACCGGCGCTTCACCCTGCCCATGGGTAGATCACTCCGCTTCGGGTCTAGGACGTGCGACTCATGCGCCCTGTTCGGACTCGCTTTCGCTACGGCTGCCCCTCACGGGTTAACCTCGCCACACATCGCTAACTCGCAGGCTCATTCTTCAAAAGGCACGCAGTCACGGAGAGAGCAAGCTCTCAAGACGCTCCTACGGCTTGTAGGCACACGGGTTCAGGTACTATTTCACTCCCCTCCCGGGGTACTTTTCACCTTTCCCTCACGGTACTTGTCCGCTATCGGTCACCAGAGAGTATTTAGGCTTAGCAGGTGGTCCTGCCAGATTCACTCGGGATTTCTCGGGCCCCGAGCTACTTGGGATCCCTCTCGACAGTCGATGCAGTTTCGGCTACGGGGGCGTTACCCTCTATGCCGGCCCTTTCGCATGGCCTTCGCCTACCACATCGATTTCTTACTGCCTGACCGCTCGCCAGAACGGTCGAAGAGGTCCCTCAACCCCGGTACTGCAACGGCTGGCGCCTATCACGCAGTATCGGTTTGGCCTCTTCCGGTTTCGCTCGCCACTACTCCCGGAATCACTGTTGTTTTCTCTTCCTGTGGGTACTGAGATGTTTCACTTCCCCACGTTCCCTCCAACCGCCCTATATATTCAGGCGGAGGTGACTGGACATGACTCCAGCCGGGTTTCCCCATTCGGACATCCCTGGATCACAGCTCGGTTGCCAGCTCCCCAAGGCTTTTCGCAGGCTCCAACGTCCTTCATCGGCTTCTGGTGCCAAGGCATCCACCGTGTGCCCTTACTAACTTGGCCACATAAAACTAGATGCTCGCGTCCACTGTGCAGTTCTCAAGCTACGGGCGGGATCCCTGGTCGGGTGCGGTGCTTGCCGGGCTCTCCCAGCAGTCCATCCGCGGACCAGGCCCCGACCGAAACGCCCGACCGCATGAAGCGCTCGGGCGTCGGTCTCGAAGGATCGGTTGCCCGTTCCCTCAGGACCCAACAGCGTGTCAGGCGCCTCCGGTCGGCGCCGGCGTTCCACTCCCCGAGGGGTTGTACTGGCCGACGACGCTCGAGCGACGCCTCAATCGATGTTCCACCCATGAGCTACCTCGGCAGAACGAGTGTCTGCACTAGAGGCTCTGCACGACCGGCGAACCGGTCGTCAGGTGCTCCTTAGAAAGGAGGTGATCCAGCCGCACCTTCCGGTACGGCTACCTTGTTACGACTTCGTCCCAATCGCCGATCCCACCTTCGACGGCTCCTTCCTTGCGGTTAGGCCACCGGCTTCGGGTGTTACCGACTTTCGTGACGTGACGGGCGGTGTGTACAAGGCCCGGGAACGTATTCACCGCAGCGTTGCTGATCTGCGATTACTAGCGACTCCGACTTCATGGGGTCGAGTTGCAGACCCCAATCCGAACTGAGACCGGCTTTTTGGGATTCGCTCCACCTTGCGGTATCGCAGCCCATTGTACCGGCCATTGTAGCATGCGTGAAGCCCTGGATATAAGGGGCATGATGACTTGACGTCATCCCCACCTTCCTCCGAGTTGACCCCGGCAGTCTTCTATGAGTTCCCGGCCGAACCGCTGGCAACATAGAACGAGGGTTGCGCTCGTTGCGGGACTTAACCCAACATCTCACGACACGAGCTGACGACAGCCATGCACCACCTGTACACGGCCCTTACGGACCCCATATCTCTATGAGTTTTCCGCGTATGTCAAACCCAGGTAAGGTTCTTCGCGTTGCATCGAATTAATCCGCATGCTCCGCCGCTTGTGCGGGCCCCCGTCAATTCCTTTGAGTTTTAGCCTTGCGGCCGTACTCCCCAGGCGGGGCGCTTAATGCGTTA
>JAKOVT010000231.1 GCA_029781935.1 Actinomycetes bacterium | reverse complement strand
ACGCATCCGGACGCGTGGATCCCGGCTCAGGGGTCAAGTCCCGGGCGCGATGCCCCGATGGTCCATGAAGGGGACGCGCGGGCCTGCGTGCCTGCGCACGACCGACCCGCTGGACCGACGTGGACGAGGAGATCCCGACGTGCAGGTGCTCCGACGACTCGTGGCGTCCGCCGCGGCCGTGGCGACGGCGGTCGCCGTCGTCGCCGCGACGACCCAGGCGCCCGTCTCGGCGGCCGTTGCCGTCCCGGCCTCCTTCTCGTTCAACGGATCGGGCTGGGGCCACGGCGTCGGGATGTCGCAGTACGGCGCCCGCGGGATGGCCCTCGACGGCTACACCGCCGCGCAGATCGCCGAGCACTACTACACGGGCAGCAAGGTCGCGCCGTACGCCGACACGATGAACCTGCGCGTGAACCTGCTGCACCGCCGCACGTCGGCGGTGTTCCGCAGCGAGGCGCTCGCCGCGGGCGGCGGCGCCATCGAGGTCACCGTCACCGGCAGCGCCCCCGTCGTGGGTGACACGAACGACATGTGGAGCGTGATAGCGACGAGCAGCGCCGTGACGCTTCGGCGTACGCGTGCCGGCGTCACCACGACGATCGGCACCGGCAGGTACGTCGTCGTGCGCTGGGCAGGCACCCGCCAGCCCGGCAAGGCCGGCGCGGGCGCGACCGTCCTCAACCTCTCGACCACGGTCGCGGGTCTCGCGACCACGGGTCACCGCTACCGGTACGGCTGGCTCGACTTCGGCACGACGACGGCGTCGCCCACGACGTTCGAGGCGGTGGCGAACCTGCGACTGCACGACGAGTACCTGCTCGGCATCTCCGAGGTCTCGTCGTCCTGGCCCGCCGCGGCGCTGCAGGCGCAGGTGCTCGCGGCTCGGTCGTACGCGCTGGCCAAGTACGGCACCGGCACCTACCGCTCGACCTGCCGCTGCCACGTCGACTCGGGCAAGGGCCCGTACTACGACCAGACGTACGCCGGCTACCTCAAGGAGACGAGCACCGGTGGTGCTTACTGGCGCGCCGCCGTCATCGCGACCCTGTCGAGCTCGACGACCGGTCTGACGGTCCTGTCCGGCGGCACGCCGGTCACCGCGTTCTACTTCTCGGCGTCCGGCGGTCGCACCCAGGCCTCGGCCGAGGTGTGGGGCGGCACGCTCGCGTACGCGCAGTCGGTCGACGACCACTGGAGCATGGACTCCTCCGTGCCGTGGTCGCACTGGATCCCGCGGGTGCGCACGCAGGCGCAGGTCGCCGCCGCGTTCGGCCTGTCCGACGTGGTGCGCCTCGACCTCACCTCCCGCACGGCGGGTGGCGGTGTCAAGCGCGCGGTGGCCTACTCCTCCGCCGGCGCCAGCGCCGCGCTCTCGGGCGAGACGTTCCGGTCGCGCCTCACGCTGCCGAGCACCTGGGTCTCCAGCGTCGTCGACACGACGACGGGTGCGCCGCTCGCGACGGTGCCGGCACCGGCGCCCGCGCCGAGCCCCACCCCGACTCCGGCTCCTGTCACGGTCACGGCCACGCACGTCGCCTACCCGGGCAAGGGGTTCGGCCTCGGTACCGTCGGCCCGGCCGTCACCGAGATCCAGCGTCACCTCGGCTTCACCCGCGGCTTCGGCACCTTCACCGCCTCCACGGCACTGCGCGTGAAGTACGCCCAGATCCGCGCCGGCCTCCCCGGCACCGGCATCGTCGACGGCCGCACCTGGGTCCGCATCACCGGCCACAAGTAGGGGGTCGGGCTGCTCGGGCGCTCTGGGTCTCGAGGGGTCGGGCGCTGGGTCGGTCTGGCTGTGACCGGCTCGTGCTGGTCGCCGTTCTGGGCGCTCTCACGGGTTCGTGCGGGGCGTCGGCGGTGTTCGTGCCGGCTCCACGCTCGTCGCTGCGCTCCTCGCGTCGCCGGACCCCGCCGCCTCGCGACTGCGTCGCGAATCGGTCAGGC
>JAKOVT010000221.1 GCA_029781935.1 Actinomycetes bacterium | reverse complement strand
CTGGGCGAGCTCCTCCTGGGTCATGTCGTGGGTGACGTGCAGGCCGTCGGGCATCGGCTGGCCGAAGCGCTCGCCGAGGTCGAGCAGCGCCTTCGCCACGCGGCCGGGGACGTCGGAGAAGACCAGGTCGGAGAGCGCCTCGTTGGTACGCCGGAGGCGCTGCGCCAGCGCCTGGAGCAGCGACTCGGCGACCTCCGGGCGACCGGTGAGCCAGGGGCGGAGCGCGGCGTGGCCGAGGCCGAGGACGGTCGCATCGGTGAGCGCGGTGGCGGTGGCGGTGCGCGGACCCGGGTCGAACAGCGACAGCTCGCCGAACATCTCGCCCTCGCCCATGACGGCGAGCAGCGTCTCGCGGCCGTCGTTGGAGGCGTGACCCAGCTTGATCTTGCCCTCGGTGACGACGTAGAGCCGGTCTCCCGGGTCGCCCTCGGCGAACAGCACGTCGCTCTTGAGCAGCCGGCGCTCCTCCATGGAGGCCTTGAGCGCGGCCGCGGCCTCCACGTCGAGCGCGGCGAACAGCGGTGCGCTCATGAGCACGTCGTCCACGTGGGGTCCTCCCTGGGGGTCGCCGCGGCTGCGGCGGTGCGGTGCACAGTCTGTCCTATCGCTGCACGCCACGGGGGCAACCCCGAGGCGCGTCCGGTCAGGAACCCTAGGGGATCGGGCGGTCAGGCGAGCGTCTGACGGTGCAGCGGGTCCTCCGGGAGGATCTGCAGCGCCAGCAGCGGCTGCTCCCGGTAGCGCGCGATGAGCTCGTCGGTGATGCCGTCGATGCGTCCGTGCAGTTCGCGGCGGTACGCCGAGAGCTCGCGCTCCGCGGCGTCGAGGTCCGCGTCGAGCTCGGCCACGGCCGCGGCGTCGTCGGGGTCGACGAACCGGCCCCAGATCTCGGCGAGGTCGGGCAGCGGCGGGATGTCGTCGACCGGTCGGGCGTCGATGAAGGCCAGCCGCTGGCGGGAGGTGTTCGCGTCGGTGAGCACCCGGCGCAGGTCGGCGACCGGGTCGGCGTCGACGCGGTCGAGGCGGACGAGGTCGAGGCGCGCCTGGATGATGCGGCGCCAGTAGCTGACCTTGGTCTCCTCCTCGGAGAGCTCGGCGCGGGCCGAGCGGAGGTCCTGCAGCGACATCTGGTCGTAGACGGCGTCGCGCTCGGGCGGGGGCGCCGCGGCGCGCTCGGCCTTGCGCTGGGCACGGCGCGCCTTCGCCGCCTCGGCCTTCGCGGCCTTGGCCTCGTCGCGCGCGGACTCGTCCGCGAGGACGTCGTCGACGTCGCCCCGGGGAGGCACTGCAGGATCCACGCTGCCCTCGTCTGTCGTAGGCGCCGAGGACGCCCCCCGCGTCCGTGCCCGGAAGTCTACCGACGGCGACCGGGGAAGGGAGGTCCTGCGCGCGGGGGGCGGTCCGGCCCCCGACGTAGGCTGCGCGCCATGGATGCGACGGTCGTGGGCACGCCGACGGGGGAGACCCGTACGGCGCTGGTCCGCCGCGCCCGCCGGATGGACCGGATCCTCGCCGAGACCTACCCCGACGCCCGCTGCGAGCTCGACTTCACCACTCCGCTCGAGCTGCTCGTCGCCACGATCCTGTCGGCCCAGTGCACCGACCGTCGCGTGAACCTCGTGACGCCCACCGTGTTCGCGCGCTATCCCGACGCCGCGGCGTACGCCGCCGCCGACCGCGACGAGCTCGAGGACCTCATCCGTTCCACCGGCTTCTTCCGCACCAAGGCGACGTCGATCATGGGTCTCGGGCAGGCCCTCTGCGACCGCTTCGACGGAGCGGTGCCCGGCAGGCTCGCGGACCTGGTCACGCTCCCCGGGGTCGGTCGCAAGACCGCGAACGTCGTGCTGGGCAACGCCTTCGACGTCCCCGGCATCACGGTCGACACCCACTGCGGCCGGTTGGTGCGCCGGTTCGGCTGGACCGACCAGACCGACCCCGACAAGGTCGAGGCCGAGATCGGCGCGCTGTTCCCGCGGCGCGACTGGACCATGCTCAGCCACCACGTGATCTGGCACGGGCGCCGGCGCTGCCACGCCAAGAAGCCCGCCTGCGGCGCGTGCCCGCTGGCGCGGCTCTGCCCGTCGTTCGGCCTCGGCCCCACCGACGCCGTCGAGGCTGCCGGACTCGTCACGACCGAAGGCCCGCGATGACCGCTCGAGCCGCCGTGCTCGGGCTCGGCGGGATCGGCGTGGCGCTGCTGCTCGCGGCGTGCGGGTCGGCCACCGGGGCCGGCACGCTCGTCCCCACCTCGGCCTCCGCGACCCCCCTCGACCCCGCCGTGAGCGCGAGCGCCCCCGCCGACCTCGTGGCCCGTGCCGCGCTGGCCCCCTGCCCCGCGAGCGACCCGCGCGTCGCTGCCGTCACCGACGGGCTGCCCGACCTCACGCTGCCGTGCCTCGGCGAGGGACCGGCCGTCCGCCTCGCCGGGCTGCGCGGTACGCCGATGGTCGTGAACCTGTGGGCCTCGTGGTGCGGCCCGTGCCGCACCGAGCTGCCGTACTTCGCCGCGCTCGATGCCGGGTCCACCCCTGTCGAGGTCCTGGGGATCGACGTCGAGGACCCGCCCGACCGGGCCCTGGCGCTGCTGGTCGACACCGGCGTCCACTACCCCTCGGTGCGCGACACAGCCCGTGCGACGCAGGCGTCGTTGCGCTGGGTCGGCCTCCCGATGACGGTCCTCGTCGGCGCCGACGGCGTCGTCCGCCACGTGGAGCGCGCGCCGATCACCTCCCAGCAGCAGCTCGACGACCTCGTCGAGACCTACCTCGGCGTGCAGGTCGCGCCGTGACCGACGTGCGCGACGACGTCGTCCTCCCCGACTGGCTCGAGCCGGTACGCGCCGCCGCGCGCGGCCTGCGGCCCGAGCAGCTCTCGCGCTTCGTCCCGCCGCCGGAGGGCGGACGCGAGTCGGCGGTGCTCATCCTCTTCGGCGAGGGCGACGACGGCCCCGACCTCCTCCTGATCCAGCGCTCCTCGACGATGTCGAGCCACCCCGGCCAGCCGGCGTTCCCCGGCGGGGCGCTCGATCCCGACGACGACGGCGTGGTCGCCGCGGCGCTGCGGGAGGCGGTCGAGGAGACCGGGCTCGACGCGAGCGGTGTCGACGTCTTCGCCACCCTGCCCGCGCTGTGGCTGCCGCCGAGCGGGTTCGTCGTCACGCCGGTTCTCGGCTGGTGGCGAGCACCGTCGCCGGTCGGCGTCGTCGACCCGGGCGAGGTCGAGAGCGTGTCGCGCGTGCCGCTCGGGGAGCTGCTCGACCCGGCCAACCGCTGCTCCGTGCGCCACCCGTCCGGCTTCGTCGGCCCGGGGTTCGCCGTGCGCGGCATGCTCGTCTGGGGCTTCACCGCCGGCCTGCTGTCGCGGTTGCTGGCGCTGTCGGGCTTCGAGCGCCCGTGGGACGAGACGCTGATGCGCGACCTGGAGCAGTGGTGAACGGCGTCGACATCCTGCTGCTGGTGCTCGCCGCCCTGGCGATCGTCACGGGTTGGCGGCAGGGTCTCGTGGGCGGCGTCCTGTCGTTCCTGGGCTTCATCGTCGGGGCGTTCGTCGGCGCCTCGCTGGCGCCCGTCGTCCTCGAATCGATGGACGACGGCTGGGTCAAGGGCGCCCTCGGCATCCTGATCGTTCTCGGCTGCGCCGCGGTCGGCAACGCGCTGGCCGGCTGGCTCGGCGCGTGGATCCGCAGCGTGGTCACCTGGAAGCCGGCCCGCGTCGTCGACTCCGCCGGCGGCTCCATGTTCGGCGTCCTCTCCCTGGCGTTCGTCGCGTGGGTCGTCGCGTCGGCGCTCATCGCGCTGCCGCTCGGGCCGGTGTCCTCGCAGGTGCGGGGCTCCACGGTGCTGGGCGAGATCGACAACGCGCTGCCGGAGGCCGTGCGCGACGGCGTCAGCAACCTGCGTACCGCGCTCGACTCCACGGGCTTCCCGGACGCATTCGCCGGGTTCACCCTCGATCCCTCGATCCCTGTCGGCACACCGGATTCCGCGATCGTGCGCGATGGCGACGTGCGTGCGTCGACGAACTCGGTCGTGAAGGTCGAGGGCGAGGCACCCGGCTGCAGCTCGGTGATCACCGGTTCCGGCTTCGTGTACGCGAAGGACCGGGTCATGACCAACGCGCACGTCGTCGCAGGCACCGACCGGTTGACGGTCGCCGTGCGGGGGGTCGGCCGCGGGTACGACGCCACGGTCGTCCTCTTCGACCCCGACCTCGATGTCGCGGTCCTCGACGTACCCGGACTGTCGGTCGCCGCGCTGGACTTCTCGCGCAACCCCACGAGCGGTCAGGAGACCGCCGTGGCCGGGTTCCCGCACGGCGGTCGGCTGACGGTGTCGGCGGCGCGCGTCCGCGCGGTGGTCAACGCCCGCGGCTCCGACATCTACGGCCACGGCACCGTGACGCGCGAGATCGTCTCGCTGCGCGGCACCGTGATCTCGGGCGACTCGGGCGGCCCGCTGCTCGACGCCGACGGCCGCGTCGCGGGCGTGATCTTCGCGTCGTCGGAGACCGACGCCGAGACCGGCTACGCCCTCACCCCGCGCTCGGTCGCCGACGCCGCATCGGCCGGTCGCGCCGCCCGGAACGGGGTCCCGACCGGCTCGTGCGCCACGCGCTGAGCCGTCAGCGGTCGGGGTCGTCCCAGCGGCGCGGCTTGTCCTCCGCGTCCTTGCGGATCTTCTTGATGAGCAGGTAGATCAGGATCGACGCCAGGACGACGTTGATGACGAAGACCTCCACGACGTCCCCCTCAGTCCTGCGCCAGCGCGTCGAGCCAGGGCAGCAGCACCTTGTCGAAGGCCGCCGGGTCCTCCTCGTGCGGGAAGTGGCCGACGCCGTCCAGCTCCACCCGCGTGTAGCCGGCGGCGGCGTACGCCTCCGAACCGTCGACCGTCGCGAGCAGCACGGCGCCGTCGTCGACGCCGTGGATCTGGAGAACCGGCATCGTGACCGGGTCGGCGACCGACATCTGGAACGCGCGGCCGTCGCGGCGCGGGATCGAGCGGACCGCCCAGCGGTGGAACTCGATCGAGCAGTGCGCCGTGTTCGGCACGAGCATCGCGGCGCGGTAGACGCGGGCGGTCTCCTCGTCGGGCCAGTCCGAACCCGACCAGCGCCGCAGGAACTCCTCCACAAGAGCCGCGTCGTCGCGGGTCAGCTGGCGCTCCGGCACGAACGGCCGCTGGAAGCCGAGGGCGTAGCGGGCCAGCCGCCGCTGCTCGGGCATGCCGACGAAGGCGTTGCGCAGGAGCACCGGATGCGGCATGCCGACGGCGACGAGCCCCCGGACGAGCTCCGGGTGCCGGCTCGCGACCGTCCAGCCGACCAGCCCGCCCCAGCCCTGACCGACCACCACCGCCTCGGTCTCGCCGAGGGTGCGCACGACGCCCGCGACGTCGGCGGCGAGGGTGAGGGGGTCGTAGCCGTGGGGGGTGTGGTCGCTGCCGCCGTACCCCCGCATGTCCAGCGCGACCGCGCGGTAGCCGGCGTCGGCGAGGGTCACCAGCTGGTGGCGCCAGGTCCACCAGAAGGTCGGGAAGCCGTGCAGCAGGATCACCAGCGGGCCCTCGCCCGCCTCCACGACGTGGAAGCGGCAGGCGTTCGCGGTGATCTCGCGGTGGGTCCACGGCCCCTCGGCCCGGACGACCGACGCGGGATCGGGAAGGTCCATGCGGAGGTCAGGCGGCGGGAGGTGACGACGCGGGCCGGATGGCCCCCGTCGACGTGGTGCCGGAGGGCACGGTGCCCGTCGGTGCGGCCGGGGCCGGAACGGCGGGCGCCTTGCGCGCCAGGGCGGTCTTGGCCTCCTCGATCGATGCCTGGGTGCGGACGAGTCCGCCCTGAGCCTGGACCTCGTCGAGGCGCTTCTTGCCCAGCAGGCCGAGGATCGCCGTGATGACGAGCAGCAGGAGCGCCACGATCCCGAAGCCGGCCCACGTGGGCAGGCCCAGCTGGACGAGGCCCCAGGCGAGGGTGAGCAGCAGGAACACGAGGGCCAGGAAGCCGAACAGGGCGGCGCCCGCCAGCATCCCGCCACCCTTGCTGGCGACCTGGACGGTCTCGCGGACCTCGGTCTTCGCGAGCTCGATCTCGCCGCGCACGAGGGCGGACAGGTCCTCGGTGATGCCCGAGACGAGCGAGCCCAGCGACTGCTGCTTGTCAGCCACGACCACGAACCTCCCAGCCGCCCCGCCGTGGGGCGCGTGGTCCCGAGGCTATCGGGAGTCGGGCGCTCCCGGCGACGCGCCGTAGACGTCGGGCACGCCGTCGCCGTCGGAGTCGGACTCCTCCTCGGCGGCGATGGCGGCGTACGCGCGGGCCCGCAGGCGCAGCGCGATCGTGGCCAGCACCGCCGCGAGCACGGAGGCCAGCAGGATGCCGATCTTGGCCGCACTCGTCCTCAGCGGGTCGCCCTCGAACGCCAGCTCGTCGATGAGCAGGCTCACGGTGAACCCGATCCCGCCGAGGATGCCGACGGCCAGGACGTCGGCCCAGCGCAGCGACGACGACAGCGACGCCCGCGTGAACCGCGCCACGGTCCACGCTCCGGCGAACACGCCCAGCGGCTTGCCGACCACCAGGCCGATGATCACGGCGAGGGCGACCGGCTGCGTGATCGCGTCGCCGCCGAGCCCCACGAACGTGACGCCGGCCGAGAAGAA
>JAKOVT010000171.1 GCA_029781935.1 Actinomycetes bacterium | reverse complement strand
GAACGCGACGAGCGCGTCCGCGATGTCGACGCGATCGGGTCCGACGTAGACATCGAGCCACGACTCGCCCGACGCCGCGTCGCACTCGGTCCAGACGAACCCGACCAGCGCGTCGACGTCGTGGACCATGAGGGTGTGCTCGAGGTCGGTCATCGGCAGCGTGAACATCTCGTCGATCTCGTCGGCCGTCGTGTCGCTGTCGCCGATGGCGCGCTGCTCGCTGCCCCGGCACAGCGCGAGGATCGCGTCGCGATCCTCGGCCACCGGCGTACCGCACTCGCCGAGCCGTGGGCGGCGGACGGTCAGGCCGTCGGGGAGCAGGGGCCGGAGATCCATGCCTCCACGCAACCAGACGCACTCACCGCTGTCGCCCGCGTTTCCCTCCGCCGGGCGCGTCTTCGTCAGAGCTCGAGCGCGAACCCGTGGCGCACGCGCAGCGGCGTCATGCCGACCGACTCGTAGAGCCGAACCGCACCGGTGAGGTTGTCGGCGTCCACGGACAGCTGGATTCCCGCTCGCCCGCGGCCGCGTTCGCGGACGAAGGCGCTCTGCAGCAGCCACGTGGCCAGGCCGCGCCCGCGCCAGGGACGGCGTACGGCGAGGACACCGACATAGCCGTCGCCGTTCTCCGCCTGACTCTCGTCCATCACCATCATCGCGGCCGGTTCGCCGTCGACCCGCAGCAGCCACCAGCCGTCGGCGTCGCGCGTGGGACCGGCCGACATGTCGTCCCACCAGTCCTCGTAGGAGATCGGGTGGTAGTTCCAGTGATCGAGGAACGACTCGTCGTCGACGAGCCAGATCGCGCGGCGTGTCTCCTCGTCGTCGCGGACGACGAGCTCGACGCCCTCGGGCAGCGGCGGTGGCTCGGCCGGGATCGCGGGGGAGTCCGCTGGGATCCGCATCCGGTAGAACCGGCGCACCTCCGTCAGCCCGCGCGAGGCGAGCACCTCCGCCGCGAGGTCGTCGCCGCCCGCGTGGCCGGTGCGCAGCGTCCAGCCGTCGCGACCGTCCGCGATGGCGATGCGCCGAGCGCCGGCGACGGCGTGGTCGAGGCACGCCTCGAGCAGCCGGCGCTCGTCGGCACCGGGGCGCACCGCGGGATCGGCGTACACGTCCTTGCCGTCGGGGTTCGTCGCGACGACGACCGCACCGACCACGTCGTCCGACGCGTCGATCAGCAGCCCGGTCTCCTCGCGCGAGAGCCGTGGCATCTGCATTCGCGCCAGCGTCTCCGCGCGCGTCGTACCCGGAGCGCCGAGCCGGTCGGTCTCGAAGGCGGTGAAGACGCCGAGCAGGGCGTCGATGTCGTCGGCGACGACCTGGTCGGCGGCGTCGCGTCGCAGCGGTCGGACGGTGAGCTCGCTCATGCGGGGAGCATGCTCCCGCGGCGGCGACGGTGTCGCCCGGGTTGATTGACGGCGCTACGCGAGGTCGTGCTCGTAGACCTCGAAGACGAGGGCGGGGCGCATCCCGACCTTCTCGTAGAGCGCGACCGCGCCGGTGGTGTTGGTGGCATCGACTCCGAGCGCGATCGCCGACCGACCCCGGTCGCGGTAGTGCACGAACGCCCGGCGCAGCAGCAGCTGCGCGAGCCCACGGCCCCGGAAGTCCTTGAGGACGCCGAGGACGCCGATGTAGCCCTCGCCGAGCTCGGCACGGCTCTCGCTGAGCAGGCAGATGCCGGCGGGTACGCCGTCGACCGTGAGCAGCCACCAGTCGGAGGGGTCGAACGACGGCGAGGCCGTCATGTGCTCGATCCACTCGGCGTAGGGGTAGTCGGCCCAGCCCCAGTGCTCGCGGAACGACTCGCGGTCGAGCTCGTAGATCGCGCGGCGGGTCTCCTCGTCGTCGCGCACGACGATCTCCACGCCGTCGGGGAGGGCGGGCATCTCGTCCGGGATCGCGGCCGACGTCGCGTCGATGGACATGCGGTAGAACCGCCGTGCGGGTGCCATGCCCGCCTCGACCAGCAGCTCGCCGAACACCGTGTCGTCGACGACGATGCCGGCGCGCGCCTTCCACGTCGACGACTCGGCCGAGGCACGGTGCTCGCGCGCCGCCGCGAGACCGAGCTGCAGCACCTCGGCGCGCAGCTCGCGGCTCCCCGGCCAGGGCAGCGTGACGACCTCGAGGCCGGTCACGCCCTCGAACGGGTCCCTCTCCACCCGCAGGAGGCCGACGGCCGCGCCGTCGTCGTCGAGGACGAGCACGGTGCGCTCGCGGTCCACGGACGACACCGACAGCATGTGCGCCACGTCGTCGGCGGTCGTGTCGGGCTCGGGCACGACGGCCGCCTCGCACTCGAGGATCAGGCGCGTCGCCTCGGTGAGGTCGTCGGGATGGACACCGCCGTCGACGTACCGAAGGGGTCGGGTGGACAGGTTCACCCCCTCGAGGATCCTCGCGACCCCCACCCCTGTCGCGCGCGTTTCCCCACCGCGAGCAGCCGCGTGATCTTGGTCGAACGCGGGGTACCCAGGTGGATCCGGGGCGGGAACCCCACGTTCGACCAAGATCACGCCGGGCTGAGGGGGCGGAGAAGGTCAGCGGGAGGGGAGGGCGGCGATGCGGCGGGCGAGGTAGGGCGAGAACCACCCGGCGTACTTCTCCTGCAGCTCGGGCTTGGTCCAGTCCAGCCCGGTGACGACGCCGCGGCAGGTCGGCTCGCCGCAGAGGCACTCGAACTCGTCGTAGTCGCTCGAGTCGCAGGTCGCGTAGTCGAACGTGAGCTCCTCGCCGACCGCGATGTCGCGCATCGCGACGAGGACGTTGGCGCCGACGAGGCCGCACGACGGCTCGCACGAGTGGTTGAGCATGTCGCCAGGCTCGGGAGTGTCGCCCGACACGAGGTAGAGGTCCTCGGCGATCTGGATGGAACGACCTTGACGGTCGTGGTTGAACGTCGAGAGCGTCTCGTAGGTGACGCACCAGCCGCCGAAACCGGCGACGACGGTGCCCGCCGGGATCGGCTCGACGGCGAACGAGCCCCAGCCCTTGCCACCGACGGGGCGGGCCTCCGCACCCGGGAACAACCAGTTGTAGTCCACGTGACGTCTCCTTACGACGTTCGCGCAGCCCGGTGCCCCCGCGGGTCCGGTGCTCTCACCCCTCACGGTGATGCCGCCAGCCGTCGTACCCCCTGGTGCGACGTGCCCGCGTATTGCATCACGCCGAGGTGAACGGCAGGTAATCGCGTACGCCGTAACGCCTCGGCCGACCCGTGCGTGCGCCGGGGGGCTGTGGTGGGATGGCGGCATGACCGAGCAGCAGCACGAGGCCGGCGGCGACGAGGGCCGCATCGTCGTGGTGGGCCCGGACGGGCAGCCGATGGGCTACCTGCCCTCGCCCGGCGAGGAACCGGAGGAGCCGCGCGAGGCCTCGGTCGCCGATCTCGTGGAGCAGCCGGCCAAGGTGATGCGCATCGGCAGCATGATCAAGCAGCTGCTCGAGGAGGTGCGCAGCGCACCGCTCGACGAGGAGTCGCGGACCCGTCTGCGCGACATCCACCGCCGCTCGATCGCCGAGCTCGAGGACGGCCTGGCTCCCGAGCTCGTCGAGGAGCTCGAGCGGCTCTCGCTCCCGTTCACCGACGACCGCGTGCCCACCGAGGCCGAGCTGCGCATCGCGCAGGCCCAGCTCGTCGGATGGCTCGAGGGCCTCTTCCACGGCATCCAGACCGCGCTGTTCGCCCAGCAGATGGCCGCGCAGGCCCAGCTCGAGCAGATGCGCCGCCGCGCCCTCGGCCCCGGCGGCGGTCCCGGCGCACCGCAGGGCGACCCGCAGCAGGAGCGCAGCGGCGGGCTCTACCTCTGACCATCCTTCCTGCGTCGTAGCCGCGCGAGCACCCGGATCCCGCGCTGGTTCCGATCACCGCGGCAGTAACGAGCGACGGTCGGTGCACCGGCGGAATCGCGGTGGCGGCGCGGACTAGGCTCGCAGCCGTGATCGATCTCAAGGTTGTGCGCGAGGACCCCGACCGAGTGCGCGCGTCGCAGCGCGCCCGTGGCGAGGACGAGACGATCGTCGACCGCCTCGTCGCGGCCGACGAGGCCCGACGCTCGGCGGAGGTGTCGTTCGGCGCCCTGCGCAACGAGCAGAAGGAGCTCGGCAAGCGCATCGGGCCGCTGCAGGGACGCCTCAAGAAGGCGTCCGACGACGAGCGGCCCGACGTCCAGGCCGAGCTCGACACCCTCATGGCCGAGGCCGCCGGCCTCGCCGAGCGCGTCAAGGCCGCCGAGGCCGCGCGCGACGCCGCCGACTCCGAGACCCAGGCGCTCGTCGCCGAGCTGTCGAACCTCGTCGACACCGCCGCGCCCGTCGGCGGCGAGGACGACTTCACCGTCGTCGCGGAGGTCGGCGTACGCCGCGACTTCGCGGCCGAGGGCATCGCGGTCCGCGACCACGTGGAGCTCGGCGAGATCCTCGGCGCGATCGACATCGAGCGCGGCGCGAAGGTGAGCGGCTCGCGCTTCTACTACCTCACCGGTGTCGGTGCGCTGCTCGAGCTCGCGCTCGTCAACCACGCGATCGCGCTGGCGACCGGCAACGGCTTCACGCCCGTCATCCCGCCCGCTCTGGTGAAGCCCGCGGCGATGGAGGGCACCGGCTTCCTCGGGCAGGCGGCGGAGAACGTCTACCGCCTCGAGCAGGACGACATGTACCTCGTGGGCACCGCCGAGGTGCCGCTCGCGGCGTACCACTCCGACGAGATCCTCGACGCTGCCTCGCTCCCGCGCCGGTACGTCGGCTACTCGCCGTGCTACCGCCGAGAGGCCGGGTCCGGCGGTCGCGACACCCGCGGCATCTTCCGCGTGCACTGGTTCGACAAGGTCGAGATGTTCTCCTACGCGCACCCGGACGACGCCGCCGCGGAGCACGAGCGGCTGCTCGGCTGGGAGCGGCAGTTCTTCGACTCGCTCGAGGTGCCGTACCGGATCATCGACGTCGCGTCGGGCGACCTCGGGTCGAGC
>JAKOVT010000170.1 GCA_029781935.1 Actinomycetes bacterium | reverse complement strand
GTCATGTCCACCCTCGAGGCGGTCGTGAAGGGCATCTGGACCGGGATGCAGTCGCTCGTCGGCTTCGCGACCGACGTGGCGAAGTGGCTCGGCGACATCTTCGCCGGGGTCGCGGGCAACGAGACGGTCATGGCGACCTTCCGCGGTGTCATCGACGCGATCGCCGCCGGGTTCGGGCTCGCGTGGGACGCGATCGCCGGGTTCTGGAAGGTGCTCCAGGACGTCTGGGGCTTCGTCCAGAACAACCCGGTCGCCGACGTCCTCGGCGGCATCGGGGACATCGTCGCCGGCCACGCGACCGGCGGGTACGCCGCGGCCGGATCGGCCTACATCGTCGGCGAGCGTGGCCCCGAGCTCTTCGTGCCGAGGGTCACCGGCAAGGTCATCCCGAACCAGCTCGTCGGCGGTGCGCTCGGCGGCGGCGCCGGTGGGGCGAGCCTCAACGTCACCGTCACCGGCCCCGCGGTCTTCGACCCGTACGGGGTCGCCGCGCAGCAGCTCGCCACTGCCCTGCTGCCGTCGATCAAGAGATCGCTCGCCCAGCAGGGCACGACCTTCTGATGGCCGTCGCGTTCGTCCAGCACCTCGGGTCCATCGCGTACGGGTCGGCCTCGACCACGACCGTCCTGTCGCTGTCGAAGGCCGTCACGGCGGGCGACCGCATCGTCGTCGGCGTCGACTGGCTCGGAACCGCGGGAACCCCGTCGTGCGTGGACAACCTCGGCAACGTCTACACGCTCGACGCGTCGGGCGGTGTCGCGGGCACGTACAACGCGCACCTCTTCAGCGCCCCGGTGACGGTCGCTGGGACGCTCACGAGCATCACGGTCACGCATCCCTCGGCGATCTACCGCGGGCTCTCGGCGGCCGAGTTCGCCGGAGTCGGGACGCTCTCCGCCTCGGGCGGCGCGTCAGGCTCGGCCGTCGCGCAGACATCGGGCAACTGGACCAACGGGGTGACGATCCCGGCCAGCGGGCTGGCGGTCGGGATCATGTTCACCAACAACATCGCCACGACGCACGCCACGGGACCTGCCTCGGGTTCGCCGTCGACCGCGAGCGTCATGGACGACTGGCGCGGCGACGCGGCCAACGTATCCTCGAGCCTGCATCACGCCATCGCCGGAGCCGTCAACGTGACGGGCTTCTCGGGGTCGGCGACCTTCGCCTCGGACACCTGGGCCGCTGTCGGCGCCGTGTACAACCCGGTGGTCGAGCCCCCACCGGTCACGGTCGCCCCGCCCGGGCCGGTCCGCTTCCCCACGCTGCGGACCTTCGTCGACTGGGCGGGCCTCGTCGACGCCCCGGACTTCCTCTCGTGGGCGACGAGCACGACGGGGATCCTCACCCCCGCCGGGGGCGGGGACGGCATCCTCACGGCGCCCCTCACCTTCGGGGTCGCCCTCGCGGACGTCGAGGGCGCGACGTCCTGCGACGACATCGGTCCCCTCGCACCGGTCTGGACCCCGACGCGGGTCACGTTCGGCCGCCCGCCCCTCAACGCGCGCGACGACGCGACCTCGGCGCAGTTCCTCGGCACCGGGTTCGTGCTGAGCTCCGGGTCCGGCTCGGTAGCCCAGGGCACGATCTTCGCCCTCGTGCGCCCGGCGGTCTTCAACGACGGCTACATCTACTGCGGGGCGGCTAACGGCCTCTCGCTCCGCGTCGACTCGTCGGGTGCCCTGGTGCTCGCCGCCGTCGGCCTCGGCGACATCTGCACCTCCACATCCACGCTGACGATCGGCCGCGCGCAGTCGGTCGCGGCGACGTACGACGGGACGACGGCACGCCTGTACATCGACGGCGCCGACGTGTCGGGCGCCACGACGGTCCGGGCGACCTCCGGCGGCGCCGCGGCGGCCAGGATCGGCGCAGCAAGCGCGACGACCGGCTTCTGGACCGGCGACCTCGCGAGCATCCTCATCTGGCAGAACGCCCGGGTGACCGGGCGCGACATCGCCTACCTCGCGAGCCTCGCGCGCGACCCGTTCGCCGAGACGAACGCCGAGGTGACCCTCCAGACCACCGGGGCGATGGACGTCACCCGCGGCCGCTCGACGGACCAGAGCGCGGACGCGAAAGGCCAGGCGACCTTCACGCTCCAGAACCACGACAACCGCTTCACCGCGGACCGCAACTGGGCAGCGAACGGGTCGATGGAGACCGACCTGTCGGTCTGGACGACCGATCCGGGGATGCACGTCGGCCCGGGTGCGCTGGACCTGCGGCGGGTGGTCGACAACGCCGGCCTCGGCGGCTACTTCGCCGGCGAGTGCGACATCTCCGCGCTCCCGGGCGCCGGCCTGGCGTACGACATCGCGCAGCGCGTGAGCATGGGCCAGGCGTACACCGCGGCGGTCGCCCTCAAGAGCGTCGCCGGGGCGACAGCCCTGACGATCGGC
>JAKOVT010000192.1 GCA_029781935.1 Actinomycetes bacterium | reverse complement strand
GCTGATGCGGCAGGTCTCGGCTGTCCTCGCGTCGGCAGGTGTCTCGCTGCGCTCGACCCCTACCGACGCGAGCTCAGCGCTCGACCTCGCCTGCGATGAACGCCTCGACGGCCTGCTTGGCCTGCTCGTCGGTGTACTGCACCGGCGGGCTCTTCATGAAGTAGGACGACGCCGACAGGATGGGGCCGCCGATGCCGCGGTCCTTGGCGATCTTCGCCGCGCGGATCGCGTCGATGATGATGCCGGCCGAGTTCGGGGAGTCCCACACCTCGAGCTTGTACTCGAGCGAGAGCGGGACGTCGCCGAAGTTGCGGCCCTCGAGGCGGACGAACGCCCACTTGCGGTCGTCGAGCCACGCCACGTAGTCCGACGGGCCGATGTGCACGTTGCGCGGCGCGATCTCGTCGCGCAGCTGCGAGGTGACCGACTGGGTCTTGGAGATCTTCTTGGACTCCAGGCGCTCGCGCTCGAGCATGTTCATGAAGTCCATGTTGCCGCCGACGTTGAGCTGGTAGGTCCGGTCGACGGTGACGCCGCGGTCCTCGAACAGCTTCGCGAGCACGCGGTGCGTGATGGTCGCGCCGACCTGCGACTTGATGTCGTCGCCGACGATCGGCACCCCGGCGTCCTCGAACTTCTTCGCCCACTCGGGGGTGCCGGCGATGAACACGGGCAGCGCGTTGACGAAGGCGACGCCCGCGTCGATCGCGCACTGCGCGTAGAACTTCGCGGCCTCCTCGGACCCGACCGGGAGGTAGCACACCAGGACGTCGGCCTGCGCCTCGCGCAGAGCGGCGACGACGTCGACGGGCGCGTCGTCGGACTCGGTGACCATCTCGCGGTAGTACTTGCCGAGGCCGTCGAGCGTGTGGCCGCGCTGCACCATGACGCCGGTGGGCGGCACGTCGCAGATCTTGATGGTGTTGTTCTCGCTCGCGAGGATCGCGTGCGCGAGGTCCTGGCCGACCTTCTTGGCGTCGACGTCGAACGCGGCGACGAACTCCACGTCGGAGACGTGGTAGGGGCCGAACTGGACGTGCATCAGGCCGGGGACCTTCGACGCCGGGTCGGCGTCCTTGTAGTACTCGATGCCCTGAACGAGCGACGAGGCGCAGTTGCCGACGCCGACGATGGCTACTCGTACCGAACCCATCGGGATTCCTCTCTCAAACACCGTGGGCGGACGGGTGGTTCCCGGCCCCGGGCTGTGTGGACACCGGCGACCCCGACGGGGCACCGGACTTCTTCGTGGACGTGGTGGGCTGCTCGCGCTCGCTCGCGATCAGCTCGTCGAGCCATCGGACCTCGCGCTCGACGCTCTCGAGTCCGTGCTGCTGCAGCTCGAGGGTGTAGGTGTCGAGACGCTCGCGTGTGCGCGACAGCGACGAGCGCAGCGCGTCGAGCCGCTCCTCGAGGCGCGAGCGGCGCCCCTCGAGGATGCGCAGCCGGACCGACGCCTCGGTCCGGCCGAAGAAGGCGAGACGGACGCCGAACCGGTCGTCCTCCCACGTGTCGGGGCCGGCGTCGGCGATGAGCGCCCGGAACGCCTCCTTGCCCTCGGCCGTGAGGGTGTAGACGATCCGGGCGCGCTTCCCGAGCGCAGGCACGGCGTCCGTGGTGGTGGTGTCCTCGATGATCCAGCCGCGCGCCACGAGGTCCTTGAGGCAGGGGTAGAGCGAGCCGTAGGAGATCGCGTGGAAGGTGCCCAGCACGCCCGAGAGCCGCTTGCGCAGCTCGTAGCCGTGCATCGGCGCCTCGTGCAGGAGCCCGAGGACGGCGAGCTCGAGGACACTGGTGCGACGAGCGCTGCGCGCGGCCACCGGTCCCTCCCTCGCCTCGATGCGTGCGGTCGATACGTTCCGGTGATACGTGCACCAGATGTATCGAACCGATATAGCGAGACGAACCCTAGGCGACGCCAGCCCCCGGAGCAAGTTGCCGCACGCCGAACCCGCGATGAACACCTGTGAGCGCGATCACACGGGCCTCCCGACCGCGTGACGCCCGAGCCGACAAACCCACCCAACCCAGCGCACGACCGCTCAAGACCAGAGCGCCGGATCAAGCACGAGCGGGAAGTACCCCGCCCCCATCGGTCAGGCCCGACCCACGATGTGGCAGCACCTCGAGCGACGAGTGGGCCTGACCGATTCGCGACGCAGTCGCGAGGGGCGGGGTCCGGCGACGCGAGGAGCGCAGCGACGAGCTTGGAGCCGGCATGAACACAGCCACGACCACGCACGAGACCGTGAGGGCGCCGGGGTCGGCGAACAACGAGAGCCGGTCACAGAACCCGCGAACTGAACGCCCCGAAGCCCTTCACGACCAGAGCGCCCGACCAGCCCGAGCCGGCATCACTCCAGCAGATCGGCCGGCTTGCGCAGCGGTCGCCGAGGCACACCATCGCCGAGCACGTACGACATCGTGAGGTGGTTCCAGCCGCACCCGGTGCACACCTCGACGACGTACACGCGGAAGTGCCCGTGCTCGTAGGCCATCACCGGCAGCTCGTGCGAGGACTTCACCCGGCCCGAGAACGGTCCGAGCTCGTCGCCGAAGACGTAGGTCACGTGGACGAGCTCGTCGCGGCAGAGCGGGCACGGCCGCTCGGTGGCCTCACCGTGGTGGCGCGCCGCGCGCAGCAGGTAGGGATCGGCGTCGCAGTGCTCCTCGCGGGCGAAGGCGTCGCCGCGCCCGATCCGCTCGAGGACGGCGCGCCGCTCGAGCCCGTGATCGACGACCGCGCGCGGCCGCGCCGGGTCGGCGACGTCCTCGGGCTCGGGCAGCTCGACCCGCGCGGGCTCGGCCGGCCGCGCACCCCGGATCCGGGTGGCGCGGTGGCTCTGCGAGCGCGGGGCGGCCATCCGACGAGGTTACGTCGGACTCCGCTGGGGCGGCACCCGCGCGGGCGTCGGTTCCCGCCGGCGCCCCCCGAGACGGGTGTCACAGCGGGTCGCGCGGTTGATCCGCTCCCATCGGGGGCAGGGGAGAGACGCACCACACGAGGCGGATTCACAGGTTCGCAGCGAAACCTGGGACCGTCGTCGTACGTCGCACACCTCGGACGGGACCGTCTCCCGGCCGACCGCGCCAGATCGCAGAGCCTTCCCCGAGGCCGACCAGAGGACGAGCACGTTGAGGATCGACTACCCCCGTCGGGGCCGTACCGGCGTCCGGCACTGGCTGCCGTCGTGGCGCCAGCTGCTGTCGATCGCCGGTCTGCTGGTCGTCGGCGGCATCGGTGCCTTCGCCTTCCTCGTCGTGACGACGACGGTTCCGCAGCCCAACGACGTCGCGACGGCGCAGACCACGATCGTCTACTGGAACAACGGCCGCACCGAGCTCGGCCGCCTCGGCTCGTCGAACCGCATCAGCGTCCCGCTGTCGCAGGTGCCCGACCAGGTGCAGAAGGCGGTGCTCGCCGCCGAGGACCGCGAGTTCTACAACGAGGGCGGCTTCTCGCCCAGCGGTATCGGCCGTGCGATCGTCAACAACCTGCAGGGCGGCGACCTGCAGGGCGGCTCGACCATCACCCAGCAGTACGCGAAGAACGCGTTCCTCTCCCAGGAGCGCACCCTCACGCGCAAGCTGCAGGAGCTCGTGCTCGCGGTGAAGCTCGACACGAACGTGTCCAAGGACGAGATCCTCGGCGACTACCTCAACACCATCTACTTCGGTCGCGGCGCCTACGGCGTGCAGACGGC
>JAKOVT010000166.1 GCA_029781935.1 Actinomycetes bacterium | reverse complement strand
GCCGCCGACGGCGACGACCCGCTCCAGCGACGCGATCTCGAGGAACCGACGGAACCGGCTGTCCTCGGGCAGCAGCCCCTCCGAGATCGCGACCGACTTCGCGAGCACGGCGAACCAGAGCGCCTGCGCCCCCGCCAGCATCGCCAAGGTGGTGAACACCAGCGCCTGCAGGTCGAGGACGCTGTGCCCCACCGCGCGCGGTTCGGGCAGCAGCCAGAGGCTCGCGACCAGGCCGAGCACGAACAGGATCGCGCCGGGGTACAGGAACAGCCAGCGCGGCGAGAACGCGAGCAGGAAGCGCAGGTGGCGCCAGCCGTCGCGCCAGGTGCGCAGGTGCGGCGGGTGCGAACGGCCGTCGCGGCGCAGGATGGTGGGCACCTCGCCGATCGAGAGGCCGAACAGCGACGCCTTCACCACGAGCTCGCTGGCGAACTCCATCCCGGTCGTGCGCAGGTCGAGCGCGAGGACCGCGTCCCGGTCGAACCCGCGCAGTCCGCAGTGGAAGTCGCCGATGTCGTTGCGGAAGAAGAGCCGGCCGAGGAACGAGAGGATCGGGTTGCCCACGTAGCGGTGCAGCCACGGCATGGCACCCGGCTCGATACCTCCCTCGAACCTGTTGCCCATCACCAGCTGCGTCCCCCGGCGCAGCTCGTCCACGAAGGGATCGAGGGCCTCGAGAGCGTACGAGTCGTCGGCATCGCCCATGATCACGTAGCGGCCGCGGGCCGCCTGGATGCCGCCCATCAGTGCGGCGCCGTAACCGCGCATCGGCACCTCGACCACGCGCGCCCCGGCCGCGACGGCCAGCTCGCGCGAGCCGTCGGTCGACCCGTTGTCGGCGACGACGACCTCGCCACCGGGATCGAGACGACCGAGCGACTCGAACGCCCTGCCGACGACGGTCGCGACGGTCTCCGACTCGTCCAAGCAGGGGATCACCACGCTGACCTCGCAGCGGTCGTCCATGACGTCGCACCCTCCCGGCCACCCCGCCCCGAGTCGAGGACGTCTCGGACGCTACCCCACCAGGAGGCGCCATCCGTCCGGCGCGGCGCGGCGACCGATAGCCTCCGGCCATGCCGGACGGAGGGGAGCGCCGCGTCCTCGGGGACGCCGCGCTGCAGTCGACGACCCTCGAGGAGGTCGCCTCGGCAGTGCGCTACCACCGCTGGCTGACCGACCTGGCCCGGCCCCACCTCGGCGACCACCCGCTCGAGATCGGCAGCGGTCTCGGCGACTACGCCCAGACCTGGCTCGACGACGGCGTTCCGTCCATCACGGTGTCCGACCTCGAGCCGGTGCGCCTCGCGGGTCTGCGAGCGCGCTTCGCCGACGACCCGCGCGTCGACGTCCGCGAGCTCGACGTCGTCCACGACCCGGTGCCCCACGACCTGCCCCCGCACTCGGCGCTGGTCGCGTTCAACGTCCTGGAGCACATCCCCGACGACGTCGGTGCCCTGCGCGGGGGCCGCCGGTTCCTGCGACCTGGGGCGGCGGTCGTGCTGTTCGTCCCCGCGTTCCCGTTCGCCATGAGCGACTTCGACCGCACCGTCGGCCATGTGCGGCGCTACACGCGGTCGAGCCTGACCCGGACGGTCGTCGCCGCCGGTCTCGACCCCATCGACATCCGTTACGTGAACATGCCCGGCCTCGCAGCGTGGACGATCGGCATGACGTTGCTGCGGATGACCCCGGGGGAGGGGCCGCTGCTCACGGTGTGGGACAACGCGGTCGTCCCGGTGGCGCGCGCGGTCGAGCAGCGGATCCGCGCGCCGTTCGGCCAGTCCCTCCTCGCGATCGCCCGTGCCCCCGGTGGAAGGACGACGACATGAAGCTGACCCGCGGCCGGATCCTCGTCGTGCGGCACGGCGAGACGGCGTGGAGCCGGTCGCTGCAGCACACCGGGCGCACCGACGTCCCGCTGACCGCGCACGGCGAGGAGCAGGCTCTGGCGCTGCGACCGCGCATCGCGCCGTGGGACCTCGCGCTGGTGCTGTCGAGCCCGCTGCAGCGCGCTCGGCGCACCGCGGAGCTCGCCGGGCTCGAGCCCGAGCTCGACGACGACCTCCTCGAGTGGGACTACGGGGCGTACGAGGGGCGCACCACCGACGACATCCGTTCCGACCTCGGCGATCCCGGCTGGACGGTGTGGTCCGCGGCATCGGGGCTGGGCGAGACCGCCGACGACGTCGCCGTACGCGCAGGACGCGTGATCGACAGGGCGCTGCCCCTCGTCGACGACGGCCGCGACGTCGCACTGTTCGCGCACGCTCATCTGCTGCGCATCCTCGCGGCCACGTGGCTCGAGCTGCCCGCGGCGCGAGGCGTCTCCTTCGTGCTGCAGCCGGCCGGCGCGGGCGTGCTCGGCTACGAGCGCGACAGCCGGGTGCTGCGGGCCTGGAACGTCTGAGGCGTCACCGCCGACGGCGCCAGCCGAGGACGGTGCCGGTGAGGAACGCTCCGACGAATGCGCCGCCCGCGCTGCTCAGCGGGTTGTCGATGAACGGCAACCACTGGAAGACGAAGGTCAGCGCGCCGACACCGACGCCGCACACCGCTCCCGCGACCAGTCCCGTCGTCACGGGGGAGAGGCCCTCGCCGCGCGTGCTCGCAGCCGACTCGGGCGCGCGCGGCGCCGGCGCCTTCGACGTACCGCTGCTCATCGCGTCCACCTCGCGCAGGAGGCGCTCGATCTCGTCGTCACCGCTCATGGGTCCAGTGTGCGCCCTGGCCCGGGGCGGGCGCAGGGGCGGCGCTCGGTGCTCCGTGCTCCGTGCTCGTGCTCCGTGCTCCGACGAGCAGATCCGGGGGACCGGCAGGACGCAGGACGCCGAGACGGGCCGCCGCGCGACGTATCCTCGCCGGATGGGACGAACGGGGGCCGTGATCGCGGCGCTGCTGCTGTGCGCAGGTTGCGCCGCGCCGACCGCCGGCCCCACCGTCGCCTCGTCCGGCGCACCCGCGAGCGGCTCGCCGACCCGGAGCGGTGCGGGCCCGGCGGGCACGACCGCGCCGGCGTCCCCGCCCACGGCCGCTCCGGTGCCCCCGCCGACGGGGACGCTGCGCGCCGGGGAGTCCTGGCTCACGCTCGGGATGGCCGAGGACCTGCCGGGCGGCGTCTACCTCCCGGAGGCGCCGCAGGGCGCGACCGACGACTACCGCTGCTTCGTCGTCGACCCACGGCTGGTGGCCGACTCGTTCATCACCGGGGTCGCCTTCCTGCCCGGCAACCCGCACGTCGTGCACCACTCGATCCTGTTCCGGGTCGCGCCCGCGCAGGCCGCCGCGGCACGTGCGAAGGACGCCGCCGACCCGCGTCCGGGGTGGCAGTGCTTCGGCGGCCCCGGGCTCCCGGCGACCTCCACCAACCCGCTCGACAGCCTCGACGCCGCGCCGTGGCTGGCGGGCTGGGCGCCGGGGGGCAAGGAGAACGTCTTCCCGACCGGCTTCGGCGTACCCCTGGCGGCGGGCAGCCTCATCGTGGTGCAGATGCACTACAACCTGCGGCACGCGCAGGGTGCGGACACCGCCGACAGCACCCACATCCGGCTGCGCATGACGAAGAAGCGGCTCTCCCCCCTCTCGACGATGCTGCTCCCGGCGCCGGTCGAGCTGCCCTGCCCCGCCGGTGCGTCCGGCTCGCTGTGCAGCCGCAGCGTGGCGGTGGCCGACGTGGGCGGCCGGTTCGGCCCCGACTCGATGCGGACGGTCGCCGGGCTGCAGCTGCTGTGCGGGGGAGACTTCGCCCACCCGAAGGCCGGGCCCACGCAGTCGTGCACCCGGCGGGTGCGCGAGCCGGTCACCGTTCGGGCCGCGGCTGGGCACATGCATCTGCTCGGCCGCTCGATCACGATCGTCGCCAACAAGGGGACGCCGCGGGAGCGCACGATCCTGTCGATCCCGGTGTGGGACTTCGACAACCAGTCGGCCCGACCGCTCGCATCACCGCTGGAGCTGCGGGCAGGCGACACGCTCACGGTCACGTGCACGCACGACGCCGGGCTGCGCACGCTCCTCCCCGAGCTGCAGGGGACCCCCGACCGGTACGTCGTCTGGGGAGAGGGCACCACCGACGAGATGTGCCTCGGGATCCTCATCACGTCGTGACCTCGCGCTGCGGCCCCGTGGCGCCGGGGCAGCACCGTTCCCGCCACGCGCGGTCTCGCTGGACCAGGGTCGGACGCAGGACCTAGCCGGTTCGGCGCGTGCTGACGACCGGGGTGCCTCGCCGACGTCGTCGTGCGGTGGCGGTTGTCGTCCGGTTGCGGTTGTCGTCCGGTTGCGGTTGTCGCGCAGTTGCGGTTGACACATGGTTGCACCAGGACGGGATCGAGGCGCACACTGGTGACATGACCCGCTCCGTGGCTGCCCTGCGACGACTGGACCCCCGCAGCGCCGCGCGCGAGGTCTCCGGGCTGGGCGACGACGCCTGGACGCGAGCCTTCCTCGCCGCGTTGCAGGACCAGGTCCGCGACGACCCGCTCGAGCGCCTGCTCGGCACGTGGGCGCTGTCGGCCGCCGGAGCGGGGCGCATCTTCGGCGTCAGCCGGCAGGCGATCGCGAAGTGGCGGCTGCAGGGGGTTCCGGACGACCGACTGGTGGCGCTCGCCGACCTCGATGCCGCGACGGACGTGCTGCTGCGCTACGTGCGACCGGAGCGGATCCCTGCCGTGGTGCGCCGTCCCGCGGACCTGCTCGGGGGAGCCTCGCTGCTCGACCTGGCCGAGGCGCACCGGTACGCCGACGTGCGCAGGGGAGCGGCGCACATGCTGGACCTGCGCCGGGTCCAGCCGTGACCCCTCGCGCGGCGCACCGGCTCACGCTGGAGGACGGGCACCGCTGGCTGCGCGTCGCGGACGCCGCGTGGGAGGACCCCCTCGACGCGTCGTACGCAGACCGGGCGGGTGGCCGCTGGAACGCAGCCGGTGACGGCCCCACCCTCTACCTCAACGCCGACCTCGCCACGGCGCGGGCGCAGATCGCACGGATGCTCGAGGGCACCGCGATCGACCCCGAGGACCTGCGCGACGACGCTCCCTACGTTCTGGTGGTCGCCGTCCTGCCGAGCCGGCAGCGGGTGGCCGACGCCACGACCGACACGGGGCTCGTGGCGTTGGGGCTGCCGCGGACGTACCCGAGGCGAGCCCGGTCGGGCCCGGTGCCGTGGCGCGACTGCCGCCGGGCCGCTCGCGCCGTGCGTGCGGAGGGACTGCGCGGCGTGCTGGCTCGCTCGGCGGCCCGGGACGGCGGTCGCGAGCTCGCCTGGTTCCCGGCCCGGGGCGCCCGCGCCACGGCGCAGGGGGAGCCGCTCCCGTTCGCCGCGTGGCGGCACGAGACGGAGCTCGCGAGCCTAACTTGACATAATGAACGTTATCGGAGGTATCCGGTCCTGCTCGGAAGGTGCCGCTCAGGCCCGTCGCCAGCACGGCCAGCACCTCGTCCACCCGCAGCCGCTCGGCCCACCCGCAGCGGCTCGGCCCACCCGTGCCCGCGCGCGCCGGCCGGCACGTCGCCGTGGTCGGCCGTGACGACGGGTCCGCCGGTCCGCCGTCCGCCGCGCACCTGCGCGCCGCCTCCCGCAGCACCTGCGCGTCGACCCGCCACCTCGGAGCGCCTGGGCCGCTGCGGGCCGGCCAGCACCGCCGTCAGGGCCCGGCCGCGGCCCTCGGGCCGGCCGCCGTCAGCGTCGCACGACGTCCGGCTCTCGTGCACGCGACAGAACATCTGTTCGATACCTCTGGCAGGGGATGGCGCGGCCGACGTCAGACGTCGGGGTGGCAGGCACCAGCACCCAGCGAGGCGAGCCCGGCCCGCTCGGGGATCGCGAAGTCCGTCACGCCCAGGTTCTGGGAGTTCATGAGCAGGCTCGGGGAGTCGGTGTGGTCGAGCCCGACCAGATGCCCGAGCTCGTGGAGCATCACCGCCCGGACCTCGGCCGTGTCGCCGGAGAGCAACGTCGCCTTCGCCCACGCGGCGTCGACGTCGATCTCCCCCGTCACGAACACCTCGTCGCCGCTGGGCGCACGCACGGAGCGCGGACGGGCCCACCCGGCCAGGTCGGGCTCGTCCTCCCCCGCATCGGTCGACGGCGTGCCGAACGCGATGAGCACCGGCGCCCACGTGTCGGCGTAGGTGGCCGGCTGGTACATCGGCCGGGCCTCGACGGGCCGCTCGCTGGTCGTGCCGTCGTCGACGAACCGGAGCCCGCTGTACCTCGTGATCTCCCTCATCGCCGAACGCAGCAGCGGCAGCGCCCCCGGGGGCATGCCCTGGGTGCGCACGACGTAGTGGATCGGACGGCACGGCGACCACGTGATCGGCGTGCGACCGTCGGCCTGGGTCCCGATGTAGGTGTAGTACGTCGACGCCCCCGCAGGAGCCGGCGCGTCGGCCAGCTCAGCGGGCCGAGCCGTTTCGCCGACACCGGGCGGCGGGCCCAACGTCGAGGTCCCGGGAGTCATGGCGAGCGGTCCGGACGACCCGTGGCCGGTCAGCTGCAGCGCCACGAGCAGACCGACCACGACGACGGCGATCCCGCTGAGCGCGAGCACGCGGCGCGACACGCGGCGCTTCGGCCTGGTCCAAGCGTCGCGCTGGCCGTGCCAGTCCACCGCGGCCGGGCCCGTGGAGCGCCACGCCGTGTCGGGAGCCGTCCGTCCCGCGGCCTCGTCGACCACCCACCGCGGTACCCGCCCCGACGGCGACCGCGGGAGGTCGTCGGGCGGCACCTCGCCCCGCTTGCCCATGCCTGCTCCCCCGTCGATGCTCGCGACACCGTACGTCGGACGCCGCCGCGGATTCTCGGCGACGCGCGGCACCGTGAGGGGTGCCGCCATGCCGATGCCGGTCAGCCGCCGCGGGGTCGCGAGGCGAGGATCTCGCCGCTCCAGCACGAGACGACGTGGTGCTCCCCCGCCGTGAGCAGGAAGACCGCGTGCTGCCCGCGGTCGCGACCCCAGGCGCGCACCGTGTCCGGATCGACGTCCCGGACGCCGAAGCAGTCCTCCGACCACGACAGGTCCGGCGCACGGCCCACCAGCACCACCGGCTCGAGCCCCACCGCGACGATCTCAGCCCGGAGCCCGGCCATCGCCGCGGCGTTCACCGCCTCGTCCTGCTTCTGGCTGAACGGGTTCTCCGCGGTCACGACCCAGACGTCGTGCTCGAGCGGCACGGCGCCGGCACCGGACCACACCGAACCGCGCTCGTCCACCACCTCGGTCGCGACGTACGCCGCCAGCAGCCCGACGTCGATCGGGTGCGGCGCGTCGTGCAGGTCGGGACGCATCAGCCGGCGTGCACGGCGTGGCCCGCAGCACGCAGCGCCTCGATGGCGCGCTCGAGGGCGGCTGCGTGCACCAGCACGTAGTCGGTGTCGTAGGTCGAGAGCACGAACACGCTCACGTCGACGTCGGCCAGCGGGGCCGTGAGCTCGGACATCACGCCGACCATCGAGAAGTCCATCGGGCCCGCGACCTCGAGCGCGCGCCAGTCCGGCTCGACCCGCACGTGCTCGCCGGCAGGCGCGGCGTCGTCGGTGCAGACCACCGAGATCTCGTCGGAGGTGCGGGTCACGGAGTAGAACGACGTCCCGGGCGCGGGCACCGGCCACGGCGCGGCGACGGGCAGGCGGCACACCGAGAGCCGCTCGGGCAGCACGCGGAGGTCCATGGATCCATCCTGCCCCACCCGACACGCGCGTGCCGATCTGGTCTCCTCCCGCACGCGACGCGTCCCGGACCGCCATGATTCGCCCGGGAGGCACAGATGACGGACACGATGACGACCGCGGAGCTCGACGAGCGGCGGCGGGAGCAACGGGGCTGGTACTGGTACGACTTCGCCAACTCCGCGTTCGTCACCACCACCGCGACGGTGCTCGCCGGCCCGTACCTCACGGCCGTCGCGAAGACGGCGGCGTGCGGCACGTCCGAGGGCGACTGCGACGTGCCGCTCTCCGTCCTCGGCCTGTCCGTGTCGCCGGGCAGCCTGTACTTCTACGCGATCACCGTCTCGACGATCGTGTCGGCCTTCGTGCTCCCGGTGGTGGGGGCCTTCGCCGACCGGAGCCCGCACAAGAAGCGCCTGCTCGCCGGCTTCGCCTGGCTGGGGTCCTTCTTCGCCGCGCTGCTGTTCTTCGTGCGCGACGGCAACTGGCAGCTCGGCGTACTGGCGATGATCGCCGCGTCGCTCTGCCTCGGCGCGAGCCTGGTGATCTACGACGCGATCCTCATCGAGATCGCGACACCCGACGAACGCGACCGGGTGTCGAGCCGGGGATGGGCGTTCGGCTACGTCGGCGGGGCCATCCTGCTCGTGGTCAACCTGGCGATGCTCAAGCTCATGGACGACACGGGCACCGCCGTGCGGATCAGCATGCTGTCGGCCGCGGCGTGGTGGGCCGTGTTCACCATCGTGCCGTTCCTCCGGCTGCGCGACCGGGCACCGGTGAACGAGGAGCGTCTGACCGGCGGTGCTGTCGCCCGCAGCTTCACCCAGCTGTGGCACACCCTGCGGCACGCCCGCGCCTACCCCATGACGCTGCTGTTCCTCGTCGCCTACCTGTTCTTCAACGACGGCGTCCAGACCGTCATCTACGCCTCGTCGGTGTACGGGAACCAGGAGCTGAAGTTCGAGGAGGCGGACCTGTTCATCGCGATCCTCACCGTCCAGGTCGTCGCGATCGCGGGGGCGCTGCTGCTCGGCCGCCTGGCCGGCCGCTTCGGCGCCAAGCGGGTGGTTCTCGGGAGCCTGGTCGCGTGGGTGGTGGTCATCGCGATCGGGTACCTGCTGCCGGAACGGAAGTTCGTGCTCTTCCTCGTCCTGGCCGCCCTCATCGGGCTCGTCCTGGGCGGCACCCAGGCGCTCTCGCGGTCGCTGTACTCCCAGCTCATCCCCTCGGGGCGCGAGGCGGAGTACTTCTCCCTCTACCAGGCGATGGAACGCGGCACGTCGTGGCTCGGGACGCTCGCGTTCGGCGTCGCCCACCAGGTCACCGGCTCCTACCGGGTCGCCATCGTGGTGCTCGTCGTCTTCTTCGTCGTCGGCGGCCTGCTGCTGAGCCGCGTGGACATGCGTCGCGGGATCGTCGAGGCCGGGAACCAGCTGCCCGCCGTCATCTGAGCCCCCGGGCCGAAGCGCCCGCTGGGCCGAACGGGTGACCCGGGTCAGGGCGCGGCTCCCCCGGTGCCGAGATCACCGTGGCGGGTGTGTCCTGGGCCACGTCGCGGCGTCGTCGCCGCGGGTATCCGGCGTTCCGTTAATCGGACGAGTTTTCGTGCGTCGAACCACGGGAACACCGCGGACGTCTCAACCGTTAGCACCGTACGCGACCGCACCCCTCCGGCGGTCACCCGACAGGCAGGACATGATCATGAGCGACGGCGCCCTCCGCGGCACCCGGCTCGGCGCGACGAGCTACGAGACCGACGACCACGTCGAGCTGGCTCCTCGCCAGACGATCCACTACGACTGCCCGAACGGCCACACCGTCTCCATGATCTTCTCCGTCGAGGCCGAGGTTCCCGCGGTGTGGGAGTGCCGCTGCGGCGCCGAGGCGGTCATCCGCGACGGCGAGAAGCCCGAGCCCAAGCCGACCAAGCCCCAGCGCACCCACTGGGACATGCTGCTCGAGCGCCGCTCGATCGAGGACCTCGAGGTCCTCCTCCAGGAGCGCCTCGAGCTGCTCCGCGAGCGAAACGCCCCCGCGCGCAAGACCGCCTGAGGCAGTCGGCCGGACCTCCAGCCGGCCCGGCGCTTCCCCTTCCGAGCCCGTCGCCCTCGTGGCGGCGGGCTCGGGGCTTTCCCGGACTCCCCCCGCCTCAGCCGGGTGCCGGGCCCTCGTCGTCGCGGACGACGTCCCCCTGCAGGATCTCGCCCCTCACCGGGCGGTCCGGGCGGAGGTCCTCGTGGACCACGGTGTCCTCGCGCACGACGTCGCCGGTCACCGTGGTCCGCACGGTGGTGACCCGGCCGTCGACGACGAGGCCGGCGGCCTCGGCTCGGCGCCGCACGCGTCGCGCGACCAGCCGGCGCGCCCAGGTGCGGACCGGCGGGACGAGCAGCACGAGGCCCGCCGCGCTGGTGACGATGCCGGGTACGGCGATGAGCAGACCGGCGACGAACAGGGCGCCGGCGTCGCCCACGTCGCGGCCGACCTGCGCCACGGCCTGCTGGGTCATCCCCTGCTGGACCGAGACACCGTCGACCTGCACCGGGCGCAGCGACCGGAAGGCAGCGGATCCTGCGCGACGCATCACGGCGACGCCGGTGATCACGAGCAGCAGGACGACGACGATGACGCCGCCCCAGCCGATGAGCGACGCCAGCCACGACGCCACGAACCACTCGAGGACGACGTAGAGCGCCCCCAGCAGCAGGAACCACGCGCTCATGCGATCACCAGCCTGCGCCGGAGCGCTTCCCCGCCAGCAGCCGCTTGGCCTTCGCGGCCTTGTCCTCGACACCCCAGGCCGTGACGCGCCACAGGGCCTCGACCACGATCTTCTGGCTCATCTTGGAATCGCCGAGCTCGCGCTCGACGAACTCGATCGGCACCTCGCGCACCCGCATGCCCGCCTTCACAGCACGCCATCCGAGCTCGACCTGGAAGCAGTAGCCCGCGCTCTCGATCCCGGACAGGTCCAGGTCGCGCAGCGTGCTGGCGCGGAAGGCGCGGTAGCCGCCGGTGGCGTCCTTCATCGGGACGCCGAGCATGACGCGCGTGTAGAGGCTGCCGCCGCGCGAGAGCGCCTCGCGCGACTTGGGCCAGTTGACGACCGAGCCGCCTGGCACCCACCGCGAGCCGAGCACGAGGTCGGCCTCGCGCAGCGCGTCGAGCAGCCGCGGCAGCTGCTCGGGCTGGTGCGATCCGTCGGCGTCCATCTCGACGACGACGTCGTA
>JAKOVT010000190.1 GCA_029781935.1 Actinomycetes bacterium | reverse complement strand
GGCTCGGGATCGCCTTGCCCGCCACGAGGCCGATGAAGTGGGCGGCGTCGACCATGAGGATCGCGCCGACCTCGTCGGCCACCTCGCGGAAGGCCGCGAAGTCGATGAGGCGCGGGATCGCCGAGCCGCCGCAGATGATCATCTTCGGCCGGTGCTCGCGGGCGAGGTCGCGCATCTGGTCGTAGTCGATGTCCTCGGTCTCCTTGCTCACGCCGTAGTGGACGGCGTTGAACCACTTGCCGGAGAACGAGACCTTCGCGCCGTGCGTGAGGTGGCCGCCGTGCGGGAGGCTCATGGCGAGCACGGTGTCGCCCGGCTGCAGGAACGCGCCGTAGACCGCGATGTTCGCGCTGGCGCCGCTGTGCGGCTGCAGGTTGGCGTGGTCGGCCCCGAACAGCGACTTCGCCCGCTCGATGCCGAGGTTCTCGGCCTCGTCGACGACCTCGCAGCCGCCGTAGTACCGCTTGCCCGGGTAGCCCTCGGCGTACTTGTTCGACAGCGTCGAACCGAGCGCGGCGAGCACCGAGGGAGAGGTGAAGTTCTCGCTGGCGATGAGCTGCAGGCCGTCGTTGAGGCGGTCGCGCTCGGCGAGCAGGATGCGGGCGATCTGCGGGTCGGAGCTCTCGAGAGCGGCGAAGTCCGGGCCCCACGGGGTAGCGGCGGTCATGGGGGCGAGCCTAGGGCCCCGGGAACGGCGTAGGACCCACCGGGCGCCGCGTGCCACGATCCCCCGGTGACCGGCTGGGGACGCGCCTCGCTCGGGGCCGAGCGGCTCGTGGCCGTGGTGCGCGCGGCGTACCCGGTCGACCTCGTCGCCCTCGAACCCGTCGCAGGCGGTGCCGACGCCGGGGCCCGCACCTGGCGGGCCGTCGAGGCCGACGGCCGGGCGTGGGCGCTCCGGGAGGCGTCGGGCGGGAGCCCCGCCGGTCTCGAGGTGGCGGCCGCGATCACCGCACCCGGCGTGCCGCTCCCCCGGCGGACGACGGCGGGCGGCGTCTGGACCGAGGTCGACGGCGTGCGGGTCAGCCTGGTGCCGTGGGTCGCCGGCCGGTCGGCGCTGGAGGTGGAGCCTGCTCCCGCGCAGTGGGCGGCGTTCGGCCGCCTGCTGGCCGCGGTCCACGCGACGCCGCCCGTCGGCCGCCCGTCGGCGCTCCCCCGCGACGACCACAGCGGGGCCGACGTCGCCGCCCTCGTCGCGGCGGCCGACCTCGCGGCCGACGCCGCGGTGGACCGGATCGGCTCCGAGGCCGCCGAGGTCTGGGTGACGGCCCGCGCGCGCGTCGGCCGGGCGCTGGACGGCGTACGCGCGACCGGCACCGCGGGCGGGACGGACCTGGTGCTCTGCCACGGAGACCCGCACCGGGGCAACCTGGTCGTCGACCTCGACGGCGAGCGCCTCTGGCTGCTCGACTGGGACGACGCCGTGCTCTCCTGGCCCGAGCGCGACCAGCTCATGGTGGTGGGCGGCCTGCCCGGCTTCTCGACCGTGTCGCCCGAGCAGCTGCGCTGGTTCGAGGAGGGCTACGGCCCGGTGCGCCCCGACCCGCGACGGTTGGCCCACCACCGTGGAGTACGGGCCCTCGAGGATGCCGCGCTATTCACCTCCGACGCCCTCGACCGCTCGCGGAGCGACGAGCAGCGGTCGTGGGCGCTCGGCCTCGTCCGCGCCCATCTGCGGCCCGACGGCATTCTCGCCCTCGCCGAGCGCACCCTCGCCGACCTCGCCCCCTGACCTGTCCCGTAGTTCTCGAAACATGATCATGTTCGGAGAACTACGGGCCCGCGACGCGGGCGACAGGCGCTCGGGGAACGGGTGGACGGCGCTGCTCGCGGACGGCGAGCGGCGGGAGGGGTCAGGCGTCGTCGACGACGAGGTCGGGGCAGACCTCGCGCAGCGTGTCGACCTCGATCGCTCCGGGGCGCAGGAGGTAGGGCGTCTCGCCGCTGGCGTCGACGATGGTGCTCGGCAGGCCGACCTGCGACGGACCGGCGTCGAGGTAGACCGCGACGGCGTCGCCGAGCTGGTCCTGCGCCTCGGGGGCCGAGACCGGCACGGGCGAGCCCGAGACGTTCGCCGAGGTCACGGCGAGCGGTCCGGTCGTGCGCAGCAGCTCGAGCGCGACCGGATGCAGCGGCATGCGCAGCGCGACCTTGCCCTCGGCATCGCCGAGGTCCCACGCCAGGCTCGGCGCGTGGCGCACCACCACGGTGAGCGCGCCCGGCCAGAACGCCTCCACCAGCCGGCGGGCCGGTCCGGACACGGCGTAGGTCAGACCGTCGAGCGTGCTCGGGCTGCCGACGAGCACGGGCAGCGGGAAGTCGCGGCCACGGCCCTTGGCCGCGAGGAGCTTCGCGATGCCCTGGGGGTTGAAGGCGTCGGTGCCGACGCCGTACGCCGTGTCGGTGGGCAGCACGACCAGGTCGCCACGGCGGACCGCGGACGCCGCAGCGTCGAGGCCGAGCCGGCGCGAGTCCGGCTCCGACGTCGCGTAGAGGTAGCTCACGGGGTCATGGTGGCAGCACGCCGTGCCGTGGTGACGCGGTCGCGGCCGGCGAGGTCGGGATGGTCGGCGACCTCGACCCAGCCGCCGTGCTCACGGAGCACGGACGGCACGCCGAGCTCGCCGCCGCGCTCGCCCTGCTCGTCGCCGTGCTCGACGATCAGCACGCCGCCGGGACGCAGCAGGGCCGCCGCCGCGTCGGCGATCCCGCGTACGACGTCGAGCCCGTCGGGGCCGCCGAACAGCGCCCGTGGGGGGTCGTAGTCGCGGACCTCGGGGTCCCGAGGCACGGCGTCGTCGGGGATGTAGGGCGGGTTGGTCACGACGACGTCGACCCGGCCGACCAGTGGGGCCAGCGCCTCGAGGTGCGCTCGGGTGGCGTCGCCGCGGTGCAGCAGCACGCGCGACCCTGCGGCGGCCACGGCCTGCTCCTGCTTGACGAGGTTGCGCACCGCCCACTCGTACGCGGCCTCCTCGAGCTCGACGGCGTGCACGACGGAGTGCGCGACCTCCGTGGCCATCGCGAGGGCGATGGCACCGGACCCGGTGCACAGGTCGACGGCGAGCCGCTCCTCGGAGTCGGTGCTCAGCGCGCGGATCGCCAGCTCGGCGACGGTCTCGGTCTCCGGCCGGGGCACGAACACACCGCGTCCGACCTCGAGCTCGAGGTGGCGGAACGGGGCCTCGCCGACCAGGTGCTGCACCGGCACGCGGGCGGCACGCTTGACCAGCAGCGCCTCGAAGCGCATCGCGACGGTGCCGTCGACCGGGTCGGAGAGGAACATCCGCCCGCGCGGTACGCCGAGCACATGCGCGAGCAGCATCTCGGCGTCGACGCGGGGCGACGGCACGCCGGCACCGGCCAGCCGCCGCTCGCCGTCGACCAGCACGTCGCGCAGGGTCCGCACCGGCGGCGTCCAGGCGGTCACGGCCGGCTCCCGAGGGAGTCCATGCGCGCCGCGAGGTCGGCGTCGGTGCAGGCCTGGACGACGGCGTCGAGGTCGCCGTCGAGGACGTAGTCGAGGTTGTAGGCCTTGAAGCCGACGCGATGGTCGCTGATCCGGTTCTCCGGGAAGTTGTACGTGCGGATCCGCTCGCTGCGGTCGACCGTGCGCACCTGCGAGCGCCGCGCCTCGGACGCCTCGCGCTCGGCCTCCTCCTCGGCGATCGCCACGAGCCGGGCGCGCAGGATGCGCATCGCCGACTCCTTGTTCTGCAGCTGGCTCTTCTCGTTCTGGCAGCTGACGACGACGCCGGTCGGCAGGTGCGTGATCCGGACGGCGGAGTCGGTCGTGTTCACGCTCTGGCCGCCGGGTCCGCTGGACCGGTAGACGTCGATGCGCAGGTCGTTGGGGTCGATCTCGATCTCGACGTCCTCGGTCTCGGGCAGCACCAGCACTCCGGCGGCGCTCGTGTGGATGCGGCCCTGCGACTCCGTGGCGGGCACGCGCTGCACGCGGTGCACGCCGCCCTCGTACTTCAGCCGCGCGTACGGCGCCTCGCCGGGCTCGGCCGTGCCGCGCGCCTTCACCGCGACCGTGACGTCCTTGTAGCCGCCGAGATCGCTCTGCTCCGACTCGAGCACCTCGGCCTTCCAGCCGCGGCGCTCGGCGTAGCGCAGGTACATGCGCAGCAGGTCGCCGGCGAACAGCGCCGACTCCTCGCCGCCCTCGCCGGCCTTGATCTCGAGGATGACGTCGGAGTCGTCGAGCGGGTCGCGCGGGACGAGGAGCACCTGCAGCTTCTCGGCGAGCTCGTCACGGTGCGCCGCGAGCTGCTCCGCCTCGGCGCGGAACGCGGCGTCGTCGCCGGCCAGCTCGAGGGCGGCCTCGAGGTCGTCGCCGGTGGTCCGCCACTCGCGGTACGTCGCGACCACCGGGCGCAGCTCGGCGTAACGTCGGCCGACCTTGCGGGCCGCCGCCTGGTCGCCGTGGATGTCGGGGTCGGCCAGCCGCCGCTCGAGGTCGGCGTACTCCGCCTCGAGGATCTCGACGGACTCGAACATCGTGCGCTCCTGGGCTCGGGGCTGCTGCGGGGCCGGGAAACAGACCGAGGGCTCCCCCGGAACCGTCGTGAGACGGCTCGGGAGAGCCCTCGGGGAAGCGAGCTAGGCGTCGGCCTTCTTGCCGAACCGCTTCTCGAACTTGGCGACGCGGCCGCCGGTGTCGAGGATCTTCTGCTTGCCCGTGTAGAACGGGTGGCACTGGTTGCAGACCTCGGCGTGGATGACGCCGTTCTTCGCGGTGCTGCGCGTGGTGAACGTGTTCCCGCAGGCGCAGTGCACGGTGGTCTCGGCGTACGCCGGGTGGATGTCGGCCTTCATGGTGCTCCTCATGTCGTGGCGCCGGGTCGTGCTC
>JAKOVT010000158.1 GCA_029781935.1 Actinomycetes bacterium | reverse complement strand
CTCATCGACGAGATGTCGCGCAAGTACACCGGCGAGCCGTGGGTCGAGAGGGCGACCGGGCCGCGCGTCAACGTGCTCGTCGACGTGGAGCGGGTCATCGAGTACGGCGGCTGAGCGCCGGCTCGGTCCGGGATTTCGGCGTACCCGTCGCTCTCTGGGAGGATCGGGGGGTGACGCATCCCGGGTACGAGCTGCTGGCGCGCGGTGGCGTGCCGGTCGTGCTCGCCCCGATGGCGGGCATCACGAACCGCGCGTTCCGGCGCCTGGCGCGCGAGCACGCGCGTGCCGCGACCGACGGCGCCGCCACGGGGATCTACGTCACCGAGATGACGACGTCGCGGGCGCTGCTCGAGCGCAACGAGGAGTCGATGCGCCTCATCGAGACCGACCCGGACGAGAGCCCGCGCAGCGTGCAGCTGTACGGCGTCGACCCCTCGACCGTCGCCGCGGCGGTGCACCTGCTCGTCGACGAGGACCGCGCGGACCACATCGACCTGAACTTCGGCTGCCCGGTGCCGAAGGTCACCCGCAAGGGCGGAGGCAGCGCGCTGCCGTGGAAGCGGGGGCTGTTCCGCTCGATCGTGCGCGCGGCGGTCACCACCGCGGCCGAGTCGGCGAAGGTCCACGGCCGTGAGCCGGTGCCCGTGACGGTCAAGATGCGCGTCGGTGTCGACGACGAGCACGTCACCTACCTCGAGGCCGGCCGGGCCGCCGCCGAGGAGGGTGCTGTGTGGGTGGCGCTCCATGGGCGGACGGCGTCGCAGCTCTACGGCGGCACCGCCGACTGGTCGACGATCGCGCGTCTGGTGGAGGAGCTCCAGCCCTACGGCGTACCGGTGCTGGGCAACGGCGACATCTGGACCCACCGGCACGCGCGCCGGATGGTCGAGGAGACCGGTGCCGCCGGAGTCGTGGTGGGTCGCGGCTGCCTCGGGCGACCGTGGCTGTTCGGGCAGCTCGCTGCCTCGTTCACGGGACGCGGCATCCCGGCCGACCCCGGTCTGCGCGATGTGGTGGCGGCGATGCGCCGGCACGCGGCGCTGCTCGTCGAGGTGCTCGGCGACGAGAAGGGTCCGCGCGACTTCCGCAAGCACATCGCGTGGTACCTCAAGGGGTTCAGCGCGCCGCACGAGGTGCGCCAGGGGCTCGCCATGGTCTCGTCGTTGGACGAGGTCGACCACTGGCTCGGGCTGCTCGACCTCGACCAGCCCTGGCCGGGCGAGGTGGCCGAGGGCCCGCGCGGGCGCACGCAGCCGGGCAAGCGGGTGGCCCTGCCCGACGGCTGGCTCGACGACCCCGACGACCTCGACGGCTTCCTCACCGACATCACCGCCGCCGAGCTCTCCGTCTCCGGCGGCTGACCGGCCCCCCACCCCCGCGTGATCTTGGTCGAACGTGGGGTTCCCGCCGTGCGGTGAGCCGGGAC
>JAKOVT010000128.1 GCA_029781935.1 Actinomycetes bacterium | reverse complement strand
CTCGCGTTGTCGTCGCTGCGTACCAGTTGAACCCATCCGAGCACCGCGTCGTAGCCATGTGCCGGGTAGTCGACGCTCGCGTGGCACCACGGGAAGCCGGCGGAGTCCGGTCCCGATCCGACGAGCGCGGGATCGTGGTTCCGCTCGTAGGTGACCTGGACTCGACCCGGGATGCCTCGCAGGCGGAAGAGGGTCTCCATGCCCGCAACCTAGTCCGCGCGCAGTCGACGTGATCCCGGGATCGCATGCCCCCTGTGCGTCAGCCGTTGGCCCCTCGGTTCCCGGGGCTGGACCTCGACACCAACCCTGACGTCGTCGTCAGCACGTCGTCGCAGACGGGTCCGCTGTCCACATGTCCTTGTCGAACATCCGAGCCGCCCGTGATCGCCCGCACGCGAGTCGGCATGCCGGCGACACGTGCGGACGGCGACGAGCGAGGGCCGTCCTAGGCGAGTCCGAGGCAGGCCAGCGCCCAGGCGTAGACCTCGGCCTCGTACTCGAGCTCCGTGGCGCGACCCGACGGTCCGCCGTGCGCGCCCGCACCCGTCTCGGCTCGGAAGAGCACGGTACGGGGCGACGCCGGCGACGACGCGTCGTCGCCCTGGCCCTGCGCCGGGTCGCTCGCGCGCAACCGCGAGACCCAGCGCGCCGGCTCGCGGACCAGCACGCGCACGTCGTGCACGGCACCGGTCACGAGCAGCGCGGGGCGGTCGGCGACGTCGGGCAGGTTCTCGATCGGCGACCACGACGAGAGCCAGGCGCGCTGCTCGGGGATGCGAGGGTCGCCCCACTCGAGCCATTCCTGCGCCGTGAGCGGGAGGGAGTCGTCGAGCATCGTGGCGACGACGTCGACGAACGGGACCTCGGCCACCAGGCCCGCGAACAGCCGCGGGGCGCGGCCGTACAGCGCGCCCTGCAGCAGCCCGCCGGCGGAGATGCCGCGGGAGACGATCGACGACACCACGCCGTCGCGCAGGTACGCCGCCACCGCCGCCTGGTCGTCGAACGTGTTCGCCTTCGTCGCCAGGTGCCCGTCGGTCCACCAGCGGCGCCCCATCTCGCCGCCGCCGCGCGGGTGGCCCATGGCGAACACGACGCCGCGGTCGAGAAGCGACGGCAGCGAGCGCCACCAGTCGGTGCCCCAGTCGGGGTCGCAGCACGCCTCGTACGAGCCGTAGCCGTAGAGGACGCACGGAGCCGAGCCGTCCAGCGGCGTGCTGCGGTGGCGCACCAGCACGACCGGCACCTCGGCGCCGTCCGGGCGCAGCACCAGCCGGCGCTCGGCGACGTAGGCATCGAGGTCGACGCCGACCACCTCGCGACGGTGGACCTCCGTGCGAGAGCCGTCGAAACCCACCGCGTACGTGACGGCGGGCCGCGTGAAGTCCTCGAGCTCGAGGAGCACCGAGTCGGCGTCCCACTCGACGTTGACACCCAGGCGGGCCATACCGCCGGCGACGTCGGATGCGATCTCGAACGGAGCCCCTTCTCGAGGGACGAACCGCAGCTTCTGCGCACCGCCGTGGCGCACGGTGAGCACCAGGCCGCGCGCGAAGGCCGCGACGTCGAGCACGCGCACCGCCGGGTCCTCGTCGAGGAACGGCGCCCACACGGCAGGGTCGCTCGGAACCGCTTGCGCCACACGGAACTCCGGCGCTCCCAGATCGGTGACGACGAGCAGCGCATCGGCGCCGTCCGGTCCGTACCCGGGTGCGTGCTCGACGTGGTACTCGATCGCGACGTCGCGCGGCCGCACGACGATCGGTGCCGCCGCGAGGTCGTGCAGGTCGAGCAGCGTCACCTCGGTGAAGCCGCGACCGAGGAGCGTGGCGACGGCGTACCGGCCCGACCTCGTCGAGCCGAGGTCCCACTCCATCCGCTCGTCGAGGTCCTCGAGCAGCAGCCGGTCTTCGGACACCGGGGTGCCGAGGACGTGCGCCCAGACCTGGTACGGCCGCATCGCGTGGTCGCAGCGCACGTAGAGGAACGTCGACGAGTCGGCCGACCAGGCGCCGCCGTAGTAGGTCCCGGGGATCACCTCGTCGAGGTCGTCGCCGGTCCCGAGCGACCGGAACCGCAGCGTGTAGAGCTCGTCGCCCTCGAGATCGACCGACCACGCGAGGGTCCGCCCGTCCGGGCTCACCTCGAGCTGGCCGTCGCGCGTGTACGTCGTGCCGCCCATGTCGTGCACCGACTGCAGGTCGAGGAGCACCTCCTCGTCGCCGCCCGCCGCCGGGCGCCGCAGCAACCGGTCGTACTCCGCGCCCGGCAGCGTCTCGCGCCGGTAGACGAAGCCGCCCTGGGTCCACGGCGCGCTGGACTCCTGCACCGGCAGCCGCCCGACCATCTCCGCGGCGAGCTCGTCCCGCAGCGCCGCGAGCGGGGCTACGCGCGCGTCGTAGTAGGCGCGCTCGGCGTCGAGCAGGGCCAGCACGTCGGGCACCTCGGGGTCGGCGATCCACGAGTAGGGGTCGCCGGTCTCGTCGGCGCGGGCAGGAGCAACAGGGGGCAGGACCATGTCAGGACCGTAGATCATCCGGTCAAGAGGCGTCTTGACCGGACACACCGGGAACAAATCGGTCACAAGACTCCCGTTTCGCCCTTTCATGAGATAGGAACGGCGCAACGCCGAGCCGGTCCCCCGACCGGACGAGGCCGGGTGGTGGGCCCGGTCCCCGGCGATCGGAGGGGTTCCATGCGCACGTTGTCCCGCAAGGCACGGCTCTCGGTCGGGGCGGGCGCGCTCGCGCTGGCCCTCGGCATGGGGGTGACGGTCTCCGCAGCAGCCTCGAGCAGCAGCTCGAGCCCGAGCCCCTCGTCGAGCAAGACCGTCTTCACGATCGGCATCACCCAGGACATCGACTCGGCGAACCCGTTCACGGGCATCGTGGCCGAGGCCTACGAGATCTTCCAGATGGAGTACCCGACCCTCACCGAGTACTCCGCCAAGGACTTCTCCATCGTCCCCGGGCTCGCGGAGTCGTGGCAGGAGTCGCCCGATCACACGACGTGGACGTACAAGATCCGCTCGGGCCTGAAGTGGTCCGACGGCCAGCCGATGACGGCGAAGGACGCGGCGTACACCTTCAACCGCATCCTCAAGGGCGAGTACGAGAAGACCAACTACGGCTCGTACGTCGAGAACATCACGTCGGCCGAGGCGCCCGACGACACGACGCTCGTGCTCAAGGTGTCGAAGCCGACGCCCATCATGACCAAGCTCGCCGTCTACATCCTCCCGCAGCACATCTGGGAGAAGATCGACGAGAAGGCGGTGCAGAGCTACAAGAACGAGGGCACCCCGACCGAGCCCACCGTCGGCTCGGGCCCGTACGTGATGATCGAGCGCAAGGTCGGTCAGTTCATCCGTATGCAGGCGAACCCGAACTTCTACCGGGGCAAGCCGGCGGTCGACGAGGTCGTCTTCAAGATCTACTCCAACGCCGACGCCCTCGGCCAGGCGTTGAAGAAGGGTGAGGTCGACTTCGCCGACTCGATCGAGGCGAACGTCTTCAAGACGCTGCAGAACCAGCCCGGGATCACCGCCGTCAACGCCGTCTACTCCGGCTTCGACGAGCTCGCCTTCAACACCGGTGCCGCACTCGACGACGGCACGCCCATCGGTGATGGCAACCCGCTGCTCAAGGACAAGGCGCTGCGCCAGGCCCTCGGCTGGGCGATCGACCGGCAGGCGCTCGTCGACAAGGTCCTCGGCGGCGGCGGCTCCCCCGGTTCCACGATCATCCCGCCGATCTACTCGGCGCTGCACCTCACGCCGGCCAACGAGGTCACCTACGACCCGGAGAAGGCCAAGTCGCTCCTCGACGCCGCCGGCTACAAGGTCGGCTCCGACGGCATCCGGCAGGACGCCAGCGGCAAGAGGCTCTCGTTCCGCCTGTTCGCCCGCAGCGACTCCGACACCTCGCAGAAGTCGGTGCAGTTCATCAAGAGCTACCTCGCCGCCGTCGGCGTCGAGACCAACGTGAAGGTCGTCTCGTCCGACGCGCTCACCGAGATCATCGGCCAGGGCAACTTCGACATGTTCGAGTGGGGCTGGGTCGTCGAGCCCGACCCGAACTACCAGCTCTCGACCTTCACCTGCGCGAACCGGTCCTACAAGGACGGCGGCCAGATCCTGGCCAACCTGTCGGACTCGTTCTACTGCAACCCGGCCTACGACGAGCTCTACACCAAGCAGGGCGGCCAGACCGACGAGGCCCAGCGCTGGGAGACCGTCAAGCAGATGCAGCAGATGCTGTACGACGACGCGCCGTACATCATCACGTACTACTACGACAACCCCGAGGCCTACCGCTCCGACCGGTTCACCGGCTTCGTCCCGCAGCCCGACCCGAACGGCTCGCTGCTCTTCCAGTACGGCACGTGGAGCTACGAGAACATCAAGCCGGTCTCGGCGGACGCGGGTTCGTCGACCAGCTCGTCGTCGAGCAGCACCGCGCTCTACGTGCTCGCAGCGGTCGCGGCGCTGGTCGTCATCGCGATCGTCGTGATCGTGCTGAGCCGTCGTAACCGGACCGCCGCGGACCTCGACGACCGCGAGTAGTCGTGGCCCTGCTGACCGAGGTCGACCACCGGCCCGGCGCTCCCAAGCGCCGGGCCGGTTCGTCGCTGTCCCCCACGACGCGCTACGTCCTGGCGCGCGTCGGGGCGGCCGTCGGCACCCTCGCCTTCGTCGTGGTCTTCAACTTCTTCCTGTTCCGGATCATGCCGGGCGACCCGATCGCGCTCTACACGCGCGGCCGCAACGTCAGCCTCGACGAGGTGCGCAAGCTGCGCGCCAAGCTCGATGCGCCCCTGTGGCAGCAGTTCCAGGACTACCTGCGCAACCCGTTCAGCGGCAACGGACCGTCCGTGAAGTACAGCGCGCCGGTTTGGGACGTGATCGAGCCGCGCCTGTACCCCACGCTGCTCCTCGTCGGCACGGCGACGATCCTCGCGTCCGTGATCGGCGTCTGGCTGGGCATCCGCAGCGGCTGGAACCGCGGCAGCCGCTTCGACAAGACCAGCACGAGCACGACGCTGGTGCTCTACTCCATGCCCGAGTTCTGGTTCGGCATGATCGTGCTCATCGTCTTCGCCGTCGGTGTCGGCCCGTTCCCGGGCATCTTCCCCACCGGAGGGCTCTCGACGCCGGGAGTGGATACGTCGACGCCCGCAGGCTGGCTCGACGTCCTCTGGCATCTGACTCTGCCGGTGTTCACCCTGACCGTGATCTATCTCGCCGAGTACTCGCTCATCATGCGGGCGTCGGTCATCGAGGAGCGCGGCCAGGACTACGTCACCACCGCGAGGGCCAAGGGCCTCATGGACGCGATGGTGCGGCGCCGCCACGCGGTGCCCAACGCCACCCTCCCCACCATGACCTTGGTGTTCCTCAACCTGGGCTTCGTCATCGGCGGCGCGATCACCATCGAGTACGTGTTCTCCATCAACGGCCTCGGCTCGCTCACCGTCGACGCCCTCAAGGGTCCCGACGTACCGCTGCTGCAGGCGCTGTTCCTGCTGTTCTCGGCCGCGGTGATCCTGGCCAACCTGGTGGCCGATCTGCTGTACGGCTACTTCGATCCGCGGGTGCGCTCATGAGCACCCCCGTGGAGGAGCGCCCTGGCGGCGACGTGCCGGAGATCCCGCCGCCGCCGCAGCTGTCGGCGCGCGCCATCGTGCGCGCGCGCCGACGTGCCGCGTTCACGAAGTTCACCGCGGCCTTCCGGCACGAGCGCGCCGGCATGCTGGGCCTGGCGATCCTCGTGTTCTTCGTCGTGATCGCCCTCCTCGCCCCGCTGCTGTTCCCGAAGACCCTGCTCGACGTCACGCAGGCGACGGGTCAACCGTTCGAGCCACCGTCGCTGCAGTACCCGCTCGGCACCGACGACTCGGGGCGCAGCGTGCTCGCGCTGGTCGTCTGGGGAGCGCGCATCTCGCTGCTCGTGGGGTTCGCCGCGACCATCCTGTCGATGTTCATCGGCACGACCGTCGGCATCGTGTCCGGGCACTTCCGCGGTTTCGCCGGCGGCACCCTCGACCGCGTCACCGACTGGTTCCTCGTGATCCCCTACCTCCCGCTCACGATCGTGCTGGCCACGATCTGGGAGAAGAACCTCTGGGTGATCATCATCGTCATCGGCGTGACGTCGTGGCCCGGCACGGCCCGCATCATCCGGTCGCAGACGCTGTCGGTGTCGGCGCGGCCCTACCTCGAGCGGTCCAAGGCGCTCGGCGCGGGCAACGTCCACCAGATGACGCGCCACGTCCTGCCCAACGTCATGCCGCTCGTCCTCGCCAACACCACGCTCGCGGTGTCGATCTCCATCCTCGCCGAGACGACGCTGTCGTTCCTCGGCCTCGGCGACCCCACCGCGGTCTCGTGGGGCTCGATCCTCGAGCAGGGCTTCTCCTCCGGCGCGATCTCGCAGGGCGCCTGGTGGTACCTCGGGTCGCCGGGCGTCTGCGTCGTCCTCGTGGTTCTCGCGTTCAACCTCATCGGACGGGCGATCGAGTCCATCCTGGACCCGAAGGAGGTCACCGGCTGATGGCGCTGCTCGAGTTCGACGACGTCCACGTGACCTACCGCGCCCGCGGCACCGAGGTGCCCGCCGTCCGCGGCGTCACGCTCGCCGTCGACGCCGGCGAGGTGCTCGGCATCGCCGGCGAGTCCGGCTGCGGCAAGACGACGCTCACCTCCACCGTGCTGCGGATGCAGCCGGCGAGCGCCGCTGTCTCGGGCGAGGTCCGCCTCGACGGGCAGAACGTGCTCGAGCTGTCGTGGGGCAAGGTGCGCGCCCTGCGCTGGGCTCAGGCGTCTGTCGTGTTCCAAGGTGCGATGCACGCGCTGAACCCGGTGCAGCGCATCGGCGACCAGCTCGCGGAGCCGATCCTGCTGCACGACCCGAAGGCGACACCCAGGTCGGCGTCCGCGCGCGTCGGCGAGCTGCTCGAGCAGGTGGGCCTGCCCGCGCGGCGGGCGAAGAGCTACCCGCACCAGCTCTCCGGCGGGCAGAAGCAGCGCGTGATGATCGCGATGGCGCTCGCGTGCGGCCCTCGGCTGATCGTGGCCGACGAGCCGACCACCGCGCTCGACGTCATGGTCCAGGCCCAGGTGCTCGACGTCCTCTCCGACCTCGTCAAGGACCTCGGCGTCGGCATGGTCTTCATCAGCCACGACCTCTCGGTGCTGTCGAGCACGTGCGATCGGATCGCCGTCATGTACGCCGGCCGTATCGTCGAGGAGGGTCCCGCGGCCCAGGTGTTCGACCACCCGAAGCACCCGTACGCCGCAGCTCTCGCCGGCGCCTTCCCGCGCATCGGCGACACCCGGTTCCGCTACGCGCCCGCCGGTCTCCCCGGCGACCCGCCGTTCCCGGGCGACCTCCCGACCGGATGCACCTTCCACCCGCGCTGCCCCCGCGCGGTCGACTCGTGCTCGACGGGCGGCGAGCCGGCGCTGCTCCAGGTGGACGACCGGCGTACCGCGTGCTTCCTCCTCCAGCCCGAGCAGGTGACGGCATGACCGCGGCCGACCAGAGCGCGCCCCCGGCCGTCGAGGCGGCGCTCGAGGCGCACGACGTCCACGTCGCGTTCCGCGGCCGGGGCGGCGGCGGCACGGCCTGGGCGGTCGACGGCGTCGACCTCGCGCTCGGTCGCGGCGAGATCGTCGCGCTCGTCGGCGAGAGCGGCTGCGGCAAGACCACGCTGGCGCGCACGCTGCTCGGCCTCGAGAAGCCGACGTCCGGCGAGGTCACGGTCGACGGCAAGGCGCTCGAGTACTCCGGCAAGGCGCTCAAGGCCTACCGCCGCCGGGTGCAGCTGGTGCTGCAGGACCCGACCGGCGCGCTCAACCCGCGGCACACGGTCTACGAGGCGGTCGCGGAGGGACTGCGCGTGCACGGCCTCGCCGAGGGAGAGCGGGCGCGGGTCGCCGAGGCGCTCTCGCTCGCCGGCCTCAGGCCGCCCGAGCGGTTCTTCCTGCGCTACCCGCACGAGCTGTCGGGCGGTCAGCGCCAGCGCGTCGTCATCGCCGGCGCGCTCGTGCTCGAGCCCGACATCATCGTGGCCGACGAGCCGGTCTCCAGCCTCGACGCGTCGGTGCGCGGCGAGATCCTGGCCCTCCTCCTCAAGCTGCGCGACGAGCTCGGTCTGTCGCTGCTCGTGGTCACGCACGACCTCGGCCTCGCGTGGAACATCGCCGACCGCGTCGCCGTGATGTACCTCGGGCGCATCGTCGAGCAGGGCCCGACCGAGTCGCTGCTCTCCGACCCCCAGCACCCCTACACGAAGGCCCTGCTGTCGGTCGTGCCGGAGATGGAGCGCCTCGAGCAGGTCGTGCTCAGCGGAGAGCCGCCGGACCCGACGAAGGTCCCCACCGGGTGCCGCTTCCACCCGCGCTGCCCGGTGGTCGCCTCGGGCGAGGCCGCGCGCCTGGGCATCGAGGAGCGCTGCCGCACCCAGGCGCTCCCGGTGCTCCCGGTGAGCACCGGCCACACCACCGCCTGCCACCTGGCCCAGGCCTCCCTCCCCGGGTGACGGTGCCCCTGGCTTCCTCCGAGGCAGCCAGGACTCCCCGACCGGTCGCCGAACCCGATCCCCGGGCGCCGCAGCCCGCTGCCGCCGCGCCCGTGGCCGGCGGCGGGTCGGGGTACCGTGACGACGTCCCGGACCCGCATACTTGCTGACTCACGAGTCAATACGGAGGTTCGCGTGCCGCAGAGCTACGACGTCGTCATCGTCGGCGGCGGGCACAACGGCCTGGTGGCCGCGGCCTACCTCGCGAAGTCCGGCCTGCGCACGGTGGTGCTCGAGA
>JAKOVT010000120.1 GCA_029781935.1 Actinomycetes bacterium | reverse complement strand
CGCCTCCCTGGACTACGAGACCTCGGGTGACCAGGTCGCCGACCTGGTGAAGGTCGACATCCTGCTGCACGGCGACCCGGTGGACGCCTTCTCGAGCATCGTCCACCGCGACGCGTCCTATTCCTATGGCCTGGCGATGGCGAAGAAGCTCAAGGAGCTGATCCCGCGCCAGCAGTTCGAGGTGCCGATCCAGGCCGCGATCGGCGCCCGGGTGATCGCCCGCGAGACCGTCCGCGCCCTCCGCAAGGACGTCCTCGCGAAGTGCTACGGCGGCGACATCACCCGCAAGCGCAAGCTGCTCGAGAAGCAGAAGGAGGGCAAGAAGCGGATGAAGATGGTCGGCCGCGTCGAGGTCCCCCAGGAGGCGTTCATCGCGGCGCTGTCGACGGACGAGTCCGCGGCGAAGCCCAAGTAGGCCGGGGGCGCGCGACCGGGCTCTCGACCGGCGACTCGGCGTCCGACACCACGCAGCCGCCCGCACTCCGGACCCGCTCCCGTTCCGCTCGCCGAGGCGGCGGGAGCGATCCCGTTCCGGTGGCGCGCGGGGTAGTACTACCGAGTAGATTCCGAAGAGGAGCCGGGGGATCGCCCGGCGAGACCCTCGACGAAGAGGAGCCCTCCCGTGGCTGACGACCCCGCAGTCCCCAGCGCCGGCCGCACGACCACCGGTCTCGAGACCCTCCCCGAGCTCGCCCCCTCCGTCGGAGCCCTGTTCTTCTCCCGCGTCGAGGCCGACCCGGCGCGCGAGGCGTTCCGCTCCCCGAAGCCGTCCGGCGGCTGGGAGTCGTGGACCTGGGGACGCAGCGCGGACCGCGTCGTCGACCTGGCCGCGGGCCTGCTGGCCCTCGGGCTGCAGCCCGAGGACCGCGTCGCGATCGCCATGAACACCCGGATCGAGTGGATCTTCCTCGACCTGGCGGTGATGGCCTCGGGCGGCGCGACCACCACCGTCTACCCGTCGACGCAGGCCGACGACGTCGCCTACATCATCAGCGACTCCGGCTCCCGCTTCGTGGTGGTGGAGGACGCCGTCCAGCTCGCCAAGCTGGTCGACCAGCGCGAGGCGGTTCCTGCCGTCGAGCGCGTCATCATCCTCGACACCTCGAAGGCCGACCTCTCCACGCGCACCGACGAGTGGGTCATCACCGTCGACGACCTCGCCGCCCGCGGCAAGACGCTGCTGGCCGAGGACCCCGACGCCGTGAAGCGCGCGAACGACGCCGTCACCCCGGAGCGGCTCGCGACGCTCATCTACACCTCGGGCACCACGGGCCGTCCCAAGGGCGTGGAGCTGACGCACGGCAACTGGACCTACGAGGGTGCGGGCGCCGACGCGATCGAGCTGGTGCACAAGGACCAGCTGCACTTCCTGTGGCTGCCGCTGTCGCACTCGTTCGGCAAGGTGCTGCTCGCGGCGCAGATGCAGATCGGCTTCACCACCGCCGTCGACGGCCGCGTCGACAAGATCGTCGAGAACCTCGGCGAGATCAAGCCGCACCTCATGGCCGGCGCCCCGCGCATCTTCGAGAAGGTCTACGCGAGCGTCGTCTCGCGCACCGAGGCCGAGGGCGGCGCGAAGGCGAAGATCTTCCACTGGGCCATCGGCGTGGGCAAGCAGGTCGCCGCGCTCCAGGAGGAGGGCAAGAGCGTCCCGATGACCCTCTCCGTGCAGCACTCGCTCGCCGACAGGCTGGTGTTCTCCAAGGTCAAGGAGCGCATGGGCGGCCGCATCGAGACCTTCATCTCCGGATCCGCCGCGCTGTCGAAGGACGTCGCGTCGTGGTTCGAGGCGATCGGCCTCCCGATCCTCGAGGGCTACGGCCTCACCGAGACCTCGGCCGGCTCTTGCGTGAACCGCCACGGCAAGGTCAAGGTCGGCACCGTCGGCCGCCCGTTCCCTGGCACCGAGGTCACGATCGCGTCCGACGGCGAGATCCTCGTCCGCGGCGGCGGCGTCATGCGCGGCTACTACCACCTGCCCGAGCAGACCGCCGAGGTCCTCATCGGCGACGGCTGGTTCGCCACCGGCGACATCGGCGAGATCGACGACGACGGCAACCTGAAGATCACCGACCGCAAGAAGGACCTCATCAAGACCTCGGGCGGGAAGTACATCGCACCCTCGCTCATCGAGGCCCGCTTCAAGGCGCTCTGCCCGCTGCTGGGCAACGTCCTCGTGCACGCCAACGGCCGCAACTACGCGACGGCGATCGTCACGCTCGACCCCGACGTCACGAAGGCCTTCGCGGAGCATCACGGGATCACCGGCGGTCCCGACAGCTGGCCGACCGACCCCGCCATCGACAAGACCGTGCGCGATGCGATGGCCGAGCTCAACGGCGACCTCAACCGCTGGGAGACGATCAAGGACGTGCGCATCCTGCCGCGCGACCTGTCGATCGAGGAGGGCGAGCTCACGCCGAGCCTGAAGATCAAGCGCAAGGTCGTCGAGGAGCACTACGCCGACCTGCTCCAGTCGATGTACCCCAACGGCTGACCCCTCCCGCCCCGCCTCCCGGGCGTGATCTTGGTCGAACGTGGGGTTCCCGGGCTCGAACAGCCTCGGGAAGCCCCCATCTGACCAAGATCACGCAGGGGGGTCAGGAGCTGTAGGCCTCGATGACGAGGTCGACGAGGTCTCCCACCGCGCGCGGCGGGACGTCGGCCCGCCAGGTGATGTGCACCGGTACCGGCGGCGCGTCCTTCACCGGCCGGAACACCACCCCGGGGCGCGGGTGCTGGTGCACGGTCGCCTCGGTCGTGATGCCGAACGCGCGGCCGGCCTCGATCACGGTGAGCCATTCGTCGACGTCGTGGGTCGTCACGATCTCGCGCGGGCCGGAGCCTGCCCGCCAGAGCTGGCCCGAGGTCGTGCCGGTGACGGCGTCGGCGGCGAGCGTGCGGCCGGAGAGGTCGTCGAGGCGCACCGAGCGACGTCGGGCCAGAGGGTCGTCGGCGGGGAGGGCGGCGTACCGCGCCTCGACGCCGACGAGCACGCTGCGGAAGCGGGGGTCGTCGACCGGCCGCCGCAGCACGCCCACGTCGCACAGTCCCTCGGCGAGGCCGGCCGTGCGGCTGTTGATGCGCACGAGCACCAGCTCGACGTCGGGGTGCGCCGCCTCCCAACGGCGCAGCACGGCGGTCGTGCGGCGGCCCAGCGCCGCCCACGCGTAGCCCACCCGCAGCTCGGAGGCGCCCGACTCGGCAGCCCGGCGCAGCGCCGCGACCTCCTCGAGCACGCGTCGGGCGTGCTCGAGCACGTGGACGCCGACCGGGGTGGGGGCGATCGGGCGCGTGGTGCGGTCGAGCAGGCGGACGCCGAGCGCCTCCTCCAGCGCCGCCACGGTGCGCGACACGGTGGCCTGCGAGACGTCGAGGGCGAGGGCGGCGTCGGTGAAGCCGGCCTCGTCGACGACCGCGGTCAGCGCACGCAGGTGGCGGAGGTCCACATCCATACGTCAAGGGTATGGGATCGGCGCGTAGTGCATTTCCCGTATGGATCCGTGACGGGCACCCTGGGGAGGTGACCGACGTCCGCGAGCCCGAGGAGAGCGCCGCCGCGCCCTCGGTGCTCGGCTCGGTCGGGATCATGCTCACGAGTTCGATGAGCGCGCAGACCGGTGCAGCCCTCGGCGCGCACGCCTTCCCGATCATCGGTCCGGCCGGGGTCGTCGCGATCCGGCAGCTCGTGGCGCTCTGCGTCCTGCTGCCGACGGCCCGACCGCCACTGCGGCGGATGACGTGGGCGCAGTGGTGGCCCGTCCTGCTGCTGGCCCTCGTCTTCGCGACGATGAACCTGTCGCTCTACACCGCCATCGAGCGCATCGGTCTCGCGCTCGCCATCACGCTGGAGTTCCTCGGACCGCTGGGCGTCGCGCTCGTCGCGTCCCGCTCGGTGCGCGACCTCGGTCTGGCTGTGGTCGCCGGGGTCGGCGTCTACGTCCTGGTCCTGCCGAGCCCGTCGAGCGACTGGATCGGCATCGGTCTCGCGCTCTACGCCGCGTGCTGCTGGGCGGCGTACATCATGCTCAACCGTGTGGCCGGCGCCCGGCTGCCCGGCGTGCAGGGGCCGGCCGCTGCCACCACCATCACCGCGGCGGTGTACCTCCCCGTCGTGGTGCTGCTCGTGGTGCACGGGACCCTCACGCCGGCGGCGCTGGCGTTCTCGGTGGCTGCGGGGCTGCTGTCGTCGGTCGTGCCGTTCACCTTGGACCTGATCTCGCTGCGGCGCGTCGCGCCGCGCTTCTTCAGCGTGGTGCAGAGCCTCCACCCGGTGTTCGCGGCGCTCGCCGGGCTGGTGCTGCTCGGTCAGGTGCTCGAGCTGCACGAGTGGGTGGGCATCCTCGTCGTCGTGGCGGTGAACGTCGTGGCGGTCGCGTGGGCGCGCGACAAGCAGGTCGCCTCCGCCGCCGAGTCCGACCCCGCCCTCGAGGCCGCCGCCCAGACCTGACCCCTCCAGCGCGTGATCTTGGTCAGATGAGGGGTTCCCGGCACCGTATCCGCGCGGGTAACCGCCCTTTGACCAAGATCACGGCGAACGGGGAGGTGGACGTAGGGTCGGGGCGTGCCGTCGACGCCGCCCGAGGGGGAGCCTGCTCCCGCCGACGGCGCGCTGCCCGCCTCCGCGCTGGCGCACCTCGGCGAGCGGCCGTTCGCGCTGTACGTGCACGTGCCGTACTGCGCGACCCGGTGCGGCTACTGCGACTTCAACACCTACACCGCCGACGAGCTCGGGCCGGGGGTGAGCCGTGCGTCGTACGCCGACCAGGCGATCGCCGAGGTGCGGTTCGCCCGGCACGTCCTCGGCGACCGCGACCTCCCGGTCTCCAGCGTGTTCGTCGGAGGCGGTACGCCGACGCTCCTGCCGCCCGGCGACCTCGGACGCATCCTCGCCGCGGTGCGTGACGAGCTCGGCCTCGTGCTCGGTGCCGAGGTGACCACCGAGGCGAACCCCGACTCCGTCGACGCCTCAGGCCTGCAACGGCTGCGGGAGGACGGCTTCACCCGGATGTCGTTCGGCATGCAGTCGACCGCGCCGCACGTGCTCGCCGTCCTCGAGCGCACGCACACGCCGGGCCGCGCCGGCGCCGCCGTGGCCGACGCGCGCGCCGCCGGCTTCGAGCACGTGAACGTCGACCTGATCTACGCGACGCCGGGCGAGACCGAGGCCGACTTCGCCGCGTCGCTGCAGGCGGCCACGAGCAGCGGTGCCGACCACGTGTCGGCCTACTCGCTCATCGTGGAGGACGGCACGCGGCTGGCCGCCCGCATCCGTCGCGGCGAGCTGCCCGACGTCGACGACGACGTCGCCGCCGACCGCTACGTGCAGGCCGACGAGGCGCTGTCCGCCGCCGGTCTCGAGTGGTACGAGGTGAGCAACTGGGCGCGGCCCGGCGGGGAGTGCCGGCACAACCTGTCGTACTGGCGCGGCGACGACTGGTGGGGGATCGGCCCCGGCGCGCACAGCCACGTCGGGGGCGTGCGCTGGTGGAACGTCCGGCACCCGGCGGCGTACGCCGAGCGCATCACGGCCGGCGTCACGCCCGCCCAGGCGCGCGAGGTGCTCGGTGCCGAGGACCGACGCGTGGAGGACGTGCTGCTGCGGGTGCGGCTGCGCGAGGGCCTGCCGCTCGAGCTGCTCGACGGGCCGGGTCTCGACGTCGCCGCCCGCGTGGTCGACGACGGCCTGGCCGATCCTGCGGCGTACGCCCTCGGACGCGTGGTCCTCACCCGACGCGGCCGCCTGCTCGCCGACGCCCTCGTCCGAGACCTGCTGCCCTGAGGGATCAGCGCAGGACGCGCAGGGCGAGGGGGTAGCGCACGTAGGCGCCCTGCATCGACCGCAGCGCCGCCCAGCCGGCCAGGATCGCGCCGTACGCCGCCACCGCTCCGAGCACGCTCGGCCCGGCTCCGCGCAACGCCACCACCACGGCGACCACGAAGGCGATCACCATCGTGAGCTGGTGGTTGAACGCCTCCTTCGCGTGCGAGTCGACGTACCGCGAGCGCGGGCCGAGGGTCGCGAGCAGCAGCATGGGGGCGACCACGATCCCCGCGATCTGCGAGAGGTGGGCGAGCGCGGCGTAGACGCGTTCCTCGCGCGGGCGCAGCGGGCCCTCGTCGAGCGCGAAGTAGTTCTCGAGCACCGGAGGCTGGCCCGGTGTCGTCGCGCGGGTCGGCCGCGGCGGCGGATCGCCCGGAGTCAGGTCGCGCCGCAGGGGGCGGTGGGCCAGCGGGGCCTCGGGCGTGAAGGCGGGAGACGTGGGCGGGCTCTGCGGCTCCGGCGGCTCCGGGTCGGGGTTGTCGGCGCGGCTCATGAGGTCACCTCCCGGTCGGTGCGCTCATCGTGGGGCCGACCAGGGGGTCGCGCCACCGGAGAACGCCGACGTCGCCCGAGGTGTCCGGTGGCCGTGGCATGCGCGAGGGGCGGGCACCCGTGACCGGGCGCCCGCCCCTCGCGGAGGGCCATGCCGCAATCAGTCGGCGATCGGCTCGTGGTTGAGCTGGCGGTAGATGTGCACCGTGAACAGCGCTGCGAACGGCAGCGTCACCAGGTACAGGATGCCGAACAGGAACGGCAGCCCGCCGAGGATGCTGGCGACCGCGTTGACGATCATCGCGATGATGACGGGCACGATGTTCGCCGTCACGGCGCGGTAGCTGTTGCCGAACGCCTGGCCGACGCCCTCGCCCTTGTCGAGCGCGAAGAACGGGGCGAACTGGAACAGGAAGATGACGATCAGGCCCGGGATGATGCACAGAGCCAGGCCGACCGCGGTCAGGATCCCGAACACGATCGCCACGACCAGGTACGCGCCGAGGTGCTCGCCGCTCGTGAGCATCGAGAAGTCGGGGGTCTCGCCCTGGCTGCGCTTCAGCGCGGCGCGGTAGACGCCGATCGCGGCCAGCCAGGTGAGCGCGCCGAAGACGATGGCCAGCACGATCGTGATGCCCAGGTTGGCGAACAGGCCGGTGGCGCAGTTGACGCCACCTCCCGTGACCGTGCCGTCCTGGTTGATCGTGACGGCGGCATTGGTGCAGTTGTCGGCAGCGGCGTTCGACATCACGCGCGAGATGATCTGGTTGATGGCCGTGAGCACGAACACCACGGCCGCCAGGCCGATCCAGACGCCGATGTGCTGCTGGAACTTCGACAGCGCCCACGAGAACGCCGTGCCCACGTCGACGCCGGAACCCTGGGCGGCGTGACCGCTGGGCGGCGGCGCGTAGCCGGGCGCAGGTGGCGGCGGCACGGCGCCCGGGGCCGGCGGCGGCGGAGGCGGCGGCGGGGTGGCGCCGGCTGGAGGCGGGGGAGGCGGCGGGGTGAGGTTCGCGCCGTCGTCGCCGGGAGGCGGGGTGGGCGGACCCTCGGGCGGGGTCTGGTCGGACATCTCGGCTCCTCGAGAGGGGGGTCCGCCTCAGGACGGAAGGCGGCTCGCGCTCAACGTAGCGAGAGCCGAGCCGCGGTGGTGGGACCTCGGCGATGCTTCACCCGGGACGTCGGGTCGGAGAACGGCCTCACCATCACGCTCCGTGCACCGAGGGACGCGCAGCGTCGTCAGAGCGTCCCGTGCGCGGTGACGGCGTCGATGAGCTCCTCGACCCGGCCGAGCAGGGACGGCTCGAGGTCGGCGTAGGTCCGGACGTGCCCGAGCAACCAGCGCCAGCCCTCCGCGACGTCGTCGGCCGTGCGGTGCGGCCGGCCGAGGGCTGAGAGCACGCCCTCCTTCCACGGCGTGCCCTTCGGGACCACGGGCCAGGCCTCGATGCCGAGCACCTGCGGTCGGATGGCCTGCCACACGTCGACGTAGGGATGCCCGAGCACCACCACGTGGGGCCCGTGCTCGCGGCGCACGGCGTCGGCGATGCGGCTCTCCTTCGACCCGGGGACGAGGTGGTCGAGCAGGACGCCGAGCCGCCGCCGCGGACCCGGCTCGAAGTCGCGCACCCGCTCGACGAGGTCGTCGGCCCCGTGCAGCGGCTCGACGACGACGCCCTCGACGCGCAGGTCGTGCCCCCACACCTTCTCGACCAGTTCCGCGTCGTGCTTGCCCTCGACCCAGATCCGCGAGGCGCGAGCCACCACGGCCCGGTGGTTCTCCACCGCGATCGAGCCCGACGCGCTGCGCCGTGGCGTGCGCGGGGCAGCGACCTCGGGCCGCACGAGCGTGACGGCCTCGCCGTCGAGGAGGAACGCCGCCGCCTGCATGAGGAAGGGACGCCGTACGCCGTGCCGGTCCTCGAGCACCACCGCCCAGCCCTCGCTGCCCTTCTCGGTGCCGACGACCGCGCCGCACCACCCCGAGGAGACGCACTCCACGACCAGCCCGGACTCGGCCGGCACGAGCGGCACGGACCGCACCCGCGGTGCGTGCGGGTCGGCCGACAGCACGTCGCGCCCGTACCGGTCCGACACTGCTGCTCCCTCTCCCGCGATCACGACCCGCCGAGCCTAGGTCGCCCACCTCGCGCGGAGCCGACGCCCCGCCGGCCCGTCCCTCCGCATGAGGGTGCCCCGGAGCGCGATAGACGCGTCGAGACCGCCCCAGTGCCTCCACGGGCGGCGACGTGCGTCTATCGCGCCTCGGGGGCACCTGCACCGAAACACGTCACCAGGTGAGGTCGGGTCCGGGGCGTCGTAGGATTGGCACTCGTCGGCGTGGAGTGCCAGGGAGACCGGGGCGCTCCCACGCGGCGGCGTCGAGCGGAGGTGGCGGATGACGGAGGACCGGCGGCTGGCCGTCCTGCGCGCGATCGTCGAGGACTACGTCGCCACCCACGAGCCGGTCGGATCGCGGTCGCTGGTCGAGCGGCACAGCCTCGGCGTCAGCCCGGCGACGATCCGCAACGACATGGCCGCGCTCGAGGACGAGGGCCTCATCGCCCAGCCGCACACCAGCGCCGGCCGCGTCCCCACCGACCAGGGCTACCGCGTCTTCGTCGACCGGCTCTCGCAGGTCAAGCCGCTGAGCGCCGCCGAGCGCCGGGCGATCGGCTCGTTCCTCGACGGCGCGGTCGACCTCGACGACGTCATGCAGCGCTCGGTGCGACTGCTCTCGCAGCTCACCCGCCAGGTCGCGCTGATCCAGTACCCCTCGCTCACCCGCTCGACCGTCCGTCACATCGAGCTCGTCGGGCTCACGCCGACCCGCGCACTGCTCGTGGTCATCACCGACACCGGCCGCGTCGAGCAGCGCGTCGTCGAGACGTCGGTCGCGATGGACGACGACCTGATCGGCCGGCTGCGCTCGCGCATCAGCGAGGCGGTCAACGGCCAGCGGCTCGTCGACGTCGCCGACCGCGTCGCCGACCTCACCGGCACCTTCGAGGTCGACGAGCGGCCCGCCGTCGCGGCGGTCGTCGCGACGCTGCTCGAGACCGTCGTCGAGCGGCACGAGGAGCGGGTGATGCTCGCCGGTACGGCGAACCTCGCGGCCTTCGGCGAGGACTTCAACGGTGCGGTGCGTCCGGTGCTCGAGGCGCTCGAGGAGCAGATGGTGCTGCTGCGCCTGCTCGGCGAGACCCGGTCCGGCGACGCCCTCACCGTGCGCATCGGGCACGAGAACGAGGTCGAGGGCCTGACGTCGACGTCGGTCGTGACGGTCGGCTACGCCCGTGGTGACGAGGTCGTCGCGCAGCTCGGCGTCCTCGGCCCGACCCGCATGGACTACCCCGGAACCATGGCCTCGGTCCGCGCCGTCGCGCGCTACGTCGGCCGCATCCTGACCGAGCAGCAGTAAGACACCACCAAGGGATCCAGTGGCCACCGACTACTACGCCGCCCTCGGCGTCGCGCGCGACGCGACCCCCGAGGAGATCAAGCGCGCCTACCGCAAGCTCGCCCGCGAGCTGCACCCCGACGTGAACCCCGACCCGGCCACGCAGGACCGGTTCAAGGAGGTCACCGCGGCGTACGAGGTGCTGTCAGACCCGGACAAGCGCCAGATGTACGACCTCGGCGGCGACCCGCGCGGCGGCATGGGCGGCCCGGGCGCCGGATTCGGCCAGGGCTTCGGCTTCGGCGACATCATGGACGCGTTCTTCGGGTCGCAGTCGCGCGGGCCGCGGTCGCGCACCGCGCGCGGCAAGGACGCGTTGATCCGGTTGCAGGTCACGCTCGCCGAGGCCACGTTCGGCGCGACGCGCGAGCTCACGGTCGACACCGCCGTCGCGTGCGGCGAGTGCCACGGCGCCGGCACCGCACCCGACACCCAGGTGGTCACCTGCACGATGTGCGGAGGGCGCGGCGAGGTGCAGTCGGTGCAGCGCTCGTTCCTCGGCCAGGTCATGACCTCGCGGCCGTGCCCGCAGTGCCAGGGCTTCGGCACGCTGATCCCGCACCCGTGCCCGGAGTGCGCCGGCGAGGGCCGGGTCCGCACCCGGCGCACGATCACGGTGAAGATCCCCGCGGGCGTCGACACCGGCACGCGCATCCAGCTCTCCGGCGAGGGCGAGGTCGGCCCCGGCGCGGGCCCCGCGGGCGACCTGTTCCTCGAGATCGTCGAGCAACCGCACGACACCTTCACGCGTCAGGGCGACGACCTGCACTGCACGCTGTCCCTGCCGATGACCGCGGCAGCGTTGGGCACCACGCTCGAGCTCAGCAGCCTCGACGGCGTCGAGGCGATCGACGTGAAGCCCGGCACGCAGTCGGGAGCCGTCGTCACCTTGCGCCAGAGGGGCGTCACGCACCTGCGCAGCAGCGGCCGGGGCGACCTCCACGTGCACATCGACGTCATCACCCCGACGAAGCTCGACGAGAAGCAGGAGGCGCTGCTCCGCGAGCTCGCGGCGCTGCGCGGCGAGGAGCGCCCGTCGGGCACGGTGCACCAGAACAGCTCGGGCGGCGGGCTCTTCTCGCGGCTCAAGGACGCCTTCAACAACGGCTGACGCCATGACCGCGCCGTTCTTCCTCGTCGAGCCCGCGTCGCTGTCGTCGTCGCCCGGCTCCGTCGTGGTGATCGACGGCGCCGAGGGGCGGCACGCGGCCACAGTCCGCCGTCTCGAGGTCGGCGAGACGGTGCGGGTCGGCGACGGCCGCGGCCGCGTCGTCGAGGGCCCGGTGCTCGCGGTGGTGGGCAAGGACCGCGTCGACGTCGAGGTGTCGTCGTACGCCGAGACGCCGCCTCCGTCGCCGCGTGTCGTCGTCGTCCAGGCGCTCGCCAAGGGCGACCGCTCCGACCTCGCGGTGGAGCTCGTCACCGAGGTGGGCGCCGACGTCGTGGTCCCGTGGGCGGCGTCGCGCTCGGTCGCCGTGTGGCGCGGCGACAAGGCCGACCGCGGCGTGGAGAAGTGGCGCGCCACCGCGCGCGAGGCGGCCAAGCAGTCCCGGCGTCCGTTCGTGCCCGAGGTGCGTGCTCTTGCCTCGACCTCCGACGTCGCGGCGCGGATCCGTGCGGCGGTCGACCGCGGCGGCGTGGGCGCGGTGCTGCACGAGGCTGCGCCGTACCGCCTCGGCGATCTCGCGCTGCCGCGTACCGGCGACGTCGTCCTCGTGGTCGGCCCGGAGGGCGGGATCGCGGGCGACGAGCTCGAGGTGTTCGCCGATGCCGGCGCCCGCGCAGTGCGCCTCGGCCCGTCGGTCATGCGCACCTCGACGGCGGGTGCCGTGGCGGCTGCCCTCGTCCTCGAGGCCACCGGCCGCTGGGCCTGACCCGCTCGGCTGCAATCCGACCGTGACCGCGTCGAGTCCGCGTCGTGCGCGTCGCTGCGCCACAGTGGGGCAAGGGTCCGCGGCACGGGGGTGAGCGATGGTCGACACAGCGCAGGTCGCCGACGACGCGCCGCTCGATCCGGCGCCGATCGAGCCGCGCCTCCACCCGCGGTGGCCGCGGGCTCGGATCGTGCGCTGGGTCGTGGCCGGCCTGGGCGTTCTCGTGCTGCTCGCCTCGTGCAGCGCATCGGTGGCGTACTACCGCGCCCACATGCAGTGGGGCTGCTGCGGAGTGGACCGCGCTGCCGGGCAGATCTGGTACTGCCGTGAGCCGGACGCCGCGCACCCCGTCGGCGAGCTGTACCTGCTGCGGACGTCGCAGGTGGAGAAGCAGCACTCCGCCAGCGGTGCCCTCGTGCCGTGGCCGGACCGCGTCGAGACCGGTCACGTGGGGACGCCGTTGCGGTGGGAGCAACCGGTGGGCGGTGCCGTGCTCGCCGTCGATCTGGCGGTGGTCCCGCACACGAACGAGGTGCTGCCGGACGAGACGACCTCGGTGCTGGTGCGCGAGGGGGAGGTCACGGTGGTCCTCGACCGAGGACTCGGGAAGGCCGGGTCCGCCTGTCCTGCGCCTCCTACGTCGATGTCGACGCCTGCGTCCTGATCAGCGTCCGAGACGTGTCCGCCGTCCTCGCCTAGGGTCGCGGTCGTGGACGAGGTCAGCATCCAGGAGCGGTTGCTCGCAGGTACGACGTGCTTCGGCTGCGGGCCGGACAACGAGAAGGGCCTGCGCCTGCGCAGCTATCCGGCCGAGGGCGAGGTGCGTGCGACGTTCCGGCCGTGGCCCGAGCACGACAACGGCCTCGGGTTCCTCAACGGCGGCATCATCTCGACGGTCCTCGACTGCCACACGGCCGCGGCGGTGCTGCACGAGGCCGACCTGCGCGGCTGGAAGCCCTACGAGGGGCTCCCGCTGTCCTACGTCACCGCCGGCCTCGACGTCCGCTACCTGCGCCCCGCGCCGCTGCAGGAGGAGTGCGAGCTGGTCGCCCGCGTCGTGGACGCGGACGAGGCGCGGATGGTCGCCGTCGCGGACCTCGTGCACGACGGCAAGGTGCGCGCCACCGCGACGGCCGAGTGGAAGCGCTGGCGTCCTCGCACCTGACCGATCAGGTCGCCAGCAGCGCCAGCGCGGCGAGCGACTCCGCGAAGGCCGGTGTCGGGGGTTCGTCGCCGAGACCCTGCGGAACGAGCACCGCGACGGTCACGCCGGTCGCCGGCCAGTGGAAGAGCAGCGAGCCGGCGATACGGGCGTCTCCGAGATGGCCCAGAAGGAGCGAGCCGTCGTCGAGGACCGCTCTCGCGGTCGCCAGGCCGTACCCGTCGGGACTGGCGCCGGCCATCTGGTCGACCACGGACTGCGGCACGGCGCGCGCGCCGTAGAGGGCCGCGCCCCACGCTGCGAGCGTGGGCGCGTCGGCGACCATGCAGCCGCCTCCGCCCATCGCGGAGCCCCAGGCGGTCGAGGGCAGATAGCCGGTCGCAGGGTCGGACAGCTTCCGCGCCGGGTCGTCCAGAGCTGCGGCGAGCGGTGCGGTCGGCTTCTCCTCCGGCTGCCACCAGATGCGCTCGAGGGCGAGCGGCTCCAGGAGATCGCGCCGGATCGCCGCTGCGGTCGTCGTCCCCGTGACCTTCTCGATCACCATCGCGAGCAGGTCGAAGTTCACCGAGTTGTACCAGGTGCTCATATCACCCGTCGTCGGCGCACCGCGGGTGCCGATGCGAGGGCCGGAGGGGTCGACGAGCGCGACGAGCTGCTTGTTGGTCCAGCGCTGCGACAGGTCGGCCGCGACCTTGGGGAGGAGCACGGCATCCTCGAGGCCGGGGAAGCCGGAGCGCATCCCGAGCAGCTCGCGCACCGTCGCGCCGCGCGTGTCCCAGGGCACGTCGACGTACGTCGTCACGGGTGCGTCGAGATCGATCTTCCCCTGCTGCGCGAGGAGCATCACCTCCGCGCCCGTCACCGTCTTGGTGACGCTGGCGATCGGGAGTGCGGAGGTCGGCACCAGCGCTGCACCGGTGCCGTCCATGCCGGCAGCGCCGGCCCAGGTGCCGTCAGGAGTCACGACCGCTGCGGTCGCGCCCACGAGACCGGTCGACTCGATCCACGCGTCCAGCGCGCTCTGCATGCGGGTGCCGTCCAGCGTAGAGGCGCTCGGGCTCACCGCGGGAGGCGAGGAGGCTCCGTCTGGGGAGCTCGAGGAGCCGCAGGCGGCCACGACGCTCCCTACGAGGACGGCGGCCGACAGGGTCAGGAATCGACGCGAAGGCTTCATGCCCCCCACCCCCTGCGACCAGCCTGCTCCGGGCGTCGAGGCCGTTTCCTCCTGACGACCGACGACCGGACGGGAACGCCGGGATGCGGACGACGCGGCGCACCCGAGCATGCGCGCCGAGAAGCCTTGGGGCGACAGGTGATCCGGCGGTGTCAGACGATGTTGAGCTCGTACACGCTCTCGCCGGCGGTGAAGCGCTCGGCCGACATCGAGCTCACGTCGACCACGGGTTCGCGACCCAGGTAGAGGTCGCGCAGCACCTCGCCGACCGCCGGGCCTTGAAGGAAGCCGTGGCCCGAGAAGCCCGTGGCGTAGAGGAACCGCGACACCGACGACGCCTCGCCGATCACCGCGTTGTGGTCCGGAGTCACCTCGTAGAAGCCGGCCCAGCGGTGCGCGACGCCGACGTCGAGCAGCGCAGGCGCACGGCGCTCCATGGCGACGAGGAGATCGTCCTCCCACGCGTCGGTGAACCCGTCGTGGAAGCCGAACGTCTCCGCCTGGTACGACATGCCCACGAGCAGCCCCGGACCTTCGCGGTGCAGGTAGAAGGTCGACGCCGCGTCGATCGTCATGGGCGTGTCCATCGGGTAGAGCTCGAGCAGCTCGTCGCTCAGCGGCTCCGTCACGACGATCTGCCGGCGCAGCGGATCCACCGGGAGGTCGACTCCCACCCACGCGCCGACCTCGCGCGACCACGCCCCGGCCGCGCACACGACGGTCGAGGTCTCCACGATGCCGTCCGTCGTGACGACCGCCGTGATCTCCCTGCCGCTCGACTCGATTCCGGTGACGCCGACACCGGTGCGTACCGCGGCGCCGAGGGCCCGTGCGCCGGCGGCGTACCCCTGCACGACGTTCTCCGGGCTGCAGTAGCCGTCGCGCGGATGGAACGTCGCACCGATCACGTCGTCGACCGACACGCCCCTGCTGAGCGCACCCGCCTCGGCAGCGGAGAGCAGCCGGGTCGGCACGCCCATCGAGTTCTGCAGGGCCACCGCTTCCTGCGCCACCGCCCATGCCCCGGGCTCGGTGTGCAGGAACAGGTAGCCCACCTGGTGCAGGTCGATCTCGCCGCCCGGGCGCGAGCCGAACCGCTCGAAGGCCGGGAGGCTGCGCAGGCCGAGCGCGATGTTGACGGCATCGGAGAACTGAGCGCGCACGCCGCCGGCGGACCTCGACGTGGACCCGCACGCGAGCGAGTCCTTCTCGAGCAGGAGCACGTCGGTGACGCCCGCCTCGGCGAGATGGAAGGCGGTGCTCGCTCCCATCACGCCGCCACCGACGACGACGACTTCGGCGCGCGCCGGCAGGCTCATCCGAAGTTCACGCCCTGCGCGAGCGGCAGCTGGTCGGAGTAGTTGATGGTGTTGGTCGCGCGCCGCATGTAGCCGCGCCACGCGTCCGAACCGCTCTCGCGGCCGCCGCCCGTGGTCGTCTCGCCCCCGAAGGCACCGCCGATCTCCGCACCCGACGTCCCGATGTTCACGTTGACGATGCCGCAGTCGGATCCGGCCGCCGACATGAAGGTCTCGGCCTCGCGCTGGTCGAGGGTGAAGATCGACGACGACAGGCCCTGCGGCACGTCGTTGTGGATCGCGATCGCGTCGTCGAGCCCGTCGTACGTCATCACGTAGAGCAGCGGCGCGAACGTCTCCTCGCGCACGACGTCGCTCTGCGCCGGCATCCGCACGATCGCGGGACGCACGTAGTAGGAGTCGGGGCCGGAGACCTCGACGCGCTCGCCGCCGGCGACGAGCACCCCGCCCGCCTCGACCGCGCGCGCGATCGAGGCCTGCATCCGCTCGTACGCCGCTGCGTTGATGAGCGGGCCCACCAGCGTGCCGTCGTCGAACGGGTTGCCGACCGGGAGCCCGGAGTACGCCCTCGCGATGCGCTCGACCAGCTGGTCGGCGACGGACGTGTGCGCGACGACTCGGCGCATCGACGTGCAGCGCTGACCCGCCGTGCCGGCGGCGGCGAACACGATGCCGCGCAGGGCGAGGTCGAGGTCGGCCGACGGCGCGACGATCGCGGCGTTGTTGCCGCCGAGCTCGAGGATCGCCTTGCCGAACCGGGCGGCGACGCGCGGGCCGACCTGCGCTCCCATCCGCTCGGATCCGGTGGCGCTCACGACTGCGACGCGCTTGTCGTCGAGCAGCGCGGCGGAATCGTCGCGGTCGGCGAGCAGGAGCTGGTGCAGGCCGACGGGAGCCCCGGTCTCGGCGATCGCACGGTCGAGCAGGGCGGCGCACGCGAGCGAGGTGAGCGGCGTGAGCTCGGAGGGCTTCCAGATCACGCTGTCGCCGCAGACCAGCGCCAGCGCGGTGTTCCACGACCACACGGCCGCCGGGAAGTTGAACGCCGAGATGACCGCGACGACGCCGGCCGGGTGCCAGGTCTCCATGAGCCGGTGGCCGGGGCGCTCCGAGGGCATCGTGCGGCCCTCGAGCTGGCGCGAGAGCCCGAGGGCGAACTCGCAGATGTCGATCATCTCCTGGATCTCGCCCAGCGCCTCGGAGCGGATCTTGCCGACCTCGATGGTGACGAGGTCGGCGAGCTGCTCCTTGTGCTCCTCGAGCAGCCGTCCGTAGCGCTTCACCAGGTTGCCGCGCACCGGCGCCGGCACCGTGCGCCACTGCAGGAACGCGGCGTGGGCGGTGCCGATCGCGGCCTCGACGTCGGCCGCGGTGTGCGCCTTCATCTCGAGGAGGCTCGAGCCGTCGATGGGGGAGCGGGCCGTCCACCCGGTCCCCTCCGGGAGGGCCGCGCCGCAGGCGTCGAGCGCGGTCCGGGCACGGTCGAGGAGGGTGTCGTGGAGCGTCATGCGCGCCATTCTGTCGGGCGCCTGCCGCCGCGTGCGACCGAGGTGGGTCCGAGCGACGTTCAGGCCGGACGACGCGCAAGGCGGGTGGCGTGCAGGTGCTCGAGCTGCTTCTCGAGCTCTGCGAGCAGTCCGGCCGCGGTCAGCTCGCTGCGGATCTGCTCGTTGAAGCCACCCGGCGTCTCGTGCGCCAGGGCGAGGCCGTCGAGCGACCCCGCCGCGCGCCCCTCTGCGGCCAGCCCGGAGAACAGCGACGTGACGTAGTCGGTCGCCGTGGCCAGCGGGAGGCCGTGCGACGTCGCCCAGCCGACGAGCGTCGTCTGGAGCTCGAAGTACGTCGACATGACGGCCGACGCGCAGTTGAGCACCAGCAGGTCGGACTCCTGCTCGAGGACGACGACGTCGCCGCAGCCCTCGAGCAGGTCGGACACCACCGGCACGTGGGGGAACAGCACGACCGGCCCGGTGCGCAGCGCGACCATCGGCAGCGGGATCAGCTGGCACACGGTCGAGGCCGGCGCGACGACATCGCCGAGCAGCGACGGCGGCCAGCCGGCTGCGAGGTTCGCCACGACGTGGTCCGTGCGGAACATCAGTGAGGAGCACACGTCGGCGACCTGCGGCGGCAGGACGGCCAGGAGCACGACGTCGCTCGCATCGAGCACCTCCTGGTTCCCGTCGGCGACGCGGACGGCGGCGTACCCCTCCGCGAGACGCTCCGCACGTTCGCGGGAGCGCGGCGAGAGCACGACGTCGACCTCGTCGGCCCTCGGTCCCGTCACGATCGCCTCGACCAGCGCGGCCGCGATCGTGCCCACGCCGACCACGCCCACCCGCAGCCGTGCACCCATGCGACCGCCTCCTCGTCAGGGTCCGCATCGTAGGAGCCGGCGGGTCCACTAGCGTCGAGCCATGAGCGACTGCCTGTTCTGCGCGATCGTCGCGGGCGAGATCCCGGCGACGGTCGTCCACGAGACCGACGACGTCGTCGCCTTCCGCGACATCTCGCCCCAGGCACCCACCCATGTGGTGGTCGTCCCGCGGACCCATTACGCCGACGTCGCCGAGCTCTCCGCCGCCGACCCCGCACTCGCCGGCCGGCTGCTCGCGACGGGTGCCGCGGTGGCCGACGCCGAGGGCCTCTCCGACGGCTACCGCTTCGTCCTCAACACCGGCCGCGACGGCGGCCAGACCGTCTTCCACGTCCACCTGCACGTCCTCGGCGGCCGCGCCCTCACCTGGCCCCCCGGCTAGCACATTCCCGTCTCACTCGGCTATGTGCCCACCAGAGGGGCTCAACCTGGCACTTCGCCGAGCGAGACCGACGGGAGGGCGGGCGACCGACCGGGTAACGGACGGGTCCGGCGGGCGGATCCGGCCTACGATGGAGCCTCCGGCACCGGCCGGAGCCGCCCCTCGCCGGGCGGGACCACGACGAAGGGCGGACACGGCCCACCGGGGGCCGACCCATGACAGCACCGACCGACACGCGCGCGACGATCGTCGTGCCCTCGTCCCTCGACATGGTCACCCTGCTCGGGCCGGCCGACGAGTTCCTGCGGATCATCGAACGCGCGTTCCCCGACGTCGACATCCACGTGCGCGGCAACGAGATCGCGATGACCGGCGAGAACGCCGAGCTCATCCTCGCCGACCGCGTCCTCGCCGAGATGATGGCCGTGCTGCGCACCGGGCAGGGGCTCACGCCCGAGGCCGTGGAGCGCTCGATCGCGATGCTGCGCGACGACTCCGGCGTCCGGCCGGCCGAGGTGCTCACCGCCAACATCCTCAGCAACCGCGGCCGCACCATCCGGCCGAAGACGCTGAACCAGAAGCGGTACGTCGACGCCATCGACCACCACACGATCGTGTTCGGCATCGGCCCGGCGGGCACCGGCAAGACCTACCTCGCCGTGGCCAAGGCGGTGCAGGCGCTGCAGGCCAAGATGGTCAGCCGCATCATCCTCACCCGCCCGGCGGTCGAGGCCGGCGAGCGGCTCGGGTTCCTGCCCGGCACGCTCAGCGAGAAGATCGACCCCTACCTGCGGCCGCTGTACGACGCGCTGCACGACATGATCGACCCCGACTCGATCCCGCGGCTGATGACCAGCGGCATCATCGAGGTCGCACCGCTGGCCTACATGCGCGGCCGTACCCTCAACGACGCGTTCATCATCCTCGACGAGGCGCAGAACACCTCGCCCGAGCAGATGAAGATGTTCCTCACCCGTCTCGGCTTCGGCTCGACGATGGTCATCACCGGCGACACCACCCAGATCGATCTGCCCACCGGGACCGCATCGGGTCTCAAGGTCGTCGAGGGCATCCTCGCCGAGCTCGACGACGTCGAGTTCTGCCGGCTGCACAGCCAGGACGTCGTGCGCCACAAGCTCGTCGGCCAGATCGTCGACGCCTACGCCAAGTTCGACGCCGAGAGCGCTGCCGCCTCGCAGCTCACCGGCCGCGGCGCCCGCCGCAGCCGGCGCTAGGCGGCCCGCGGTGAGCATCGAGGTCGTCAACGAGAGCGACGTCGACGTCGACATCGACGTCCTGGGCCGGCAGGCCGAGTTCGTCCTGCACCGGCTGCGGATCCACCCGCAGGCCGAGCTGTCGGTCGTGCTCGTCGGCGAGGAGCCGATGACCGACCTCCACGTGCGGTGGATGGACGAGCCCGGCCCCACCGACGTCATGAGCTTCCCCATGGACGAGCTGCGCAGCCCGCGCGACGACGAGGAGCCCGAGCCGGGCATGCTCGGCGACGTCGTCATCTGCCCGCAGGTCGCGCAGCGCCAGGCCGAGGCCGCCGGCCACGGGCTCGACGACGAGCTCGCGCTGCTGCTGACCCACGGGATCCTGCACCTCATCGGCTACGACCACGCCGAGCCCGACGAGCACGCGGAGATGTTTGGCCTGCAGGCGCGGCTGCTCGCGGAATGGGTGGCCGCACGATGACCGACCTCGGGGTCCCGTCGTGACGCAGTACGTCGTCGCGCTGCTCGTCGCCGCGCTCTTGATCGTGCTCGGCGCGGTCGTGGTCGCGGGCGAGTCGGCGTACGGCCGCATCTCGAAGGCCCGCGTCGACGAGCTGGTGCGCGACGGACGCCGCGGTGCCGCGCGCGTCCGACCTCTGCTCGACGACCGCGCCCGCTACGTCAACGCGCTGCTCTTCACGCACATGCTGCTGGCCGCCGGCGCGACCGTGCTCGTCACCTGGGCGTTCCTCCAGATCGTGCTCGGACCGCTGTGGTGGCAGCTGCTCGCCGCAGCGCTCGTGATGGTGGTGCTGAACTTCGTCGCCCTCGGCGTCGCACCGCGCACCCTCGGCGTCCAGCACGCCGACGGCATCGCGATCGCGATGGCCGGACCGGCGCGCTTCCTCGCGGCCCTGCTCAACCCGCTCACCCGCCTGCTGATCCTGCTCGGCAACGCGATCACGCCGGGCAAGGGCTACCGCGAGGGCCCGTTCGCGACCCAGGCCGAGCTGCGCGAGCTCGTCGACCTCGCCGAGGCCAGCGACGTCATCGAGGACGACGAGCGCCAGATGATCCACTCGGTGTTCGAGCTCGGTGACACGATCGTGCGCGAGCTGATGGTGCCGCGCACCGAGATGGTGTTCGTCGAGTCGACGAAGACGCTGCGGCAGGCGCTCTCGCTCGCGCTGCGCTCGGGCTTCTCCCGCATCCCGGTGGTGGGCGAGAACATCGACGACGTCATCGGCGTCGTCTACCTCAAGGACATCGCGCGCCGCACCTTCGAGCACCACGAGGCGGAGACGAGCGAGAAGGTCGTCTCGCTCATGCGTCCGGTGTTCATGGTGCCCGACAGCAAGTCGGCCGACGAGCTGCTGCGTGAGATGCAGGCCGCGCGCGTGCACCTCGCGGTCGTCGTCGACGAGTACGGCGGCACGGCGGGCATCGTCACGATCGAGGACGTCGTCGAGGAGATCGTCGGCGAGATCGCCGACGAGTACGACACCGAGGTCCCGGAGGTCGAGCAGCTCGCGCACGGGTCCTACCGGGTGCACGCCCGGATGCACGTCGAGGACTTCGCGGACCTCGTCGGCATCGAGATCGACGGCGAGGAGGAGGGCGTCGACACCGTCGGCGGCCTCCTCGCGCGCAGGCTGGGCCGGGTCCCGATCCCCGGCGCGCGCATCACGGTGCAGGGCTGGGACCTCACGGCCGAGTCGGCTGCCGGGCGGCGCAACCGCATCGGTACGGTGCTGGCCGAACCCGTGAGCCCGCCCGACGACGAGGACGACCACCATGACCGCGACTGAGCTCTCCGACGAGGACGCCAAGCTCGTCACCCTCGCGCGCGGGGCACGCGGGCGCATCGGTGCGGCCGAGGGTGCCGCGGTCCGCGACGAGACCGGTCGCACGTACTCCGGCGCCACGGTCGCCCTCGACTCGCTCGCCCTGTCCGCGCTGCAGCTCGCGGTCGCGCAGGCCGCGGCCAGCGGCGCGCGCGGGCTCGAGGCGGCCGTCGTCGTACGCCGCGACGCCTCGATGGCCGCCGACGACCTCGCCGCGGTGCGTGCGCTCGGCGGCACGGGCGTCGCCGTCCACGTCGTGGGGTCCGACGGCACCGTCCTCGCCACCACCGCCAGCTGACGTGACCCGCCAGCAGACGGCGGCCGGACCGGTCCTCGCCGTCCTCGCCGCCGCCACGCTGTTCGGCACCACGGGAACGGCGCAGGCGCTCGGGCCCTCGGGCACGACTCCGCTCGGCGTCGGAGCAGCGCGCATCGTCATCGGCGGGCTCGGTCTGCTCGCGGTGCTGCCGTCCGTCGGCGGCTCGCGACGCGCGGCGCTCGCGCTGTGGCGCACCCGGTGGGGAGCGGTCGCCGGCCTGATGACCGCCGTCTACCAGGTGACGTTCTTCGGCGGCGTCCACCTCGCGGGCGTCGCGCTGGGCACGCTCGTCACGATCGGGAGCGGACCCATCTTCACCGGTCTGCTGTCGTGGGCGCTGCTGCGCGAGCGGCCGCAGGCGTCGTGGGTGGTGGCGACCGCTGTGTGCGTGGTCGGGCTCGCGCTGCTCGTGGGCAGCGGTGCCTCGGCCCCGGGCAACGACGCGCGCGGGTTGCTGCTCGCGCTCGGTGCGGGCCTCGGGTACGCCGTCTACACGGTCGGCGCCAAGCACCTGATCACGGACGGGCACCGCAGCGACGACGTCATGACCGCCGCCTTCGTCCTCGGCGGCCTCGTGCTCCTGCCCCTCCTGCTCGCGCAGCCGCTCGCGTGGCTCGCGACGCCGAGGGGTCTGGTCATGGCGCTCTGGCTCGGTCTCGCGACCACCACGCTCGCCTACGTGCTCTTCGGCCGCGGCCTGCGCCACCTGCCCGCCGGCCCGGTCACCACGCTGGTCCTCGCCGAGCCGGTCGTCGCGACGTTCCTCGGCGTCGTCGTGCTGGGGGAGTCGCTCGCCGTGCTGGGCTGGATCGGTGCCGCGCTGGTGCTCGCCGGCCTCGCCCTGCAGGGCGTCGTGTCGGCCCGTCGCGGCGGCGAGGTCGCGGAGCAGGACGCGCTCGGGGGAGGATTGCCCACGTGACCGACCACCGCTCCGGCTTCGCCTGCTTCGTCGGTCGTCCCAACGCCGGCAAGTCCACGCTCACCAACGCGCTCGTGGGCGAGAAGGTCGCGATCACCTCGAGCAAGCCGCAGACCACGCGCCACACGGTGCGCGGCATCGTCCATCGCCCCGACGCGCAGCTCGTGCTGGTCGACACTCCCGGCCTGCACAAGCCGCGGACCCTGCTCGGCGAGCGGCTCAACTCCCTCGTGCGCGAGACCTGGGCCGAGGTCGACGTCATCGGCTTCTGCCTGCCGGCCGACCAGCCGGTCGGGCCGGGCGACCGGTTCATCGCGTCGGAGCTGGCGGCGGCACGGCGTACCCCGAAGGTCGCCGTGGTCACCAAGACCGATCTCGTGGCGCACGACGTCGTGGGCCAGCGCCTGCTCGAGGTGGCCGAGCTCGGGCAGAAGGCCGGCATCGAGTGGGCCGAGGTCGTGCCGGTGTCGGCGGTGGCGGGCGACCAGGTGTCGCTGCTCGCCGAGCTGCTCGTCGGGCTGCTGCCCGAGGGTCCGCCGCTCTACCCCGACGGCGAGCTCACCGACGAGCCCGAGGCCGTGATGGTCGCCGAGCTGATCCGCGAGGCCGCGCTCGAGGGCGTGCGCGACGAGCTGCCGCACTCCATCGCCGTCGTCGTCGACGAGATGATCCCGCGCGAGGACCGCCCGGCCGACGACCCGATGCTCGACATCCACGCGTCGCTGTACGTCGAGCGCGACAGCCAGAAGGGCATCGTCATCGGCCACAAGGGCGGCCGCCTGCGTGAGGTCGGCACGACGTCGCGCCGCCACATCGAGGCGCTGCTCGGCACCCGCGTGCACCTCGACCTGCGCGTCAAGGTGGCGCAGGACTGGCAGCAGGACCCCCGTCAGCTCCGCAAGCTCGGCTTCTGACCCGAGACGTCGAGGCTCCGGCTGCCACGCGTGTGCCACGGACGCGTGGCAACCGGGACGCCTCGGTCGACCTCAGGCCGCCACGGCGCGGTGGTCGTACGCCGCGTGCACGGCAGGGACCACGGCGCCGGGATGGGCGGCGCGGAGGTGGTAGTCGAGCAGGTGGTGGCCGGCCGCGTGCGTGCCGACGACGACGGGATCGCCGTCGACCTCCCAGCCGAGGCGGTGCCAGTAGGCGACCCACACCGGTGCGACGACCTCGGACACGTCGCGCTCGAGGACCACGCCCTCGTCGACCATGCTGGTCGCCTCCTTCGTCACCGATCCCGTGCCTGCGTGATCGGTCGGGGCGAGCCGGTTCTGGAGCGGTCGGGCAGAACGTGAGCGAGCCGTGAGGCGTCAGCCGGTCGGGACGGGTTCAGCGGCCCCGGCGTGCCCCACCCGGGTGAAGCCCACGCGCTCGTAGACGCGGGCGACGTCGTCGTCGGCCGCGGACAGCAGGGCGAGCGTGCAGCCGCGGTCGGCGGCGTCGACCAGGAGTCGGGAGACGACCTGTGCGGCCAGGCCCCGCCGTCGGTACGCCGGGAGGGTCGCGACACCCATCACCTCGGTGACGACGTCGATCGGCACGTGGCTGCCCGACGCCACGACGCCGTCGACGGCGTCTGCGACAGCGACGAAACCCGCTGAGCCGTCGGCGATCCGGCCGCCGAGGTGCTCGACGATCCCGGGTCGGACCTCGACGGTGTCGCGCGATGCGACCCCTTCCTCGCCCGTGGCGGTGCCCGGCACGGCGAACCCCACCTCGGCGACGGCGACGGCGTCGTGGAGCAGCGGCGAGCCGGCGTCGAGCAGCACCGCGTCGGGCGCCGCGGGCAACCGGCGCGCGGTGAGCTCCAGGGCGAGCAGGGGATGGAGCGTGACGGCGTACCCGGCCGACGCGAGCGTGTCGGCGAACGACGGGACCAGTTCGTGCACCCACTCGAACGACACCGCCGACCCGTGCTCCTCCAGCAGGGCTGCGGCGGCGCGGACGTCGTCGGGCGAGACCGAGCCGCGGGGCCGGAGGTCGAGCTCGGCGCGCGGTCGGGCGTAGTAGGGCCACGGCGCCCGCGAGAGGAACGCCCGCAGGGGGCCGGAGTCGGAGACGTCGGCCGCGGCCCGCGGGACGGCATCGAGGTAGTGGTCGATCCGGCGCAGCAGCGCGAGCCGGTCGTCGGTGGAGGTCAGCCCTCCTCCTCGGCGTCGGCGAGAGCGTCGGCGCGCTCGCGGGCCTCGAGCTCGTGCTCCTCCAGCTGCGAGAGCTTGGTGCCCGCAGGCACCTCGACGTGCTCGTCGACGAGCGGGTCGTCGACCGCGGACTTCTCGCCCCTGGTCAGCACGCGCAGCTCGGGCACCAGCTCGTAGCGCTGCCCGTAGGTCTCCACCACCGCGATGATCGCCGCGGCCAGCGGGATGCCGATGATCGCGCCGATCGGGCCGAACAGCGCTACGCCGACGAACACCGACGCCAGGGCGATCGCGGGGTGCACGTCCATCGTCGCCCGGCTCACGCGGGGTGTGAAGACGTAGCTCTCGATCTGCTGGTAGACGGTCGCGAAGGCGATGATCCAGACGACGTCCCACGGGTCGTTGAACGCCGCGAAGACCGCCGGGATCGCCACGCCGATGTAGGTGCCGATGGTGGGGATGAACTGGCTGACGACGCCGGCGAAGATGCCCATCGGCAGCCAGTAGGGGATGTCGATGATGTAGAAGAACAGCGAGTGGAAGAACGCCGACATCGTCGCGAGGACGACCTTGGAGACGACGAACCCCCCGGTCTTCACCACCGCGATGTCCCACACCGTGAGGAACACCTTCTGGTGACGCTGCGGCAACCAGGAACCGACGACGCGTCGGATCCGCGGGGCCTCGGCGGAGAAGTAGAACGAGAACACGAGCATCGTGAGGATGTCGAAGAGTCCACCGAAGACGATGCCGAGGATGCCGAGCACACCCCCGGCGAGGTCGGTGCCGATCGTCGCGATCGTCGATGCGCTGAGGTTGAAGTAGTCGAGGATGTGGGTGGGGTCGAAGGTGGTGCCGAAGCGCTCGTTGGCCCAACCGGCGACCCGTGCGAGCAGGTCGGGCACCGACTTCACGAGCTCCGCGGTCTGCGTCGCGAACAGGCTGCCGAAGATGGCGACGAACGCGACGCTCGCCGCGAAGATGCCGAGCAGCACGACGCCCGTGCCCAGGCCGCGGCGCCAGCCGTGGTTGGCCA
>JAKOVT010000185.1 GCA_029781935.1 Actinomycetes bacterium | reverse complement strand
CCAGTCGCTGCTCAACGCGATCGCCGTCGTCGTCGCCCTCGGCGGCTCCACCAACGCCGTGCTGCATCTGCTCGCCATCGCGCACGAGGCGCAGGTCGAGCTCGACATCGAGGACTTCAACACCGTCGCCGACAAGGTGCCGCACCTCGCCGACGTCAAGCCGTTCGGCCGCTACGTGATGAGCGACGTGGACCGCATCGGCGGCATCCCCGTCGTCATGAAGGCCCTCCTCGACGCCGGTCTGCTCGACGGCGACTGCCTCACGGTGACGGGCAAGAGCATGGCGGAGAACCTCGCCGACATCGCGCCGCCCGACCCGGACGGCAACATCCTGCGCGCCATGACGAACCCGATCCACCGCACCGGTGGGCTGGCGATCCTCAACGGCTCGCTCGCTCCCGAGGGCGCGGTCGTGAAGACGGCCGGGTTCGACAACGACGTGTTCGAGGGCAACGCCCGCGTGTTCGACGGCGAGGCCGGCGCGATGCAGGCGGTCGAGGACGGCACCCTGCAGAAGGACGACGTCGTCGTCATCCGCTACGAGGGGCCCAAGGGCGGGCCGGGCATGCGGGAGATGCTCGCCGTCACCGGTGCCATCAAGGGCGCGGGTCTCGGCAAGGAGGTCCTGCTCATCACCGACGGCCGGTTCTCCGGCGGCACCACGGGGCTGTGCGTCGGCCACGTCGCCCCCGAGGCCGTCGACGGCGGCCCGATCGCGTTCGTGCAGGACGGCGACCGGATCCGCCTCGACGCCGCGAACCGCACCCTCGACCTGCTCGTCGACGACGCCGAGCTCGAGCGCCGCCGCGCGGCCTGGGCGCCGCCCGCGCCCAAGCACCAGCGCGGCGTGCTGGCCAAGTACGCCAAGCTCGTCGGCTCGGCCCGGTACGGCGCCGTCCTGGACTGACGCCGCCACCGTGGGAGCGCACCCACGGAGCGGTGCGCCGCCTCGGGGATACAGGGGATTCTCAGCGCGCGATGCCCCGTCGGGGGCTCAAGGTGGGCCACGATCCGCCGAAGCCCACGACATGGGTGCTGTGCGGGCGACGGGGGCCGGCGGCGCCGCGGGCCGGGCCCTCGTCGCGCTCACGACGGCGTCCCTCGCCGGCGGCGCCTGCGCCGTGCTGCTCGCTCGCGCC
>JAKOVT010000087.1 GCA_029781935.1 Actinomycetes bacterium | reverse complement strand
CCGCCGAGGTCGGCCGCGGAGAAGTCCTTGAGGGAGCCGAGCAGGCGCCCCATGGGCGTGCGCGCTCCTGCGACGATGACGGTCGGACCGGTGCTCATGAGGACCCCTCCTGGGACACGACAGCGTGTACCGCGCCACGATATCCCCGTGAGCACCCCTAGCCCTGCCGAGGTCCTCGGACCCGTCGTCACCGCCATCGACCACGTCGGGTTCGCCGTCCGCGACCTCGACGCCGCCATCGCGTTCTACGGCCGCGCGTTCGGCCTCCCGCTGGTCCACCGCGAGGTCAACGAGGAGCAGGGCGTCGAGGAGGCGATGGTCGGTATCGGGGACTCCTGCATCCAGCTGCTGTCGGCGCTGCGTCCGGACACCGCGATCGGCAAGTTCCTCGAGCGCAACGGCGAGGGCATCCAGCAGGTCGCGTTCCGGGTGGTCGACGTCGACGACGCCTCGCAGCGCCTGCGCGACGCCGGTCTGCGCCTGCTGTACGACGCCCCGCGCCGCGGCACCGCCGGGTCGCGCATCAACTTCGTCCACCCCAAGGACGCCGGCGGCGTCCTCATCGAGCTCGTCGAGCCGGCCGCCGAGGGTGCGCACTAGTTCCGGACGCCGTGCGGCATGTAATCGGTTGCGGCGTCCGCCGTACCACCCCTGCCCGGACGACCGCCCGGGCAGGCGCTAGCGTCGGCCTACGGACGCGACCCGCGCGTACCGACCCCGACGCCGACCTGCGGAGGCCGACGTGAAGCAGATCCTCGACGCCATCTCCTCCGGGACCGCCACGGCGGACGACATCGCCGCGATCCCGCTCCCCGAGTCCTACCGCGCCGTCACGGTGCACAAGGACGAGCAGGAGATGTTCGCCGGTGTACCGACCCGCGAGAAGGACCCGCGGAAGTCCTTGCACGTCGAGGACGTGCCGCTCCCCGAGCTCGGTCCGGGCGAGGCGCTCGTCGCCGTCATGGCCAGCTCGGTGAACTACAACACCGTCTGGACCTCGATCTTCGAGCCGGTCTCCACCTTCGGCTTCCTGGAGCGCTACGGCCGCACCAACCCGCTCGCGAAGCGCCACGATCTGCCCTACCACCAGGTCGGGTCCGACCTGTCCGGCGTCGTGCTGCGCACCGGTCCCGGCGTCCACACGTGGAACCCCGGCGACGAGGTCGTCGCGCACTGCCTCTCGGTGGAGCTCGAGAGCCCGCTCGGCCACAACGACACGATGCTCGACCCGGAGCAGCGCATCTGGGGCTTCGAGACCAACTTCGGCGGCCTCGCGCAGATCGCGCTCGTGAAGGCCAACCAGCTGCTGCACAAGCCCGCGCACCTCACCTGGGAGGAGGCGGCGGTGCCCGGGCTGGTGAACTCCACCGCCTACCGCCAGCTGGTCTCGCAGAACGGCGCAGGGATGAAGCAGGGCGACCTCGTCCTGATCTGGGGCGCGTCGGGCGGTCTCGGCTCCTACGCCACGCAGATGGCGCTGAACGGCGGTGCCACCCCGATCTGCGTCGTGTCCTCGCCGGAGAAGGCCGAGATCTGCCGCCGGATGGGCGCCGAGCTCATCATCGACCGCAACGCCGAGGGCTACCGGTTCTGGAAGGACGACCAGACCCAGGACCCGAAGGAGTGGCGTCGCCTCGGCGCGCGCATCCGCGAGCTCACCGGCGGCGACGACGTCGACATCGTCTTCGAGCACCCGGGTCGCGAGACCTTCGGCGCGAGCGTCTACGTCGCGCGCAAGGGCGGCACGATCGTCACCTGCGCGTCCACCAGCGGGTTCATGCACGAGTACGACAACCGCTTCCTCTGGATGAACCTCAAGCGGATCGTGGGGTCGCACTTCGCCAACTACCGCGAGGCGTGGGAGGCCAACCGGCTCATCGCCCGCGGCAAGGTGCACCCGACGCTGTCGAAGTCCTATGCGCTGGAGGACACCGGGCAGGCGGCGTACGACGTGCACCGCAATCTGCACCAGGGCAAGGTCGGCGTCCTGGCGCTCGCGCCGTCCGAGGGCCTCGGCGTCCGCGACGAGGCGCTGCGCTCGCAGCACCTCGAGGCGATCAACCGGTTCCGCGACATCTGATGGCGGTCGAGCAGGCGTCCGCGTACGCCGAAGACGCGCTCGGCACCGACGACATGGTCGGCCTGCTCGAGCGGCTCGACCGTCGCGAGGTGTCGGCTGCCGAGCTGCGCAAGGCGGCGGTCGACCGTGCGCACGCAGTGAACGAGCAGCTCAATGCGGTCACGTGCTGGGTCGACGACGAGTCGTTGGCGGCGTCGGACGGGCCGTTCGCCGGGGTGCCCACCGTCATCAAGGACAACGAGCACCTGACCGGCTACCCCACGACGCAGGCGTCGTACGCGGTCGCCGACCGAGCCGCGGAGCTCAGCTCCCCGTGGGTGTCGAGCGCGCTCGATCTCGGCCTCGCGCCCATCGCGAAGACCACGCTCTCGGAGTTCGGCCTGACCGCGACGACCGAGACGCTGCGGTACGGCGCGACCCGGAACCCCTGGGACCTCTCCCGGTCCAGCGGCGGATCGAGCGGCGGCACCGCGGCGCTCGTCGCCGCGGGGGTGGTCCCGCTCGGCCACGGCAACGACGGCGGCGGATCGATCCGCATCCCCGCCTCCTGCTGCGGCCTGGTCGGCCTCAAGCCCACGCGCGGGCGTCTCCCCGACGTCGCGGTGATGCTGCCGGTCGACATCGCCGTGCAGGGCGTGCTCACGCGGTCGGTCCGCGACACCGCGCGCTACTACGCCGAGGTCGAGAAGCGCAGCCCGGCGG
>JAKOVT010000068.1 GCA_029781935.1 Actinomycetes bacterium | reverse complement strand
GCCCGGCCACAGGCCCGCGAACATCCCCCGGCTCACCTCGCCGTGCAGCAGGCTCACGCCGTTGGCGCGCTGGCCGAGCCGCAGGCCCATGACGGCCATGTTGAACACGGTCGGGTCGCCGCCCTCGAAGTCCTCGGCGCCGAGGGCGAGGATCTCCTCGACCGGCACACCCGGCTCGGCGTTGTCGCCACCGAAGTACTGCTCGATGAGCTCGCGGGGGAAGCGGTCGATGCCCGCGGGCACGGGCGTGTGGGTCGTGAAGACCGTGCCGGCGCGCGCGGCCTGCAGCGCCTGGTCGAACGTGAGGTTCTGGGCGCCGACGAGCTCGCGGATGCGCTCGAGGCCGAGGAACCCGGCGTGTCCCTCGTTGGTGTGGAACACCTCGGGATCGGCGTGGCCGGTGAGACGGCAGAACGCACGGACCGCACGCACGCCGCCGACGCCGAGGAGCAGCTCCTGCTGCAGGCGGTGCTCGCCGCCACCGCCGTAGAGGCGGTCGGTGACGTCGCGCTCGGCGGGGTCGTTCTCCTCGACGTCGGAGTCGAGCATGAGCAGGGGCACGCGGCCGACGTCGGCGCGCCACACGTGCGCCGACAAGGTGCGACCGCCCGGCAGCCCGACGCGGACGACGACGGGCGAGCCGTCGGTCTCGCGCAGCAGCGACAGGGGCAGGCCGTCGGGGTCGGCGACGGGGTAGTCCTCCTGCTGCCAGCCGTCGAGCGACAGCGACTGCCGGAAGTATCCGGCGCGGTAGAACAGGCCGACGCCGATGATCGGGACGCCGAGGTCGCTCGCGGACTTGAGGTGGTCGCCGGCGAGGATGCCGAGGCCGCCGGAGTACTGCGGCAGCACCTCGGTGATGCCGTACTCGGGAGAGAAGTAGGCGATCGCGCGCGGCGCGTCGTCGCCCAGCGACTGGTACCACCGGTCGCCGGTGAGGTAGTCCTGCAGGCCTCCGGCCACCCAGTTGACGTGCCCCACGAAGTCCTCGTCGGCGGCGAGCTCGGCCCAGCGCTTGGCCGGCACCTCGCCGAGCAGCTTCACGGGATCGTGCTCGACGGACTCCCAGAGCCCGGCGTCGATGCGGGCGAACAGGTCCTGGGTCTCCGGGTGCCAGGACCAGCGCAGGTTGGTCGCCAGCGCCGACAGCGGCTCCAGCGGCGCGGGAAGGACGGTGCGGACGGTGAATCGTCGGATCGCTCTCACCCGGCCACCCTAGGGCGTCGGAGCGCACCCGCGACCGGTCCCCCGCCGGTTACATGGGTTCCACCCGGTTCCATCGGCTTCCATCCGGTTTCACGCGTGTGTCATGGCGTTACGTCGATAGGCTGGCGAGCGATGCCGCCTCGTCGACGCCCGTCGTCCCCCGCCCCAGGACCCGCTCCCGAGTCCTCCTCCGAGCCGTCCTCGCCCCTGCCCACGACGCGGTCGTCGGCGGCGGACCCGGCCCCCGCGGCGGCACGAGCGACCGCGCGGCGCAGGGCCGCGGCACCGGCGCCGACCGACGTCGAGGTGGTGAGCACCCCCGTGCCCGAGCCCGTCTCCCTGCCCGAGCCCACCCGACCCGCGAGCACCGGCCGCTTCGCGGTCGAGGACATCAGCCCGCTCGTCGCGCACGGCACCCGCCCCGTCAAGTGCGTCGTCGGCGAGACGTTCACGGTGTCCGCGACCGTCTTCCGCGAGGGGCACGACGCCGTCAACGCCACCGTCGTCCTGCGGGGCCCCCGAGGGGAGGAGATCTCCACCCCCATGCGGCCCACCGGCGCCCTCGACCGATGGGCGGCCGACGTCACCCCTGCCTCCGAGGGCGACTGGACCTTCACCGTGGAGGCGTGGGGCGACCCGGTCGAGACCTGGCGGCACCGCGCGGAGATCAAGATCCCCGCCGACCTCGACACCGAGCTCGAGCTGCGCGAGGGGGCGCTGGTCCTCGAGCGGGCCATCGCCGGCATGCCGCGCGGGAGGATCCGCGAGCCGCTGAAGAACGCCGTCCACGCACTGCGCGACGTCGGGCGGCCGGCGCCCGCGCGGCTCGCGGTCGCGCTCGACCCTGCCGTCGCGGAGACGCTCGAGAAGCACCCGCTGCGCGAGCACGTGTCCGCGGCTCCGGCGGTGCCGGTGCGCGTCGAGCGCGAGCGGGCCCTCTACGGCTCCTGGTACGAGCTCTTCCCGCGCAGCGAGGGCGCGAGCCTCGACCCGCCGCGCTCGGGCACGTTCACGACCGCCGCCGAGCGCCTCCCCGCGGTCGCCGCGATGGGGTTCGACGTCGTCTACCTGCCCCCGATCCACCCGATCGGCCGTACGGCGCGCAAGGGGCCGAACAACACCCTCACCCCCGGCCCCGACGACCCCGGCGTGCCGTGGGCGATCGGCTCGGAGGCCGGTGGCCACGACGCCGTGCACCCCGATCTCGGCACGCTGGACGACTTCCGCGCGTTCGTCGCCCGCGCCGACGAGCTCGGCATGGAGGTCGCGCTCGATCTCGCACTGCAGTGCTCGCCGGACCACCCCTGGGTCACGGAGCACCCGCAGTGGTTCGCCCACCGCGCCGACGGCACCATCGCCTACGCCGAGAACCCGCCGAAGAAGTACCAGGACATCTACCCGCTGTACTTCGACGCCGACCCCGACGGCCTGTTCGCCGAGGTGCTCCGGGTGGTGCACCACTGGATGGACTGCGGCGTGCGCATCTTCCGCGTCGACAACCCGCACACCAAGCCGGTCGCGTTCTGGGAGCGGCTGATCGGCGCGGTCAACGCGACCGACCCGGACGTCATCTTCCTGGCCGAGGCGTTCACCAAGCCGCCCATGATGAAGCTGCTCGGCGAGGTCGGCTTCCAGCAGTCCTACACCTACTTCACCTGGCGCAACGACGTCTGGGACCTCACCGAGTACTTCCGCGAGCTCTCCGGACCGCTCGCGGCGTCGATGCGGCCGAACGCGTTCGTGAACACGCCCGACATCCTGCACGCCTACCTGCAGTACGGCGGCCCCGCGGCGTTCGCGATCCGCGCGACGCTCGCCGCCTGCCTGTCGCCGACCTGGGGCGTCTACGCCGGCTTCGAGCTCTTCGAGCACGCCGCCCTGCGCCCCGGCAGCGAGGAGTACCTCGACTCCGAGAAGTACCAGTACCGCCCGCGCGACTGGGCAGCCGCCGAGCAGTCGGGCCGGACGTTGTCGCCGTATCTCACGATGCTCAACGGGATCCGCCGGTCGCACCCGGCGCTGCACCGGCTGCGCAACCTCACCTTCCACCCGACGACGAACGACAAGATCCTCGCGTTCAGCAAGCGCGAGGGCGACGATGTCGTGCTCGTGGTCTGCACCCTCGACCCGCACGGCGCCCGCGAGGGCGTCGTGGAGCTCGACATGCCGGCGCTCGGTCTGCACTGGACCGACAACTTCGCGGCGCGCGACCTCGTCACCGGGCACACGTGGGTCTGGGGGCAGTTCCCCTATGTCCGCCTCGACCCGCACCAGCACGTCGCCCACATCGTGCACGTCCGACCCGGAGCAGTCTGATGCCTGAGACCCCTGGCACGCCGAAGTCGCCCTTCACCCCTGCTCCCCCGGCCGACCCCGCCCCCACCGCACCCGTCGAGCCCGCCTCGCCGACCGCGCCGTCGGCACCCGCGACTCCGTCGGCACCCGCCGCACCGTCGGCACCCGCGGCACCGTCGGCACCCGCGGCACCTCCGGCCGCGCCGGCTACCGCCGCCGCTCCCCCCGCTCGGCGCGGTCCGGCGCGCGCCCCGGTGTCGACCCACGACCTCGACCGCGTCGTCGAGGGCCGCCACCACGACCCTCACTCGATCCTCGGCCCGCACCCGCACGACGGCGGCGTCACGGTGCGCGTGCTGCGGCCGTGGGCGACCTCCATCACCGTGGTGGCGCGCACGACCAGCGGCGAGGTGCGCACCGACCTCGAGCACGAGCACGGCGGCATCTTCGTCGGGGTGCTCGACGTGCCCGAGGTCCCCGACTACCGCCTCGACGTCGCCTACGGCGGCGAGCCGCAGACCGTCGACGACCCCTACCGCTTCCTCCCCACGCTCGGCGACATCGACCTGCACCTGATCGCGGAGGGCCGGCACGAGACGCTCTGGACCGTGCTCGGCGCGCACGAGCGCAGCTACCCCAGCGCCATGGGCGACGTACGCGGCACGTCGTTCGCGGTCTGGGCCCCGAGCGCCCTCGGCGTCCGCGTCGTCGGCGACCACAACCACTGGGACGGAACGGGCAACCCCATGCGCTCCCTCGGGTCGAGCGGGGTGTGGGAGGTGTTCCTGCCCGACGTCGCCGCCGGCACGCGCTACAAGTTCGCGGTGCTCGGTCGCGACGGCGTGTGGCGTACGAAGGCCGACCCGCTCGCCCGCCACACCGAGCACCCACCGGCCACGGCGTCCGTGGTCTTCACGTCGGAGTACGAGTGGGGCGACTCCGACTGGATGGCCTCGCGCGCGACCAAGGACCCCTACAACGGCCCGATGTCCACCTACGAGGTGCACCTGGGGTCGTGGCGTCCGGGGCTGAGCTACACCGAGCTCGCCACGGAGCTCACGGCCTACGTGGTCGAGATGGGCTTCACCCACGTCGAGCTCATGCCCGTGATGGAGCATCCGTTCGCGCCGTCGTGGGGCTACCAGGTCACGTCCTACTACGCGCCGACGTCGCGGTTCGGATCTCCCGACGAGTTCCGCCACCTCGTCGACGCGCTGCACCAGGCGGGCATCGCCGTCATCCTCGACTGGGTGCCCGCGCACTTCCCCAAGGACGACTGGGCTCTCGCCCGCTTCGACGGGACCCCCCTCTACGAGCACGCCGACCCCCGCCGCGGCGAGCAGCCCGACTGGGGCACGTACGTCTTCGACTTCGGTCGTCGCGAGGTCCGCAACTTCCTCGTGGCCAACGCGACGTACTGGCTCGAGGAGTTCCACGTCGACGGCCTGCGCGTCGACGCCGTGGCGTCGATGCTCTACCTCGACTACTCGCGCAAGGCCGGCGAGTGGACGCCGAACATCTACGGCGGTCGCGAGAACCTCGACGCGGTCTCGTTCCTGCAGGAGGCCAACGCCACGGCGTACAAGCGCAACCCCGGTGTGGTCACCATCGCCGAGGAGTCGACCGCGTGGCCGGGGGTCACCCGCCCGACGCACCTCGGCGGCCTCGGGTTCGGCCTGAAGTGGAACATGGGCTGGATGAACGACACGCTGCACTACGCGAACCGGCAGCCGATCCACCGCCAGTGGCACCACAACGAGATGACGTTCGCGCTGATGTACGCGTGGAGCGAGCAGTACGTCCTGCCGATCAGCCACGACGAGGTCGTGCACGGCAAGGGGTCGCTGATCTCGAAGATGCCCGGCGACCGCTGGCAGCAGCTCGCGCAGGTGCGCGCCTACCTCGCCTACATGTGGGCGCACCCCGGCAAGCAGCTGCTGTTCATGGGGTCCGAGCTCGGGCAGTACGCCGAGTGGAGCGAGGCGCGCGGTCTGGACTGGTGGCTGCTCGACAACGCCGACCACCGCGGCGTGCAGCAGTGCCTCGCCGATCTCAACCGCGCCTACCGCGAGCACGCCGCGCTGTGGAGCCGCGACAACGAGCCCGGGGGCTTCGAGTGGATCGACGCCGACGACTCGCAGGGCAACACGTTCTCGTGGCTGCGCTGGGGGCACGACGGCGCGGTCGTCGCGTCGCTCGTGAACTTCTCCGGCGGTCCGCACGAGGACTACCGCGTGGGTCTGCCCTACGGCGGCACCTGGCGCGAGGTGGTCAACACCGATGCCGAGGTCTACGGCGGGTCCGGCGTCGGGAACCAGGGCGCGGTGCACGCCGAGGAGATCCCCTGGCACGGCCTGCCCTGCAGCGCCCTCGTGCGCGTTCCCCCGCTCGGAGCCCTCTGGCTCGCCCCCGAGTGACCCCCGCTCTGGAGGTCTGAGAGGTACTCATAGAACCTCTCAGACCTCCAGAGCGGTCAGATCGCGGCGGCGAGGGCTCGGCAGAGGGCGCGGTTGTCGTCGTGGTCGAACTCGGGGTCCGGCTCGTCCCACGACGACTGGATGGCGACGACGACCTGCCGCGGGATGTCGACGTAGAGCATCTGGCCGTGGATGCCCACGCCCATGACCACGTCGGGCTCGATGCCCGGGTGGTACCAGTAGGACCGGTAGCGGCCGCCGGGCATGTTCTCGGCGAAGTCGCCGCG
>JAKOVT010000180.1 GCA_029781935.1 Actinomycetes bacterium | reverse complement strand
TCGATCTCCTCGTCGATCTTCACGAAGCCGGCGCCCTCGATGATGCGGCGCGAGGGCTCGTTGTCCGGGCGCACGTTGGCGCGCAGCACGCGTACGTCGGGATGGGTCGCGGCGTACGCCCACATGATGTGCGCGATCTCGGTCGCGTAGCCGTGCCCGCGGAACCGCGGCAGGACGCTGTAGCCGATCTCGATCATCCCGTGCTCGTCGGGCGGCGCATGGAAGTTGACCTGGCCGACGATCGTCGCGGTCGCCCGCTCGACCGCGATGCGGATCAGCCACGGGTTGACCGACGGGTCCTCGCGCACCATTGGCACCCGCCAGTGCAGCGGCGACTCGTCGGGGTGCAGCACGTCGTCGGGGTCGTCGTACCCGAGCGGCACCGGACCGTCGGACACGAAGCGCGCCAGCATCTGCTCGACCGTCACGAGCACGAGGTCGAGGCGCGGACCGTGGAGGACGTCAGGGGGCACAGGGCTCGAGCTCACCTCGGGATCATGCCGTGCACCCGCGCCCTTCCGGTAACGCGATCACGGCAACGGAACAGCACCGGGACCCGGTGCTCGCATGCTCACCTCGACCGGTGCGGTCCTACGCGTGGGGCAGGACGATCGTCAGGACTGGGCGCCGAGCGCGTCGGCCGTGACCAGTGCGCCCAAGGAACCGTCGTCGGGCACGGTGATGGCGATGACCGTGTAGTCCTTCGAGGACCGGTAGCAGTAGCTCTCGCGGACCTCGCCGGCGTCGGTGCCCGAGGCGGGGGTGCCGGAGACGCAGTGAGCTCCGTCCACGACCGCAGGCTGGGTGAAGGTCATGTCCTGGGAGCTCGCAGCGAGCGACTCGAGGTCCTGGTCGGCGAGATACGCCCCCTGCGGTACGTAGATCACGACCGCGTTGTGGCCGTCGTCGCCGTACGCCGCCGTCTCGAACCTGCTGGCCGCGTACTTCGGGTCGCGCTGCTCCTCGTCGCGGATGCGCTGCGCGAACGCCAGCATCTGAGCGTCGCTCGAGCGCGGCATCCCGGCGACGGTCTCGGAGACGATCACGAGCGGACGCTCCAGCCAGCGCTGCACGAGGACCGCCACCACCCCGGCTGCCACGACGACCACGACGGCGGCGACGGCGAACCCGATCCACGGGTTGCGGGGCGGACGCTCCTCCCGGGGCGCTCGTCGCGGGAGCCGTCGCCTCGTGTGCTTGGTGCTCTCGAGCCAGTCGGGCCGGGTCGGGTTGCGGGACGTCGGCGGTGGCGTGGCCGCTGCTCCTACCGGTGCGCTGCTGTCGTCCATGGCCTCTCCCCCGCTGGTCCGCAGGAGAGTACGTCGTACCGCACCCCTACGGCACTCGGTCGTTCGGGCGGTGCTGTGCGGTGCTGTCTACCGGAGTCGCGTGGTCAGCCCGCGACCGGGTCGAGGGTCTCGCGGCCGCCGAGGTAGGGACGGAGCGCAGCCGGGACGCGGACGGAGCCGTCGGCCTGCTGGTGGTTCTCGAGGAGTGCGACGATCGCGCGGGTGACCGCGACGAGCGTGCCGTTGAGCGTGGCGAGGGGGCGCACGCCGTCGTCGTCGCGCATCCGGATCCGCAGTCGGCGGGCCTGGAACTCGGTGCAGTTCGACGTCGACGTGACCTCGCGGTAGCGCTCCTGGCTGGGCACCCACGCCTCGATGTCGAACTTGCGCGCGGCGCTCGACCCGAGGTCGCCCGACGCGACGTCGATGATCCGGTACGGCACCTCGAGCGAGTCGAAGAACTGCCGCTCCCAGCCGAGCAGCCGCTCGTGCTCCGCGGCGGCGTCGTCCGGGTGCGCGTAGGAGAACATCTCGACCTTGTCGAACCAGTGCACGCGGAAGATGCCGCGGGTGTCGCGACCGCCGGACCCGGCCTC
>JAKOVT010000007.1 GCA_029781935.1 Actinomycetes bacterium | reverse complement strand
GGCAGTGCCCGAGACGGCCACGCCGGCTGCCGCCTCCGCGGCGTTGACGACGTTGTCGCCGGCGACGTTCGCGACCGTCGGCGTCGGCGTGCCAGTGTCGACGACGACCGCCAGCGTGCCGGCCGCGCTGGTGTTGCCCGCGGCGTCACGCGCCGTCGCGCTGATGGTCGTGTTCCCGTCGGCCGGCACCTCGCCGGAGGCGAAGTTCGCGCTCCAGTTGCCCGAGCCGTCGGCGGTCGCGGTCTTGGTGGTCGAGCCCCAGGTCACGGTCACGGTCGAGCCCGCCTCGGCAGTGCCCGAGACGGCCACGCCGGCCGCGGCCTCCGCGGCGCTGACGACGTTGTCGCCGGCGACACTGGCCACGACCGGCGAGTTCGGCGCGGTCGTGTCCGGCGGGGGTGTCGAGGAGCCGCCGCCACCGCCGCCACCACCACCGCCGGCCGCCGCCGCAACGCCCAGCAGCGCGAGGCCGCCGAGGAGTGCGCCGGTCGGGATGCCGCTCGACGCGGCGGGCGCCGGCGCGGCGGCAGCCGCGTCGGACGTCGGTCCGTACATCAGCGCCTGGTTGTCGGGCAGCGCAGCGATCGGCTGCGAGGTCTGCGTGATCGGCACGGCCTGGCCGCCGTCGGCGGGGTCGATCACCACCGAGCAGGGCGCATTGGGCGAGCAATCGGTGTAGAACTTCGTCACCTCGACCTTCTTGCCCTCGGGAAGGCCGTCGACGATCAGCGAGTCGCCGACCTTCGTCGCGGTGATGTCGGGCGGCGACTTGCCGGTGGCACTGTCGATGACGCGCACCTTGCCGCCTGGCCACGCGCCGACCTTCGTCGTCTGGGTCTGAAGCGCGGTACGGGCGACCGTTCCGTCTGCCTTGGTGATCTCGAGAATCAACGCCATTGCCGGTGTCCTCTAAGTGCTGTGGTCAAGCCCGGTGGGTGGGGATGGAAGTCGTGTCGCGACGCGGTGGGCGCAGCGACCCGGGTCGGATTCGATCATCACAGGCTCTGCCTCGCGACGCAGTATGTCACAGGGCGCCCGACGGTCGGCTCCTGTCATTCGATGGCTGGCCCGGGTGTCGTAAAATGCACGCTGGAGCGGGTCGGACGATCGCTGGCCGCGGCGCGCAGGCGCCGTCGCTGGAGGAAGGTCCGGACTCCACAGGGCAGGATGCTGGCTAACGGCCAGGCGCAGCAAGCCGCAAGGCCCAAGGCGACGGAAAGTGGAACAGAAAGCACACCGCCCAAGCGGCGCCGGCTCGCCGGCGTCGACGGCAAGGGTGAAAAGGTGAGGTAAGAGCTCACCGCGGACGTGGCGACACGGACGGCACGCCAAACCCCATCCGGAGCAACATCCAATAGGCACGCGCGCGGTCTGCGGACCGCACAGGGCGGCCCGCCCGAGCGTGCGGGTAGATGGCTCGAGCGGCCGGGCAACCGGCCGCCCAGACGAATGATCGTCACGCCGGTCCGCCGGCGCACAGAATCCGGCCTACAGGCCCGCTCCACTTCCTTCTCCGGCTGTCACCGCGCCGGCGCCGTCGGGGCGCGCCGTCGCGCAATCGTGAGAAATCACC
>JAKOVT010000001.1 GCA_029781935.1 Actinomycetes bacterium | reverse complement strand
CGGCGCCGACCGCCTCCCGTACACCCACAAGGTCCTGCTGGAGAACCTGCTCCGCACCGAGGACGGCGCGAACGTCACCGCCGACCAGATCCGCGCCCTCGGCGCGTGGGACCCGTCGGCCGAGCCCAGCGAGGAGATCCAGTTCTCGCCGGCGCGCGTGATCATGCAGGACTTCACCGGCGTGCCCTGCGTGGTCGACCTCGCCACCATGCGCGAGGCGATGAAGGACCTCGGCGGCGACCCGTCGAAGATCAACCCGCTCGCCCCCGCCGAGCTCGTCATCGACCACTCGGTGATCGCCGACCACTTCGCCTCGCCCGACGCCCTCGGCCTCAACGTCGAGCTCGAGTACGAGCGCAACGGCGAGCGCTACAAGTTCCTGCGCTGGGGCCAGACCGCGTTCGACGAGTTCAAGGTCGTCCCGCCGAGCACCGGCATCGTCCACCAGGTCAACGTCGAGGCGCTCGCCCGCGTGGTGATGGTCCGCGGCGGCCAGGCCTACCCCGACACCTGCGTCGGCACCGACTCGCACACCACCATGGTCAACGGTCTGGGAGTGCTGGGCTGGGGCGTCGGCGGCATCGAGGCCGAGGCCGCGATGCTGGGCCAGCCGGTGTCGATGCTCATCCCGCGCGTGGTCGGCTTCAAGCTGTCGGGCCAGCTGCCCGAGGGCGCCACCGCCACCGACCTCGTGCTCACGATCACCGAGATGCTGCGCCAGCACGGCGTCGTCGGGAAGTTCGTGGAGTTCTACGGCGACGGCGTCGGCTCCGTGCCTCTGGCCAACCGCGCCACGATCGGCAACATGAGCCCCGAGTACGGCTCCACGGTCGCCATCTTCCCGATCGACGACGAGACGCTGCGCTACCTCGAGCTCACCGGCCGCACCGCCGAGCAGGTCGCCCTGGTCGAGGCGTACACCAAGGCCCAGGGCCTGTGGCACGACGCGTCGCACGAGCCGGTCTACTCCGAGTACCTCGAGCTCGACCTCGGCAGCGTCGTGCCGTCCCTCGCCGGCCCGAAGCGCCCGCAGGACCGGGTGATCCTCTCCGAGGCCAAGCAGCGCTTCGAGGAGGCGCTGCCCACCTACACCTCCGACCCGGCGCGCACCGCGACGTTCGAGATCAACGGCGAGACAGTGACGATCGGTCATGGAGCCGTGACGATCGCCGCGATCACCTCCTGCACCAACACGTCCAACCCGTCGGTGATGGTGGGTGCCGCCCTGCTCGCCAAGAAGGCGGTCGAGAAGGGCCTCGCGCGCAAGCCGTGGGTCAAGACCACCCTCGCGCCCGGGTCGAAGGTCGTGACCGACTACTACGACAAGGCCGGCCTCACGCCCTACCTGGAGAAGATGGGCTTCGACCTCGTCGGCTACGGCTGCACCACCTGCATCGGCAACTCCGGACCGCTGCCCGCCGAGGTCAGCGCGGCCGTGAACGCCGAGGACCTCGCCGTCGTGTCGGTGCTGTCGGGCAACCGCAACTTCGAGGGTCGGATCAACCCCGACATCAAGATGAACTACCTCGCGTCGCCGCCGCTCGTGGTGGCGTACTCGATCGCGGGCACGATGGACGTCGACATCACCACGGAGCCGCTCGGCACCGACGGCGACGGGAACCCCGTCTACCTCAAGGACATCTGGCCCACGCCGGCCGAGGTGCAGGCGACCATCGACTCGTGCATCGACGCCGACATGTTCACCTCCCGGTACGCCGACGTGTTCGCCGGAGACGCGCGCTGGCAGTCGCTCCCCACGCCCACGGGCGACACCTTCGCCTGGGATCCGGAGTCGACCTACGTGCGCAAGCCGCCGTACTTCGACGGGATGCCGGCGCAGCCCGCACCGGTGTCCGACATCGCGGGGGCGCGCGTCCTGGCCAAGCTCGGCGACTCGGTGACCACCGACCACATCAGCCCGGCCGGCAACATCAAGCCGGGCACGCCCGCGGCTCAGTACCTCGCCGAGCACGGCGTCGACCGCAAGGACTTCAACTCCTACGGCTCGCGCCGCGGCAACCACGAGGTCATGATCCGCGGCACCTTCGCCAACATCCGGCTCCGCAACCAGCTGCTCGACGGCGTGGAGGGCGGCTACACCCGCGACTTCACCCAGCTCGACGCGCCGCAGGTGTTCATCTACGACGCGGCCCAGGCCTACGCGGCCGCAGGCACCCCGCTGGTGATCCTCGCCGGCAAGGAGTACGGCTCGGGCTCGTCGCGCGACTGGGCGGCCAAGGGCACCGCGCTCCTGGGCGTGAAGGCCGTGATCGCCGAGTCCTACGAGCGCATCCACCGCTCGAACCTCATCGGGATGGGCGTGCTGCCGCTGCAGTTCCCGGCGGGGGAGACGGCGGAGTCGCTCGGCCTCGTCGGCACCGAGACGTTCTCGATCACAGGCGTCACCGCGCTCAACGAGGGGAGCACGCCGCGCACGCTGGCGGTCGAGGCCGTGAAGGCCGACGGCACCGTCGTGGCCTTCGACGCCGTGCTGCGCATCGACACCCCCGGCGAGGCCGACTACTACCGCAACGGCGGCATCCTGCAGTACGTCCTGCGCCAGCTCGCCGGCTGACCAGGCACGCCGACCGGCTGCGACGGCCCGCCGCCTCCGGGTGGCGGGCCGTGCTCGTGCTCCGTCGCTAGGGTCGCGCCATGACCGAGCTGCGCCGATGAGCGAGCTGCAGGGACCTCCGGGCTGGCCCCGTGGCGTCCTGCCGCCCGGCACCCCGGGGTGGGAGGAGTCGGCGGCCTCGTGGCTGCTGGACCAGTGCCCGGCCGACTACCGCGGTCACGAGGTGCTCCGCCGGCATCCCGTCGTGCTCGCGCGCTTCGCGTCGCACCACGTCGACGCCGCGCTCGCGGGGGCACGTGCGGCGTACGCCGGCGCCCGCCGCGAGCTCCGCGACCGGGTGGACCCCGAGGTGCTGGAGGCCGCCCTGCGGGCGCTCGAGGCCGAGGGCGCGCGGCTCGCACGCGCCTCCCGCGAGGTCGCGCTCGTGGAGGACGCGCTCCACGGCGCCCGGTGGCGCCCGCGCCTGTGACCTCCGCGCGCGGTCATGGGCGTGCTCCCGGGATGGCCGCAGGCCGTCGACGGGTGGAGGCGAGCGGGGGAGGAGGGGCGTGAAAACGCTTGCGTCGGGACGGAACGGGACATACAGGCCCAGGGTTACGGCAGCGTGACTGAATTGTTACCGGACACAACGAATTCGTGGCCGAGAACGGTGGCCTCGGTCACATCGGCAGGAATATGTTCGGGCTGGCAACATTCCACCGGCCCGCCTTTCGCGGGCGGCGAGCTCGGTTCGCTGCCGGCCGTCCTCGGACTGGTCGCGCTGCTCATCATCTTCACCGCGCTGAAGGGGAGCACGTTCCTCTCGGCGTTCAACATGGCGAACCTGCTGTCGCAGGCGGCCATGATCATCGTCATCGCGATGGGCCTCGTCTTCGTCCTGCTCCTCGGCGAGATCGACCTGTCCGCGGGTTACACCGCGGGCACCGCGGCCGCGATCCTGGGCGTGACGCTGGGGGTGAAGCACCAGTGGCCGTTGCCGCTGGCGCTGCTCGCGTGCCTCGGCACCGGTGCGCTGATCGGTCTGTTCATCGGCGCGCTGGTCGCCCGCCTGGGCATCCCGTCGTTCGTCGTGACGCTGGCGATGTTCCTCGCCCTGCAGGGCCTCATGCTGCTGATCATCGGCGAGGGCGGCACCGTGCCGGTGCGCGACGAGTGGATCCTGGCGCTGCAGAACAAGAACCTGCCAGTGGTCTGGGGCTGGGTGCTGTTCCTGGTCGTGGCCGTCGGCTACGCCCTCATCACCGGTCTGCGGCTGCGTCGCCGGAAGGCGTCCGGGCTGGCGCACGAGGCCGTGTCGGTGTGGCTGGTCAAGGTCGCCTCCATCGCGGTGCTGTTCGGTGTGGCGACGTTCTTCCTGAACCAGGAGCGGTCGCGCCGGCCGGAGATCACCTCGATCAAGGGTGTGCCCTACATCGTGCCGCTGATCCTGATCCTGCTGGTGGTTCTGACCTACCTGCTGTCGCGGACGTCGTTCGGCCGGCACGTCTACGCCGTCGGCGGCAACACCGAGGCAGCGCGGCGCGCCGGCATCAACGTGCGCAACGTGAAGATCGCGTGCTTCATCTTCTGCTCCACCCTGGCGGCGGTCGCGGGCATCCTGTTCGCCTCTCGCGACAACTCGATCTCGCCGTCCACCGGTGGTTCGACGACGCTGCTGTTCGCGGTCGCGGCGGCGGTCATCGGCGGCACGAGCCTGTTCGGCGGCAAGGGGAAGATCTCCGACGCCGTCATCGGCGGCCTAGTCGTCGGCGTCATCGCCAACGGCCTCCCGCTGATCACCGACCAGGCCGGCATCCAGTTCATCGTGACCGGGCTGGTGCTGCTGGTCGCCGCGAGCGTCGACGCGCTCTCGCGCCGCCGCGCCGTCGCCAGCTAGACCCTGAGGAGGTCGACCCGTGTCGCTCGCAGGGGCCACCCAGGACGAGGTGCGCCGCCACAACCTGGCGGCCCTCGCCCGGTTCCTGCACGACCACGGGTCGACCTCCCGCTCGGAGCTCGTCAACCACACCGGGCTGAACCGGAGCACCGTCGGCGGGCTCATCGCCGATCTCGTCGCCGTCGGCCTCGTGCGCGAGACCGAGCCGGTCGGTCGAGGCGTCGGTCGCCCGTCCTACGGCGTCGAACCGGTGCGCGAGCGCGCGTACGTGCTCGCCATCGACCTGCGGGTGGACCGCGCCATCGTGGCGCTCGTCGGGTTCGGCGGCGAGGTGCTCGGCCGGCGCGAGCACCGGTTCCGCAAGGGCCAGCAGCGCGAGGAGCGCATCCTCGCCCAGCTCGCCGACGTCTGCCGCGACCTGCTCGCGGAAGCACCGAGGAGGGCGGTGCAGGTGGGCGTCGGCATCGGAGTGCCGGGATTGGTGCGCCAGCCCGACGGCCTGGTTCGCTTCGCACCCAACCTGGGCTGGGTCGATGTGCCGCTCGCCGACCATCTGCGCGACGAGCTGCAGGTGACCACCCCGGTGGTCGTCGGCAACGACTCCGACCTCGGCGCCATCGCCGAGCGCCTGCGGGGCAGCGCGATGGGTGCCGCGAACGTGGTCTACCTGTCCGGGCAGGTCGGTGTCGGCGGTGGCATCGTCATCGACGGCGCGCTGCTCAAGGGGGCGCAGGGCTACGGCGGCGAGGTCGGCCACATGCGGGTGAACCCGCAGGGCCGCGAGTGCCGGTGCGGGGCGACCGGCTGCTGGGAGACCGAGATCGGCGAGCCGGCCGTGCGGGCGGCGACCGGCGCGTCCGACACGGAGTCCGTGGCATCGATCGTCGCCCGGGCCGAGGCGGGCGACGCCAGGGCGAGGCAGGGCCTCGAGGAGGTCGGCGGCTGGATCGCGATCGGTGTCGCCAACCTCGTCCATATCTTCAACCCCGACGTCCTGGTCTTCGGCGGGGCGCTGCGCGAGGTGCTGCCGCTCGTGCGCCAGCAGGTGGAGGACGTGCTCACCGGCTCGCTCCCGGCGCCCGGCGAGCACGTGATCCTCGCCGCACCCGCCCTCGGCGACGACTCCACGCTGCTCGGGGCCGCGGAGGCGGCCTTCGCGCCGCTGCTCGACGATCCCGTCGGTGCGGTCGCGCCGAGCTCGAAGGGCCGCCGCCCGGCCGTCACCGCCTGACGGCGCCCCACGCGCCGGGCCTGCGGGCCGCAGGGGGCCCGCGTGACGGACACGATCGCCGGGCTGCCGCCACGGCGTGCGTGACCGGGATCGGACCCTAGACTCGGTCCATGACCTTGCTGCGGGGGATCCGCTCGCCGCGCGACCTGCGCGCGCTCCCGGCCGACCAGCTCCCCGCGCTCGCCGAGGAGATCCGCGCCGAGCTCATCGAGAAGGTGAGCCGCACCGGCGGCCACCTCGGCCCCAACCTCGGGGTCGTCGAGCTCACGATCGCGCTGCACCGCGTCTTCCGTTCCCCCGAGGACGTCCTCGTCTTCGACACCGGGCACCAGTCCTACGTGCACAAGATGCTCACCGGGCGCCTCGACCAGTTCGACCGGTTGCGCCAGGAGGGCGGGCTGTCGGGCTACCAGAGCCGCGACGAGTCGCCGCACGACGTGATCGAGAACTCGCACGCGTCCACGGCGCTGTCGTGGGTCGACGGCATCGCGAAGGGTCTCGAGCGCACCGGTCAGCTCGGCAGCCGGCACGTCGTCGGCGTCATCGGCGACGGCGCGCTCACCGGTGGCATGGCATGGGAGGCGCTCAACAACATCGCGGCCTCCGACCGACCAGTCGTCATGGTCGTCAACGACAACGAGCGCTCGTACTCGCCGACCATCGGCGGTCTGGCCTCGCACCTGGCCACGCTGCGCACCACCCACGGCTACGAGCGCGTCCTCGACTGGGGCAAGGCCGCCCTCGGGCGCACGCCCGTCATCGGTGCTCCGCTCTACGACACCCTGCACGGCGTCAAGAAGGGCCTCAAGGACGTCGTCGCGCCGCAGGGCATGTTCGAGGACCTCGGTCTCAAGTACGTCGGACCCATCGACGGCCACGACATCGAAGCGCTGGAGCACGCGCTCGAGCGCGCGAAGGAGTTCGGCGGCCCGGTGCTGGTGCACGTCATCACCGAGAAGGGCCGCGGCTACCTGCCGGCAGAGCTCGACGACGCCGAGCGCTTCCACGCCGTCGGCGTCCTCGACCCCGAGACCGGGCAGCCGCTGGCCAAGTCGGGTCGCACGTGGACGTCGGTGTTCTCCGACGAGCTGGTGTCGCTGGGCCGTCGGCGTACCGATCTCGTCGCCGTCACCGCGGCCATGATGGGTCCGACCGGGCTCGAGCCGTTCCGCGCGGAGTTCCCCGACCGCACCTACGACGTCGGAATCGCCGAGCAGCATGCGGCCACGAGCGCCGCGGGCATGGCCTTCGCCGGGTTGCACCCGGTGGTCGCCGTCTACGCCACGTTCATCAACCGTGCGTTCGACCAGGTGCTCATGGACTGCGCCCTGCACCGCGCCGGCGTGACCTTCGTGCTCGACCGCGCTGGTGTGACCGGCGACGACGGCCCGAGCCACAACGGCATGTGGGACATGTCGATCCTGCAGGTCGTGCCCGGGCTGCGGATCGCGGCTCCGCGCGACGCGCGCACCCTGCGCGAGGAGCTCGCGGAGGCGCTCGAGGTCGAGAACGCGCCGACCGTCGTGCGGTTCCCCAAGGGCGTGGTCGGTCCCGACGTACCGGCGCTGCACCGCCACGGCGGCGTCGACGTCCTGCGGGCCGACGACGACGCGTCGGTGCTCGTCGTGTCCGTGGGCGCGTTCGCCGAGCTCTCCCTCGAGGTCGCCGACCGGCTGGCCCAGCAGGGCATCGCGGTCACGGTGGTCGACCCGCGATGGGTCTGCCCGGTGCCCGAGGCGGTCGTCGACCTCGCGCGGGCGCACCGCCTCGTCGTCACGGTCGAGGACAACTCCCGCACGGGCGGCATCGGCTCCGCTGTCGCGGCGGCGATGCGCGACGCCGAGGTCGACGTCCCGCTGCGCGACTTCGGCATCGAGCGGCGCTTCCTCCACCACGCGAGCCGCGCGTCGGTGCTGTCCGCGCTCGGGCTCACCGCTCAGGACGTGTCGCGCGCGGTGGTCGAGACCGTGGCCCGCCTCGAGCACACCGTGGAGCCCGAGGCGGCGGCGGACAGCGCCGCTGCGGAGGACGCCGGACCGAGCGCCTGACGCGCCAGCGATCCGCGGCTAGGCCAGCCGCGGCTGCGGTGGTCGGGCCGGCTCAGCGGGGGCGGGGTCGGCCAGCGCGTGCCGCACGATCTCGCCGCCCGGGCGCACCTGGCTCACCTCGTCGGAGGTCACCAGCACGGGGCGGGTGAAGCCCCGCTCGTCGGGCTCGGTGAGCTCGGCGGCCGACACGGCGAAGGCCGGGTCGAGCCGACCGAGGTCCAGCCAGCCGCGGCTGCGGGTCGGGATCGCGGCCGAGCGCATGCCCTGCCCGTCGACGAGCGCCGTGCGGAACTCGGGGGAGGCCAGCAGGGTGAGCACGTCGGCGTCGCCCAGCGGACGCAGCACGGCGGTGGGGTCGCGTCGCATCCGGTCCGCCGCGAGCGCCGCCATGTCCGCGAGGTACCGGTCGGCACGGGCGTCGGCCTCAGCGAGATCGATGCGCGCGGCCACGAGCACGCCGGCGGGCAGCAGCCCGACGGCGTCCGGGTCGGGTCGGGCGTCGTCGTCGTAGCCGCGCAGGGCGAGCCCCACGTCGAGCGCTCCGCCCAGCACGCTGCGGCGGGTCCAGCCGGGGCCGGGATGCAGGCCGTGGTCGGCGGGAAGGGCCCGCGGGCGCACGCGCGACAGCACCCAGGCGCGACCAGCGTCCGGTCCGTCGCCGCACAGGCGCGAGTGCAGGAGCAGCCGCAACCGCAGCCAGCGGGCCAGCCGGCGGCGTACGACGAGGTCGTCGGCTCCCTCGCCCGCGGCGAGCACCAGCTCGCCCCAGGGGACCACCAGCGGCTCGAGACCGGGACTGTCGTGCCGGACGCCGTCGTCGCGCACCTCGAGGTCGGCCAGCGCGTCCGACGCGGTGAGGACGGCACCGAGCAGCGCGCGGCGCAGCGCGGCGGCTCGGGCGTCGGGGCTCACGTCACGACGGTAGCCCGAGCAGCCGGCGCGAGGCAGGCCTCGGTGAGTGAGTGGAGTAACCCATTGCGATCGTGCGGTGACCGATCGTCGACCCTGAGTCGAGCGGGACCCCCGCGACGTGGTCGCGGGTGTCCGGGGGCCACCCGGACTGATCGCCCGGAACCGGGTGCGGCCGTGGCGCACGACGCGCGAGGACCCCGGGGCGGGATCGCTCCGGGGTCCTCGCGGGCGCGCTCGCCGTCAGCCGACGCTGGCGACGCCCGGCGGCAGGAAGCGGGTGCCGGTGACGCGCTCGCTGGTGCCGGTGCGGTCGAGGTAGGGCGTGATGCCACCGAGGTGGCCGGGCCAACCCGCGCCGAGCATCAGGCAGAGGTCGATGTCCTGCGGCGCGGCGACGACGCCCTCGTCGAGCATCCGGCGCGCCTCGTCGGCGACGGCGTCGAGGGCGCGCTGCCGGACCTCGTCGGCGGTCGACGGGCTGGTGCCCACCGTGAACAGCTCGGCGACGTCGGGCGCGATGCTCGGTGTCGCCCCGTCCCACGCCAGCAGCGTGGTCTTCCCGGCCTCGACCATCCGGCGCTGGTTCTCCGAGACGCCGAAACGGTCGGGGAACGCCTGGTGCAGCGTCTCGCCGGTGTGGAACGCGACCGCCGGGCCGACCATCTGCACGAGCACGAACGGCGACATCGGCAGGCCCAACGGGTCGACCGCGCTGTTGGCGACCTCGAACGGCGTGCCCTCGTCGTAGGCCGCCATGACCTCGCCCATGAAGCGGGTGAGCAGCCGGTTGACGACGAACGCGGGTGCGTCCTTCACGAGCACGCAGGACTTCTTGAGCGCCTTGCCGAGCGCGAACGCCGTCGCCAGCGAGGCGTCGTCGGTGCGCTCGGCGCGCGCGATCTCCAGCAGCGGCATGAGGGCGACAGGGTTGAAGAAGTGGAAGCCCACGACGCGCTCGGGGTGCTGGAGGTTCTCCGCCATCGCGGTGACCGACAGCGAGGAGGTGTTGGTCAGCAGCACGCAGGTGTCGGACACCACGGCCTCGACCTCGGCGAAGACCTGCTGCTTGACCTTGAGGTCCTCGAACACGGCCTCGATGACGACGTCGGCGTCGGCGAACCCGTCCTTGGTGGTCGAACCGGACACGAGCGCGCGCAGGCGGTTGCCCTTGTCGGTGTTCAGCCGGCCCTTCGCGACGAGCTTGTCGATCTCGCCGTGGACGTAGGCGACACCCTTGTCGACGCGCTGCTGGTCGAGGTCGGTCATGAGGACCGGCACCTCGAGCCGCTGCACGAAGAGCAGCGCGAGCTGGCTGGCCATCAGGCCCGCGCCCACGACGCCGACCTTGGTGACCGGACGCGCGAGGGACTTGTCCGGTGCGCCCACGGGTCGCTTGGCGCGGCGCTGGACGAGGTCGAAGGCGTAGAGGCCGGACCGCAGCTCGTCGGTCATCGTGAGCTCGGCGATGGCGTCGTCCTCGGCCGCGAAACCCTCGTCGCGGGTGGCGACCCTGGCCGCCTCGATGAGGTCGAGCGCGCGGTACGCCGCGGGCGCTGCGCCGTGCAGCTTGAGGTCGGCGAACGCGCGCCCCGCCGCGACGGCGTCGTCCCAGCCCTGACCGCGGTCGGGCTCCGCGCGCGCGACGACCGTCTCGCCGGAGAGGACCGACGCCGCCCAGCGCAGCGACTGCACGAGGAAGTCGGCCGGCTCGAACGCGACGTCGGCGATCCCGAGCGAGAGAACCTCGGCCGGCTTGAGCATCCGGTTCTGGCTCAACGGGTTCTCGACGATGACCTTGACCGACTTCTCCGCGCCGATGAGGTTCGGGAGCAGCCACGCCCCGCCCCAGCCGGGGATCAGCCCGAGGCCGACCTCGGGCAGCGCGAGCAGACCCGCGCCCGTGGACACCGAGCGGTAGGTGCAGTGCAGCGCGATCTCGAGGCCGCCGCCCATCGCGGCGCCGTTGACGAACGCGAACGACGGGACGGGGAGCTCGCCGAGCCGCCGCAGCACCCGGTGGCCGCGCGCGCTGACCTCGCGGGCCTGCTCGGCGCTGGTGATGCGACCGATCCCCGTGAGGTCGGCGCCCACGCCGAAGATGAACGGCTTGCCGGTGACCGCGACCGCGACGATCTCGCCGGACTCGGCGGCGGCGGCGACGTGGTCGAGGGTCTCGGCGAGCGAGTCGAGCCCGCCGAGTCCGAAGGTGTTCGGCTTGGTGTGGTCGAACCCGTTGTCGAGGGTGATGAGCGCGATCGTGCCGGCGGCTGCGGGGAGGTCGACGAGGCGCAGGAGCGCCCGCGTGACGATCTCGTCGGGCGCGGCAGGGGTGGTGGTGGAGTCGCTCACGTCGGTCACGCGTCCTTGCCGTCGTAGTTCGGGTTCTCCCAGATGACCGTGCCGCCCATGCCGAGACCGATGCACATGGTCGTGAGGCCGTAGCGGACCTCGGGGTGCAGCTCGAAGCTCTTGGCCAGGTAGGCCATGAGCCGGATGCCGGAGGAGGCCAGCGGGTGGCCGACCGCGATGGCGCCGCCGAACGGGTTCACGCGCGGGTCGTCGTCGGCGATGCCGAAGGCGTCGAGGAACGCGAGCACCTGGACGGCGAACGCCTCGTTGATCTCGAACAGGCCGATGTCCGCGATGCTGAGACCCGCACGGGCCAGGGCCTTCTCGGTGCTCGGCACCGGGCCGACGCCCATCACCTCGGGCTCGACGCCGGCGAACGCGAACGACACGAGGCGTGCCTTCTTGGTCAGGCCGAGCTCGTCGGCGACCTCCTCGGCGGCGAGCACCGCCCCGGTAGCACCGTCGTTGAGGCCCGCGGCGTTGCCGGCCGTGACCCGGCCGTGGGCGCGGAACGGCGTCTTCAGTGCGGCGAGGCCCTCGAGCGTGGTCTCCGGCCGCGGCGGCTCGTCGACAGTGGCGAGGCCCCAGCCCGCGGCCGCGGTGCGCGTCGCGACGGGGACGAGGTCGGGCTGGATGACGCCGTCGGCGTAGGCCTTCGCCGTCTTCTCCTGGCTGCGCAGCGCGTACTCGTCGGCGCGCGCCTTGGTGAGCTGCGGGAAGCGGTCGTGCAGGTTCTCGGCGGTCTTGCCCATGAGGAGCGCCTCGGGGTCGACCAGCTTCTCGGAGATGATCCGCGGGTTCGGGTCGATGCCCTCGCCCATCGGGTGGCGGCCCATGTGCTCCACACCGCCGGCGACGACGACGTCGTAGGCACCGACGCCGATGCCGCTCGAGAGGTTGGTGACGGCGGTCATCGCGCCGGCGCACATCCGGTCGACCGACTGGCCGGGCACCGAGCGCGGGAACCCCGCGAGGATGCCGGCCGTGCGGCCGATGGTGAGGCCCTGGTCGCCGATCTGCGTCGTGGCGGCGACGGCGACGTCGTCGATGCGCTCCGGCGGCAGCTGCGGGTTGCGGCGCATCAGCTCGCGGAAGACGGCGACCACGAGGTCGTCGGCGCGGGTCTCGGCGTAGAGGCCGTTGGCGCCGGCCTTGCCGAACGGGGTGCGGGCGGCGTCGACGAGGACGACGTCGCGCACGGCGCGGGTGGGGGACACGGGGACTCCTCGGTGAGGGGCACGGGGACGGCGGTCGACCGCGGTCGTCGCCGATGCTACCCG
>JAKOVT010000482.1 GCA_029781935.1 Actinomycetes bacterium | reverse complement strand
ACCGCCTTCTCGAGCTTCTCCTCCGCCTCGAACATGGTCTCGTCGATCACCGCGTGCTCCTCGTGACGTGTCGGTTCCGGTCGTGCGTGCGCGGACGGCGTACCGCTGGTGCCGTCAGGACGCGACGAGCGTGCCGATCCTCTCACCCCGCACGGCGCGGGCGATGTTGCCCTCGACGAGCAGGTTGAAGACGAGGATCGGAAGGCTGTTGTCCTGGCAGAGGCTGATGGCGGTGGCGTCGGCCACCTTGAGGCCCCGCGCGAGCACCTCGGCGTGCGACAGCGTCTCGAAGCGCTGGGCGTCGGGGTTCGTGCGCGGATCGGAGTCGTAGACGCCGTCGACACCCTTGGCCATGAGGACCACCTCGGCACCGCACTCGAGAGCGCGCTGCGCCGCCGTGGTGTCGGTGGAGAAGAACGGCGCCCCGAGACCCGCGCCGAAGATGACGACACGGCCCTTCTCGAGGTGGCGGATCGCGCGCCGCGGCACGTAGGGCTCGGCGACCTGACCCATCGCGATCGCGGTCTGCACGCGCGTGTCGATGCCCTCCTTCTCCAGGAAGTCCTGGAGGGCCAGGCAGTTCATCACCGTGCCGAGCATGCCCATGTAGTCCGCGCGCGAGCGGTCCATGCCGCGCTCGTTGAGCTGCGCGCCGCGGAAGAAGTTGCCGCCACCGATGACCACAGCGACCTCGGTGCCACCGCGGACGACGGCCGCGATCTGTCGGGCGACGGCGGAGACGACGTCGGGATCGACGCCGAGAGACCCGCTGCCGGCGAAGGCCTCGCCGGAGAGCTTGAGGAGCACCCGTCCGAAGCCGCCCTCGGGCACCCCCGGCCACGTCTCGAGGGTGCCCTCGAGCGAGGGCTGCACCACGGAGATGCCGGAGGCCGCCGTCGCGGTAGTCGAAGCGTTGTCCACGACGGCGGCCTCCGGTCTCACGGGTCTTGGGGGGAGTCTGTCAGGCAGGAGCTCCTGCGGTCCCCTCAGGCACCGATCTCGAACCGCACGAAGCGGCTGATCGTGGTGCCCTGGGCGTCGAGGACGTCCTTGACCGACTTCTTGGACTCCACGACCGACTCCTGCTCGAGCAGGACGTTGTCCTTGAAGAACGCGTTCACACGGCCCTCGACGATCTTGGACATCGCCGCCTCCGGCTTGCCCTCCTCCTTCGCCTTGGCCTCGGCTACGCGGCGCTCGGTCTCGACGACGTCGGCCGGCACCTCGTCACGGGTGAGGTAGGAGGCGCGCATCGCGGCGATCTGCATCGCGGCGCTGCGGGCAGCCTCCTCGGAGCCCTCGTAGGCGACGAGCACGCCCACCTGAGCGGGCAGGTCGGCCGCGCGCTTGTGCATGTACGTCGCGACGTTGCCCTCGACGTAGGCCACCCGACCGAGCTCGAGCTTCTCGCCGATCGTGGCGGCGAGGTCGGTGACGGTCTCCGCGACGGTCCTGCCGTCGAGGTCGGCCGCCGCCAGCGTCTCGGTGTCGTCGGCCTTGATCTCGGCGGCCTTGGCCACGACCTTGTCGGCGAGCGCCTGGAAGTCGGCGTTCTTGGCGACGAAGTCGGTCTCGGCGCGGAGCTCGACGAGAGCGCCGTCCTTGGTCACGACGAGGCCGTTGCTGGCCTCGCGCTCGGCGCCGCGGGCGGCGGCCTTGGCCGCACCCTTGATGCGAAGCGCCTCGGCGGCCTGCTCGAAGTCGCCGTCGTTCTCCTGGAGCGCCTTCTTGCACTCCATCATCCCCGCACCGGTCAGGTCGCGGAGCTTCTTCACGTCAGCAGCGGTGACGTCGGCCATGGTGGTGGCCCTCTCTGTTGATAGATGCGGTGCGGGGTCTGGCGGCGCGCTGCACGGCCCGCCGGAGCGGGTCCGGGCGGGCCGAGCAGCGGCGGGTCAGGCCTGCGGGGTCTCGGTGGCCTCGGCGGCGGGCGCCTCGGCGGCAGCCTCGGGGGTGCCCTCCGCTGCCGGAGCGGACTCGGCACCGGCGAGCAGCTCGGTCTCCCAGGCGGCCAGCGGCTCGTCGGCCGCGACCTCGCCCTCGGCCGCGGCGGTCGCCCGGCCGGCGCGGGCCATGAGGCCCTCGGCGACGGCGTCGGCGATCACGCGGGTGAGCAGCGCGACGGCGCGGATGGCGTCGTCGTTGCCCGGGATCGGGTAGTCGACGACGTCGGGGTCGCAGTTCGAGTCGAGGATCGCGACGACCGGGATGTTGAGCTTCTTGGCCTCGGCGACCGCGATGTGCTCCTTGTTGGTGTCGACGATCCAGACCGCGCTCGGCACCTTCGACATGTCGCGGATGCCGCCGAGGGTCTTGTCGAGCTTGTCCTTCTCGCGGCGCAGGACGAGCAGCTCCTTCTTGGTGAGACCCGAGCCCGCGACGTCGTCGTAGTCGATGAGCTCGAGCTCCTTGAGGCGCTGGATCCGCTTGTGCACCGTGGAGAAGTTCGTGAGCATGCCGCCGAGCCAGCGCTGGTTGACGTAGGGCATGCCCACGCGCGAGGCCTGCTGCTGCACCGGCTCCTGGGCCTGGCGCTTGGTGCCGACGAACATCACGGTGCCGCCGTGCGCGACGGTCTCCTTGACGAACTCGTAGGCGCGGTCGATGTAGGTCAGCGACTGCTGGAGGTCGATGATGTAGATGCCGTTGCGCTCGTTGAAGATGAATCGCTTCATCTTCGGGTTCCAACGGCGGGTCTGGTGCCCGAAGTGCACGCCGCTCTCGAGCAGCTGCTTCATCGTGACGACGGCCACGAGGTCTCCTTCTCATGGCGCCCGGCCCCGGGCAGCG
>JAKOVT010000479.1 GCA_029781935.1 Actinomycetes bacterium | reverse complement strand
CGCTGCCGAGGCGGGCGCGCAGGGCATCACCGCGAACTGCCTCGCGCCCGCGGTGTTCTACCCGACGCGCATGACCGCGCCGCTCGCCGACGATCCCGAGCGGCTCGAGTGGTTCCGCACCCGCACGATGCTGGGCCGCCTGGGCGACCCGGCCACCGACCTCACGGGCCCGCTGCTGCTCCTCGCGAGCGACGCGGGCGCGTACCTGACAGGACAGATCCTCTACGTGGACGGCGGTTGGTCAGCATGGTGAGCACGGCACTCCTCCTGGTGGACTACCAGGTCGCGCTCTGCGAGGAGGGCGAGCACACCCGGCTCCCCGCCCTCGCCGCCCAGGTGCGCGAGCGCGACGTGGTCGCGAAGGCGGCGACGGTCCTCGAGAAGGCCCGAGCGGCCGGCGTCTACGTGGTCCACGTGCGCCTCGCGTTCGACCCCACCTACGAGGTGCGCACCAACCGCACGGCTCGCTGGGACTCGTACCCGGCGGAGCGGGCGATGCTCGCGGACTCCCCCGCCGCGCAGATCGTGGCCGCGCTCGCGCCCGCCGACGGGGAGCCCGTGGTGGTCAAGGGGTCTGTGGACCCGTTCATCGGGACGCCCCTGGAGCAGATGCTCGCCGGCAACGGTATCCGCGACATCGCGATCGGAGGAGTGGCCACCAATCTCGCCGTCGAGTCCGCGGTGCGCCACGCGGGCGACAGCGGGTTCCGCGTGACCGTCATCGAGGACGTCTGCGCCTCGTTCTCGTCTGCGGCGCACGACTTCTCGATCGGCACGATCCTGCCGATGTTCGGTGCAGTGGTGTCCGCCGACGACTACCTCGCCTCGATCGCAACGGGGGCCTGACATGGCGCACGAGTACGACGTGGTCGTGGTCGGCTCGGGCATCGCGGGGCTGTCCGCCGCCATCTCCGCGCTCGAGAACGGCGCGCGCGTGGCCGTGGTCGAGCGCGCCACCGAGGCCGAGAGCGGAGGCAACACCCGCTACACCGAGGCATTCCTGCGCATGGCCTCGCTCGAGAAGGTGGCGCACGACCTCGAGGACCGCCTGCTGTCCGACCACATGGGCTACCCCGACCCGGGCGTCCTGCAGGATGCGGTGAACGACCGGGCGTCGTGGGGCGCCCCGATGCGCACCCTCGACGTCGTCGACGGCGACGTCGTCCTGCGCCTCGCGGAACAGGCCCCCACCACGCTGCAGTGGCTCACCGGC
>JAKOVT010000467.1 GCA_029781935.1 Actinomycetes bacterium | reverse complement strand
TGTGACGGGGATCGCGCTGGTCAGGGTCGTGACCTCGGTCTCCCCCGGCGTACGACGATTACGCCCCAGCCGGTGTCCCCGGCTACCCTGGGTGACGCGTCACCTCAGGAAGACCTCATTGACGCGTCCCGCCTGCGGCCCGCAGGCCACCTCGTGTCGACAGTCAGGTTCCTCGTGACCCCCCGCTCCGCCCTGCGTTCCACCCTGCCCACCGGCGTGACCGCCGGCGCCGCCGCGCCGGCCGCACCCTCCTTCGCCGACCTCGGCCTGCCCACGGCGCTGTGCGCCGCGCTCGAGCGCGCCGGCATCGCCGAGCCGTTCCCGATCCAGGCCGCGACCATCCCGGACGCGCTCGCCGGCCACGACCTGCTCGGTCGCGGTTCCACCGGCTCGGGCAAGACCCTCGCGTTCGGGCTGCCGATGCTCGCCCGCGTCGCGCAGCTGCCCGCGCAGCCCCGCCGCCCGCGCGGGCTGGTCCTCGTGCCCACCCGCGAGCTCGCGATGCAGGTGAGCGACGGCCTCGAGCCGCTCGGCCGCTCGCTCGGTCTCCACTTCAAGACCGTCGTGGGCGGTACGTCGATGGAGAAGCAGGTGCACGCGCTGCGCCGCGGCGTCGACGTCCTCGTCGCCACCCCGGGCCGGCTCGCCGACCTCATCCGCCAGGGCGAGTGCTTCCTCGACGAGGTCGAGGTCGTCGTGCTCGACGAGGCCGACCAGATGGCCGACATGGGCTTCCTGCCCGAGGTCACCGCGCTCATGGAGCTGTGCTCCCCCGCCGCGCAGACCCTGCTGTTCTCCGCGACGCTCGACGGCGACGTCGACGTCCTCATCCGCGAGCACATGCACGACCCCGTCCGGCACGAGCTCGAGCCCGCGACCTCGCCGGTCGACACGATGGACCACCACGTGCTCGTCGTGAACCGCGAGGACAAGGCCGTGGTCGCCACCGAGATCGCGCGCCGCGAGGGGCGCACGATCATGTTCGTCCGCTCCCAGCTCGGTGCCGAGCGCGTGGCCGGCAACATCGCGGCCCGCGGCGTCAACGCGCGCGCGCTGCACGGCGGCATGTCGCAGAACGCCCGCACGCGCACGATGGCGGAGTTCAAGGAGGGGTCGATCGACGTCCTCGTCGCCACCGACGTCGCCGCCCGCGGCATCCACGTCGACGACGTCTCGCTCGTCGTCCACGTCGACCCGCCGGAGGACCCGAAGGCCTACCTGCACCGCGCCGGGCGCACCGCCCGCGCCGGGGCGCACGGCCGCGTCGTCACCCTCGCGCTGCGCCACCAGCGCAAGGGCATGCAGCGCCTGCACGAGAAGGCCGGCGTCACCTCCACCGAGCACGAGGTGGTGCCCGGCTCGGAGCGGCTCATGGAGCTCACCGGCTCCCGCAGCGCCCGCGACGCCCGCGAGCTCGCCCGCGCCTGACCCGACCGTCCCGCCCCGCACACCCACGTAGTTCCCCGAACATGATCATGTTTGGGGAACTACGTGGGCTCGCCGAGGAGGTGGCCGTCGTGGTCGGGCGCCTGGTGCGGCGCCACGCGGAACCATCCGGCGAGCAGCGGTACGACGAGGAGCACGGGCACCAGCACCGCGAAGGCCCAGCGCAGGCTCGCGCCCTCGGCGATACCGCCGATGAGCGGGGCGCCGACCACGAACCCGACGTAGTTGAAGACGTTGACCCGCGCGACCGCGAGGCCGCTCGAGGTCTTGTCGTGCGACGCCGCGGCCGTGAACGCCAGCGGGATGGCGGGGCAGATGCCCAGGCCCAGCAGCGCGAACGCCGCGATCGCGAAGGCCGGGGACGGCGCCAGCGCGATCCCGGCGGCGGCCACCACGGCGACGATGCCGCCGATGCGCACGAGCGGCACCGCGCCGACGCGGTCGACCCAGCGGTCGACGATGAGCCGGCCCGCGACGGTGAACAGCGCGTACGCCGCGAACGCCAGGGCCGCGACCGACTGGGTCGAGCCGAGGCCCTTGTGCAGGTAGTCGGCGCCGAAGGTCGAGGCGCCCGAGTCGGCGATGTAGACGCACATGAGCGCGATGCCGACGAGCATCACCGGCCGCCAGTGGATCGTCGCCGCGTCGGAGCTGAGCACCTGCGGCGTCGGGTGGCCCGGCAGCAGCCACGGGCCCACCAGCAGCTGCACCGGGACGAGGACCAGCGCGATCAGCGCGAAGAACAGCCCGAGCGAGAGCGACGACCCCGCGGCGGCGCTCGCGAGCAGCGCGCCGACGAAGCCCGCGAAGCTCCAGGTCGCGTAGAACCCGGCGACGAGGCTGCGCCCCATGTCGTCCTGCACGCGCACGCCGGCGATGTTCATGGCGGCGTCGACGGCGCCGAGGCCGAACCCGAGCGCCACCAGCCCGACGAGCAGCACCGGGATGTCGGGGGCGAAGCCGACGACCACGAGAGAGAGCGGGACGATCGGCCCCATCACGCGGAGCACCGCACGGCTGCCGCGCTTCTCGACCGCGGTGCCCGCGAGCACGCTCCCCACGCCCGCGATGATCGGCACGAGCCCGACGAGCAGACCGAGCGCCCCGTCGGAGAGGCCGAACTTCTCCTGCAGAGCCGGGATGCGGGTCACGAGCGCGGCGAAGCTGATCCCCTGGCCGACGTAGGCGACCGTGACGGCGAGGCGCGCTCGGCGGAGGTCGGGTCCCACGGGCGGCACGCTCTCACACGAGCGTGCCGCCGCGCGTGATGGACCGCCGAACAGGCATCAGGCGGCGTGGCGCGCCTGCGCGTGCCCGGCGTACGCCGCGAGGTGGGCGGCGAGGACCTCGTCGGCCGGCGTCGCGGCGATGCCGAGCTCGCGCTGGGCGGCACTCGAGTCCATGACGAAGTCGCGCTGCAGCTGGTAGGCCACCTCGGGCAGCTCGCGGATCATCGGGCTGAACAGGCCGAGGGTCTTGATCAGCGCGGGCGGGTACGTCGAGACCCGCGGGGCCGGCGCCCCGGCCAGCTCCGCGAGTCGGGTGAGCGCCTCGCGCTGCGACATCTCCAGCGCGCTCGGGACGTGCCACGCCCGGCCCCAGGCGCGCTCGTCGGCACCGATCGCCACGAGGGTGCGGGCCATGTCCTCGGTCCAGGTCCAGGTGTGCCGGGTGTCGAGGCTCGGCATCACCTGAAGCCTCTTGCCGGCCAGCAGCTTGGGCATGACGCGCTCGCCGAGGTGCGACTCGGCACCGGCCCCGACGTAGTCGGCACCGCGCGCCTCGGTCGCGCGCACGCGCCCGGCCTCGTGCGCCGCGAGCGCGTCCTGCCACATGCGCACGCGGACCTGCGCCTTGGCCCCGGTCGCCGCGAGCGGCATGTCCTCGGTCATCGGCCGGTCGACCTCGCCGTACCCGTAGAGGTTGCCGGTCGTCACCAGCACGGCGCCGGACGACTCCGCGGCGCCGAGCAGCGCCGCCGCGACCGGCGGCCAGTCGGTGACCCAGCGGTGGTACGCCGGGTTGGCGCAGTTGTAGACGACGTCGCAGCCGGCCGCGAGCTCGCGCAGCCGGGACGCGTCGGCCGCGTCCGCGGCGATCTTCTCGACGCCCGGGAGGTCAGGACCTGAGCCCGAGCGGGTGACGACGCGGACCGCGTCGCCCTGGGCGGCGAGACGCCGGACCACGGCCGACCCGATGGGTCCGGCTCCGACGACGAGGTGGGTGCGCTGGCTCATGGTCTGACTCCGTCCGTCTGCCTCGGCCTTTCCGAGAGCACTGCTCACACTATGGAGCGGTGCACTGGTCTATGTCAAGAGCACTGCTCACATTCATGGACACTGCTCTCGGATCTGGCATGATGGGCGCATGACCGAGCCCGTCTCGGCGCCGCGCACCGCCCGCGAGCGGGCCCGCGCCGAGCTCACCGCCGAGATCGTCGAGACCGCACGCACGCACCTGGCGGCGGAGGGCGCGGCCGGCCTGTCCCTGCGCGCGGTGGCGCGCGACCTCGGCATGGTGAGCAGCGCGATCTACCGCTACTTCCCGAGCCGCGACGACCTGCTGACCCGGCTGATCATCGACGCCTACAACGCCCTCGGCGAGGCCACCGAGGCCGCCGAGTCGGAGGTGAAGCGGTCCGACCTGCGCGGGCGCTGGTTCGCGATCGTGCACGGCGCGCGCGGCTGGGCGCTGCAGAACCCGCAGCAGTGGTCGCTGATCTACGGCTCCCCCGTGCCCGGGTACGTCGCCCCTCCCGACACCGTCGGCCCGGCAAGCCGCACGACCGGCCTGCTCATCGCGATCCTGGCCGACCTCCACGCGCGGGGCGACGTCGCTGCCCGCAGGGTCCCGCGCTCCGTGCACGCCGCTCTCGCACCGGTGCGCACCGCGATGCCGCCCGAGGTGACCGACGATCTCGTCGTCCGCGGCCTCATGGCGTGGACCGCCATGGTCGGCACGATCTCGCTCGAGATCAACGGCCAGTTCCACAACGTCATCGCCGACATGGACGAGTACTACGACCACGTCATGGAACGCACCGCCGAGGCGCTCGAGCTGGGCTGAGCCGGGACCCGACCCGACGTCGTCACTGCCCGAAGGCGCGGGTTCTCGGCCCAGACCCGCGCGTTCGGGCAGCGACGTGCGGGTTCACCGTGGCAGGCAGGAGGGTTCGGCCGCGGCGGGCGGTTGCGCCGGGTACCGGGGGCGGTGGCGGCCCTGGTGAGGCAGGATCGTCCGGTGCCCCGCATCCTCACGATCCTCGGCTCGGGCGAGACCAGCCCCACGATGGTGACGCCGCACCAGCGGACCTTCGCCAGGCTCGGGTCCGACGTCCGCGCCGTGCTGCTCGACTCGCCGTACGGGTTCCAGGAGAACGCCGACGAGCTGACCGAGAAGGCCCAGCAGTACTTCCGCGAGAGCGTCGGCCGCGAGGTCGAGGCGGTCACCTTCCGCAAGGCACCCGCACCCGACACCACCGCGCACGCCGTGGAGATGGTCCGGCTGCGGGCAGCCGACTGGGTCTTCGCCGGCCCGGGCTCGCCGTCGTACGCGCTGCGCACGTGGGCGGGGAGCGCGGTGCCCGAGGCGCTGCACGCGCGGCTGCGCGAGGGCGGTGCCGTCACGTTCGCGAGCGCTGCCGCCCTCACGCTCGGGGCGCTCACCATCCCGGTCTACGAGGTCTACAAGGTCGGCGAGGACCCTTACTGGCTCGAGGGCCTCGACGTCGTGGGCGCCGCGACCGGGCTCGACGTGGCGGTCGTGCCGCACTGGAACAACGCCGAGGGCGGCACCCACGACACCCGCTTCTGCTGGCAGGGCGAGCGACGCCTCGTCATGCTCGAGGACCAGCTGCGCGACGGCGCCTTCGTGCTCGGTGTCGACGAGCACACCGGTCTCGTCATGGACCTCGACTCCGGCGCCTGCGAGGTGGTCGGGCGCGGCACCGTCGTCGTACGCGTGCACGGCGACGAGTGGGTGGTGCCCACCGGCGAGACGATCTCGATCGAGCAGATCGCCGAGCACGGCCGTGGATCGGGCGCGGCCACCCCCGAGCCGAGGCCCACCCCGGACCCGACGATCCACTGGCCCGACGGCGAGATCGACGCTGCGCTCGAGCAGGGCGACGTCGCCACCGCGGCATCGGTCGTCCTGGACGCGCTGCAGGACGACGCCATGCCGGACGAGGGACGGCGCTGGGTGCGCAGCCGGCTCGCCAAGGTCATCGCGGCGATCGGCGAGCCCGTCGACGTGACCGACACCGTCCGCCCGCTCGTCGACCTGATCCTCTCGCTGCGGGCACAAGCGCGCGCCGAGAAGCGTTGGGCGGAGAGCGACACCATCCGCGACGGGCTCGCCGCCGCCGGTATCGAGGTGCGCGACACGCCGGCGGGCGTCGAGTGGGAGGTACGCCGATGAGCACCGCGCCGATCGCGCTCGTGGGGTCCGGCGAGTACCTCCCGGTCATGACCGAGATCGAGGGCGCGCTGATCGCCGGTCGCGCGCCGAGGTACGTCCAGCTCGCGACCGCGGCCGCGCCCGAGGGCGAGGAGTCGCTCGCACGCTGGCACAGCCTCGGCCGCCTGCAGGCCGAGCGGCTCGGCGTCGAGCAGGTCGTCGTCGACGTCCGCACCCGCGAGGACGCGCAGCGCGACGACCTCGCGGCGCTGATCGACGGCGCCGGCCTGGTCTACCTCTCCGGCGGGAACCCGGCGTTCCTCGCCGACACGCTGCGCGACACGAAGGTCTGGCATGCGATCGTCGCGGCGCACCAGGCCGGAGCGGCGGTCGCCGGATGCAGCGCCGGCGCCATGGCGTTGTCGAGCTGGGCGCCGCGGATGCGCGACCTCGTGCACCCCGACCAGCCGACCGGTCTCGGGCTGGTGGAGAACGTCCGGGTGATCCCGCACTTCGACAAGATGCTCGGCTGGCTGCCCGACGTCCTGCGCAACGCCCTGCTGCACAAGCCGGAGGGCTCGATGCTGCTCGGGATCGACGAGGACACCGCGCTGGTGGGCG
>JAKOVT010000452.1 GCA_029781935.1 Actinomycetes bacterium | reverse complement strand
TCGCTGCGGCTGCTCGCCACCGACGACCCGACCGCCGACGTCACGACCTTCCAGACCCTGGCCGAGGTGCAGAACGCCGGCAGCCTGCTGCCGCTGCGGGTGCCGCGGCCGGTCACCACGCGCTACCTCGTCGTCTGGATCACCGGGCTGCCCTCGGTCGACGGCCGCTTCCAGGGCGGGATCGCCGACCTCAAGGTGATGGGCTGACCGGACCCGGTCCGATCGCGCTGGACCCGTTCCTGGCGAGCGCGCGCGCCTCGCGACGTCGCAGCCAGGAGCGCCGCACCCACCAGACCAGTCCGACGACGAACACCACGAGCAGCAGCGGCGCGAGCACGGCGAGCAGGCTGGCCACGAGCGAGACGCCGTCCTCGACCAGGCTCACGACCGGACCGCCCACGCCCGCCGTCGAGACGTTGACCACCGGACGCGCCGCGGCCTTGGTCGCGTGGATGCCGCCGGCGGTGATGATGCCCGCGACCACCCCCACCCACGGCGGCAGGTCGGTGCCGATGCCGAGGGAACCCGCCATGAGGACCGCGCCCGCAGCGGGGCGCACCACCGTCTGCACGACGTCGTTGACCGAGTCGACCCCGGGCACCTTGTCGGCGAGGAACTCGATCGCGAACAGCACCCCGAGCACGGCGAGCACGGGGGTGTCGGACAGCGAGTCGTAGGGCGCCGAGAGCTGCAGGACGCCGAACCGGCCGAGCAGGCCGACGACGAGGAGCGGCACGTAGGCGTTGAGCCCCGCGGCGCCAGCCAGGCCCAGTCCGGTGATCACGGCGGTGACGGGGTCCACGGACGAAGCGTAGGTCGCGGCGGCGCGCGTCGCGGCGCGCGCGTCCGGGTCGTGACCTGCGGGTCGTGGGGAGCTGGGCCCGTAGGCTGGCGCCGCCATGGGAAGCCAGCTGGGGGATCCCGCCGCGCCCGTCGACGGTCCGGACGACGGGCGTGCCGACGGGCGTGCCGACGACGCCGCGCTGCTGGCCGCCCACGTCGCCGGCGACCCCGACGCGTTCGGCGAGCTGGTCCGCCGCCACCAGGACCGGCTGTGGTCGGTCGCCCTGCGCACCACCGCCGACCCCGAGGACGCCTCCGACGCGCTGCAGGACGCGATGGTCTCGGCGTACCGCAACGCCGCCTCGTTCCGCGGCGACTCCGCCGTCACCACCTGGCTGCACCGCATCGTGGTCAACGCCTGCCTGGACCGGATGCGCCGCCGTCGTGCGCGCCCCACCGTCCCGCTGCCGGAGGAGGACGAGCCGGGCTCCCGGGGTCTGGCCGACCCGCGCGACGACCTCGACGCCTTCGAGCTGCGCATGGAGATCGAGCGGGCGCTGGCCGCGCTCCCCGACGACCAGCGCGCGGCGATCGTCCTGGTCGACGTCGAGGGGTGGTCGGTCGCGGACGCCGCTGCGGCGCTGGGGGTTCCGGAGGGCACGGTGAAGAGCCGGTGCTCACGCGGCCGCGCGCGGCTGGCGCTCGCGCTGGCGGGGCTGCGGAACCCGGAGGCCCCCAGCGGCGTCAGAACTGCGGTGGGCGACGACGCCCGCGACCACCCGGCGGACCAGGACCGCATCGACCGAGCAGACCCGGAGGTGACCTCGTGACCGATCCCGACCTCACCCCGGCCGAGGGCGACACCCCGGGTCCCTTCGCCACCCCGGCGCAGGACGCCGACGTGCGCGCCCTGCTCGGCACGCTGCGCGCCGAGGACGTCCCGATGCCCGACGACGTGCTCCGGCGCATCAACGCGGCGGTCGTCGCGGAGCGGCTCGCCTCGACCCTGCCCGACTCCCCGGCCGCGCTCGTCGACGCCGAGGACGGGGCCCGCGGCGGTGCCTCCGTCACGGTGCTGCCGACGGCCGAGGAGCGCCGCGGGCCGTCCTACCGGTCCCTCTCGACGCTGCTCGCGGCCGCCGCCGCCGTGGTCGTCGTGGTCGGCGTCGGCGCGATGATCACCAGGAACGGCGGCCTCGGCGTCAGCTCCACCACGAGCGCCGGCGCCGCGTCGCAGGCCCCCGAGACCGCCGCCGGCGGGTCGGGCAAGGACGCCAGCGGCGTCACGGTGTCCGACTCCGGGGCGCAGTACGCCGCGTCGACCCTGGCCGACCAGGCCGCCCGCCTCGTGCGCGAGCCCGCACCTGTCGTCGCCACGCCCGAGACCTCGAGCACGGTCGACTCCCCGTCCGTCGCCACGCCCGCACCCACCCGCGGGACGGACTCCCACGCCTCCTCGATCCAGCCCGCCGTGCTCGACCGCTGCGTGCAGCTGATCACCTCCACCCCGAACCCGCCGGCACCGGTCGCCGTCGACTCGGGGACCTACGAGGGCAAGCCCGCGCTCGTCCTCGTCCTTCCGACCGAGGACGACCCGGCGTCGCTCGACGTCTACGTCGTCGCGCCCACCTGCGGCAGCGGCGGCGAGCCGCCGCTGTACCAGTTCCTGCGCATCGCCCGGCCCTGACCCGCCGCGGCTGCGAGCCCGCGCCGGCCACCGCGTTCCCACCGGTCACACGCGTCCCAGCACGCCGCGGCGCGGTGGGAGCGGAATGCCCGCCGCCCTAGGATCGTTGCGATCGACGAAGCCCGGTGCGCACGGCGTACCGAGCAGGCGGCTCCCCAGCAGCCGGCCCGACAAGCACCGCGAGCACCGACCCGAGAGGCCCTCCGTGAGCGAGATCCGCAACGTCATCATCATCGGCTCTGGCCCGGCCGGGTACACCGCGGCGATCTACGCCGCCCGTGCCCAGCTCGCCCCGCTCGTGTTCGAGGGCGCGGTCACCGCTGGCGGCGCGCTCATGAACACCACCGAGGTGGAGAACTTCCCCGGCTTCCGCGACGGCATCATGGGCCCCGAGCTCATGGAGAACCTGCGCGCGCAGGCCGAGCGGTTCGGAACCGAGTTCATCACCGACGACGTCACCGCCGTCGACCTCACCGGCCCGGTGAAGACCGTCACCGACGGCGAGGGGCGCACCTTCTCCGCGCACGCGGTGATCCTGGCGATGGGCTCGGGCTACCGCGAGCTCGGCGTCGAGGGTGAGAAGCGGCTGTCGGGCCACGGCGTCTCGTGGTGCGCGACCTGCGACGGCTTCTTCTTCCGCCAGCAGAACATCGCGGTCATCGGCGGCGGCGACTCCGCGCTCGAGGAGGCCACCTTCCTCACCCGGTTCGCCGACAAGGTCACCCTGGTGCACCGCCGCGACGAGCTGCGCGCCAGCAAGATCATGCAGGAGCGCGCGTTCAACGACCCGAAGATCGAGTTCGCCTGGAACTCCGAGGTGGCCGAGGTCAAGGGCCAGGACAAGGTCGACACCCTGGTCCTGCGCGACACCGTCTCCGGCGACCTGCGCCACCTGCCCGTCACCGGCGTCTTCGTCGCCATCGGCCACGACCCCCGCTCCGAGCTCGTCCGCGGCCAGGTCACCCTGGACTCCAACGGCTACGTCCTGGTCGAGGGCCGCACGACCCGCACCAACCTTCCCGGCGTCTTCGCCTGCGGCGACCTCGTCGACCACACCTACCGCCAGGCCATCACCGCGGCCGGCTCGGGCTGCCAGGCCGCGCTGGACGCCGAGCGCTTCCTGGCCGCCGTGGAGGCCGCCGGCACCACGCACGACGCGGCGCAGGCGCTGGTCTGACGTTGCGCCGACCTGCGGCGACCACCGCCTCCCGCGAGGCGGTGGGGACCGCCGTCGCCCCCAGGACGTACGGTGGACGCCGTGACCCCGGGGGGCGACCCTCCCCGCTCCACCCCTGATCGACCCCTCGAGGAAGGAACGCGCATGGGCGCCCTCAAGATCGTGACCGACGCGACGTTCGCCGACGACGTGCTCATGTCCGAGAAGCCCGTGCTCGTGGACTTCTGGGCCGAGTGGTGCGGCCCGTGCAAGATGGTCACGCCGGTGCTCGAGGAGATCGCGGGCACCACGGACAAGATCGAGATCGTCAAGGTCAACGTCGACGAGAACCCTGGCACGGGCGCCAACGAGCGGATCATGTCGCTTCCCACCCTGAACCTCTACCAGGGCGGTCGTGTGGTGAAGCAGATCGTGGGCGCGCGCCCGAAGGCCGCCATCCTCGCGGACCTCGCCGAGTACCTGTAGGCACCGCGTGACCCCTCCCGCCTACCGCCGGGGGGACGCCGGTCCCGCGGTCGCGGAGATCCGCGACCGCCTCGGACGTCTCGGCCTGCTCACCGCACCGTCGACCGGCGCGGACCCCGCGGCGGCCTCCTTCGACGACCACGTCGACGAGGCGGTCCGGGCCTTCCAGCAGCTGCGGGGGCTGACCGTCGACGGCGTCGTCGGCGTCCAGACCTTCCGCCGCCTCGAGGAGGCCCGCTGGGCCCTCGGCGACCGCGTCCTGTCCTACAGCCCCGGGCACCTCGTGGCCGGCGACGACGTGCTCGCGCTGCAGCAGCGGCTGTCGGGCCTCGGCTTCGACCTCGGCCGCGTCGACGGCGTGTTCGGCGTCCGCACCGACGCCGCCCTGCGCGAGTTCCAGCGCAGCGTGGGCGTCGACGCCGACGGCACGTGCGGCCCCGACACCTTCCGCGCCATCACGCGTCTCGCGCGCACGATGAGCGGCGGCGGTACCGCGAGCACGCTGCGCGAGATGCACGCGCTCGAGACGCTGCGCAGCGGCGTCGCCGACAAGGTCGTGGTGATCGACCCCGGCCACGGCGGCGCGGACCCGGGTCTGGAGTGCGACGAGCTCACCGAGGCGGTGGTCGCGGGCGACCTCGCCACCCGCGTGGAGGGTCGTCTGGCGGCCATCGGGGTCCAGGTCCTGCTCACCCGCTCGCCCGACAGCGACGACGC
>JAKOVT010000418.1 GCA_029781935.1 Actinomycetes bacterium | reverse complement strand
TTCCGCGCGCTCGCGACCGAGCGCCAGAGCCGGCAGCGTCTCGGTACCGATGTCGATGCAGAGGATCTGCAGCACGGTGATGGGGAGAGGAACGCGTCCACCCGACAATGCGAACACGAGGAACGGCACGACCTCCGGAGTCGCGTGCGCGAAGATGTAGAGCACGAACTTGCGCACGTTGTCGTAGACGCGTCGTCCCCCTTCGACCGCCTGGACGATGGTGCTGAAGTTGTCGTCGGTGAGGACCATCGTCGCCGCCTCGCGCGCGACGTCTGTGCCGGTCCGGCCCATCGCGACACCGATATCGGCCTGGCGCAGCGCGGGTGCGTCGTTCACGCCGTCCCCGGTCATCGCCACGACCTGGCCACACGCCTGCAGGCTCTCCGCCACCCGCATCTTCATCTCCGCCGACGAGCGTGCGATCACCATCTCCCGCCCGCCGGCCAGCAGGCGGTCGAACTCGTCGTCGGTGAGCGCCTCGAGCTCAGCGGCGTTCACGGGCTCCAGCTCCGACCCGCCGATCCCGACCTCGCGCGCTACTTCCCCCGCTGTGAGACGGTGGTCGCCGGTGAGGACGATGATCCGGATGCCCGCGGTGTGGCAGCGCTCGACCGCGGTGCGCACCTCGGGACGCGCCGGATCGAGGAGAGCCGCGAAGCCGGTGAGCACGAGGCTCCGCTCGGCGTCCGCACGGTCGCGCGGCAGGTCCTGACCTGGCAGCCGCCGGTACCCGGCGGCGATGAGACGCAGGCCTCGCGCGGCGTAGCGCTGCATCGCGGCGGCGACCGTCGCGCGGCCCGCGGGATCGAGCGGACGCGCCCGCCCCTCGCCGTCCAGCACCGCGACGCTGCGGGCGAGGACCTCCTCGGGCGCGCCCTTCGTGTGCACGACGAGGGTGCCTCCCACGTCGTCGACGGTGGACATCAGCCTGAGCGCGGGCTCGAAGTGGAAGATGGCGCGCCGAGCCCGCTGCCGGGCGTCGGCATCGACCGCGGCGCCGAGCGTGCGGGCTGCACCGAGCAGCGCGATCTCGGTGGGATCACCCGTTCCGAGGGGCCCGGCGTCCGGGCGCGCGACGTCGTCCGGGGCCAGCTCGGCGGTGTTGCAGCCCGACAGCACCTCGGCGAGCATGCCGAGCGGCGCACGCTCGCTGTCGTTCATGGGAGCCCCGCCGAGCCAGTGCTCCCCCGCCGTGCTCCACACGAGCACCGTGTGCATCCGGTTCTCGGTCAGCGTCCCCGTCTTGTCCGTGCAGATGACGCTCGTCGCGCCCAGCGTCTCCACGGCCGAGAGTCGCTTGACCAGTGCACCCCGACGGGCCAGCTCACGAACAGCCACCGCCAGCGCGAGGGTGATCGTGGGAAGCAGCCCCTCGGGGACGTTGGCCACGATGAGGCCGATCGCGAACGAGACCGCGTCTCCCAGCGACAGTCCCGCCATCCACCACCCGATGGGGATGAAGGCGAGCCCGACCGTCACGCTTACGACCGCGATGAGCCATGCCACCTTGCGGACCTGTGTCTCGAGCGGGCTGGGCTGGGTCTGGACGCGCTGGGTCAGTCCCGCGATCCGACCGAGCTCGGTGTGCATGCCGGTACGGCTCACGAGCCCCAGCGCCCGACCGCCGGTGCACGACGTCCCGCTGAAGACGAGCGACACGGCTTCGAGAAGAGGGGCACCGGTGTCGTCCGCGTCTGCCGACCGGAACGCGGGCAGCGACTCGCCGTTCAGCGTGGACATGTCCACCTCGAGCGCGCCCTCGATCAGCCGGGCGTCGGCGCAGACCCGGTCGCCCTCGACCAGCTCGATCACGTCGCCGGGCACCAGCTCGACCGCCGGGATCTCCCGTCGCCGACCGTCGCGGCGGACGACGGCATGCTGCGGGAGGTACGCCGACAGCGCCTCGACCGCCCGCTCGCCCTGACGCTCCTGCACGAAGGCGAACACGGCGTTCAGCCAGATCACGAGCACGATCGCGACGGACAGCGCGGGCGTCTGCACCGCCCAGGCGAGGGCGGCGGCGACCCACAGCAGGAGGGCCAGCGGGTGGATCAGCTGCTCGACGAGGTCGCGCCACGGGCTGCGGCGG
>JAKOVT010000416.1 GCA_029781935.1 Actinomycetes bacterium | reverse complement strand
CGACGAGAGCGGCGGCGACGAGGTCGTCCTCACCCAGCGCGACGTGCGCGAGCTGCAGTTCGCCAAGGCCGCGATCTCCACCGGCTGGCGGCTGCTGCTCGAGGCCTTCGGTGCGCAGGAGGCCGACGTGCAGCAGGTGCTGCTCGCGGGATCGTTCGGCACCTACCTGTCGCCGTCGTCGGCGGTGCGCATCGGCCTGGTGCCGAAGCTGCCGGTGCTGCGGATCGTGAGCGCGGGGAACGTGGCGGGCGAGGGCGCGAAGATGGTGCTCCTCTCGCTGCCGGAGCGCCACGGCGCGCAGGCGCTGCTCGACGAGATCCACTACGTCGAGCTCTCCGACCACGAGGGCTTCCAGGACCGCTTCGTCGGCGAGCTCGCCTTCCCGACCCCGGCCTGAGGCGGAACGGATGGCACGCGGCGGACGGATCGCGGTGGTCGCCTGCGGGGCGCTCGCGACCGACCTCGGGATCCTGGTCGAGCGGCGCGGCTGGCCGGTCGACATCCACCCGCTGCCGCCGCTGCTGCACAACCACCCGGAGCGGATCGCCGGGCAGGTCGCGGCGCTCGCCGACAGGCTCGCCGACCGCTACGAGACGATCGCGGTCGGGTACGCCGACTGCGGCTCATACGGCGCGGTCGACGAGGTCTGCCGGCAGCGCGGCCTCGCCCGCCTCGGCGGCTCCCACTGCTACGACGTCTACGCCGGGCAGCGCCGCCTCGCCGCCGCGCTCGAGTCCGAGCCCGGCACCTACCTGCTCACCGACTTCCTCGCGATGTCCTTCGACCGCACCGTCGTGCAGGAGCTCGGCCTCGACCGCCACCCCGAGCTGCGCGACGACTACTTCGGCCACTACACCCGCGTCGTGTGGCTCGCCGGCCGTCGTACGCCGCAGGTCGAGGCCGCCGCGCGGGCGGCAGCCGACCGGATCGGGCTGCCGCTCGAGGTCCTCGACGTCGGCCTCGACGGCCTCGAGCGCGAGCTCGAGGCGCTGCTCGACCGCTGACCGGCCGGTCAGCGATCGGCGCGGCGCACGACCACGACCATCACGTAGCCGGCCGCCGCGACCACGAGCCCGAGAAGCGCGACCAGCACCAGGTTCACCACGAACCCGACGAGCGCCATCGCGCCACCGACGTACTCGACCGCCGCCCAGCGCGACTCGCGCTCGATCGACTCGGGCGTGCGCCAGGCGCCGCTGCGCGGCTCGAACACCAGTCGGCCGTGACGGCCCTGCACGACGGTGACGACGGCGAGGGCGACCGCGGCGACGGCGAGCAGCACGAGGAGGGGGTCCACCGCCCCAGTCTCCCCGATCCGCCCGGGGGCGACGGACGGCACTCCGCGCCCGCGATCAGCCGCGGGAGAGGCCCGACGTCGCGAGCAGGTCCTCGTGCAGCTCCTCGATCAGCTGCCGCCGAGGTACACGGCCCAGGGACCGAACATGTAGCTGAAGGTCGCGGGGGCGCCGGTGAGGCCCTTGTGCATCACGAGCACGGTGTTGGGCGATGCGGTCGGGATCCACACCATCTGCTCGGTGATGATCTTCTGCGCGTCGACGACGTGCTGGGCGCGCTTGGCGGCGTCGGGCTCCGCGCGCGCGGCGTCGAGCGCGGCCGTCACGGCCGGGTCGCTCCAGCCGCTGAAGTCCTGGGACCCGCCCTCGAGGGCCATCGTCTTGTAGAGCGCCGAGGGGTCGGCGTAGTCGCCGTAGTTGGTCGTCGGGAACATGTCGACCGAGCCCCACGCGGCGGGGTCGATGAAGAAGTTGATGAAGTTGTCCGGGCTGACGTCCTTGAACTCCACCTTGAGACCGATCGACTCCGCCGCCGTGCGGTAGGCCAGCGCCTCGGCGTTGATCGAGTTGGAGCCCGACGACGTGCCGATGACGACCTTCTGGCCCTCGACCCCTGCCGCCTTGATGAGCTCCTTGGCCTTCGCGAGGTCCTGCTCGAGCGGCGGGAGGGCGTCGTAACCGGCCTGGAAGACCTCCTGGGCCGACCCCCACGTGCCCTGCGCCTCGAGCGCGTGCGGGAGGAGGCCGGCGCCGTGCCAGAGGGTGCTGATGATGCCCTTGCGGTCGAGCGCGTAGGACAGCGCCTGGCGCACCCGGGCGTCGGCCATCGGACCCTTCGTCGCGCTCACCACCATCGCGTCGGTGGCGAACGGCGCGCCCTGGAAGACCTGCACGTCGGGGTTGGACCGGAGCTGGCCGAGGGTGGCGAGCGGGTTGGCGAGGAACGTCCCCGAGATCGTTCCGGACTGCAGGCCCGCGGTGAGCGCGGCCTCGTCGGAGATGCCCTGCAGGGTCATCTTCGTGAACTTGGGCTTGGGCAGGCTGGAGTCCCAGTAGGCGGTGTTCGGGACGACGGTGATGCCCTGGCCGGTCGACCACGACTCGATCATGAACGGGCCGGAGCACATGGTGAGGCCCTGCACCGTGCCGAACTTGTCGCCCGCCTTCTCCACGAACGCCTTCTCGACCACCATGCCGGGGGTCGCCGACAGCTCGCCGAGCAGCCACTGGTCGGGCTCGCTCAGGGTGAGCTGGACCGTGCTGGTATCGAGCGCCTTGATCTCCTTGACCCGCGTGAACGTGCCGGCGTAGTAGCCGACGCCCTTCGGGTCCGCGGCGCGCTTCAGGCTGAAGACGACGTCGTCGCTCGTGACCGGCTTGCCGTCCCAGAACGCCGCACCCGGCTTGATCGTGAACTGCAGCGTGGTGGGGTCGACCTGCTTGAGCGTCGCGAGACCGTCGCCGATGGTCATGTCTGGCGCCTGGCGCAGCAGGGCGTCGCAGAGCAGGGAGTCGACCGTGTTCTCCGGGTAGTCGAACGCCTGGATCGGGTCGAGCGTCTGCAGCTCGCGGTACAGCGCCCACGTGAGCGCGCCGGCGTCGGTGGTGGGAGCCGGCGTGAGGACGGTGAACTCGGTGGGCGCCGACGACCCGGACCCCGACGCGCTCGGCGGCGGGGCACCCGTGCACGCGGCGAGCGCGAGTCCGGCCGTGACGGCGAGCACGACGGTGGTACGAGAGCGCATGGCAGGTCCTCCGGGAGCGGGTGGGCACACCGTAGCGGCGCGCCCTGCCCGCTCCGGAGGACCGCGATCCACCGTGACGCACTCGTTGCGCGACCGGTCAGCGCACGACGTCGCCGTCGACGCCGAGACCGACGGCGTCCATCCGCCGGTGGTAGGCCATGCCGGCCGCCCCGCCGAGCAGCGCGCCCACCAGGCTCACGAGGAGCGCGAGGACCAGGGTCACGACGCCGGCGGTCGCCAGCTCGGCGCCGTCGAGCGGGATGCGCGGGTAGGTGTTGAGCCGGCCCAGCACGTCGTACGCACTGCCCGCGACGGTGGCAACGATCGCGGCGACGACGGCCACCGCGACCATCCAGATCCAGACGCCGAGACCCTGCCGCGGACCGTCGATGCGGGCCATCCGACCGGCGACGTACCCGCCGGCGACGTAGGCGACGAACATGATCACGAGGACGGTGGCGGCGCCCCAGATGCCGATGGTGCTCGCGGTGCCCGGGTCGCTCGTGGCCGAGTCGACGGCGTCGGCCGCGCGCTGCTGGTCGGTGAGGGCGAGCGCCGTCCCGGCTGCGGCGGCCACCGCCGTCAGCAGCGCGGCCACCCCCATCGCGGCGAGCCAGCCGAAGAAGGCCGTGCCCCACTTGATGCCGCCCATGGCGTCCTCCTCGCGCTCGCGCACGCGGACCGGGTCGGCCAGGTAGGTCTCCTCCTGGTGCGCGACACCGCGCTCGGCCACCGGCCGCCGTCCCACCCGAGGGCCGACGCGCTCGTCGACCGGCACCCCCTCCTCGAACGAGCGGTAGCCCGGCGGCAGCGCCGGCCCCCCGTCGGCGCCCAGGGTCTCGACGGTGCCGTCCTCGTGGACGACGCGGGGTCGGTCGTCGGCGACGGCCTGCGCGGGGCGGCGCGGGTCGACGTACCGCGGATCGGCGGAGCGCGGATCGGCGGTGCGGGGGTCGGTGGGGTCGAGGGCCTCGCCGGTGCGGGGGTCGACGGGACGGTCGGTCATGGCGTCCTCCTCGGTCGGCAGGCGGCGGGCCCGCCGTGGCGAGCCGACCTCGTGCCCCCGACGCGCGACCGCAAACCGCGCGGGGAAGAAGGGCGCTCGCACCCCTTCCGGTCTGAGGTGACGAGTGATATATCTACTGGATGGTCGCCGCCCTCGCCGAGCCCCGTCCCGAGCCCGGGCTGCTCTCCGACCAGGCCTACCGCCGGATCCGCGACCTCATCGTCACCCTCGACCTGCCGCCGGGCGCGGTGGTGAGCGAGGCCGACCTCATGACCCGCCTGGGCATGGGCCGCACCCCGATCCGCGAGGCCCTGCGCTTCCTCTCCCGCGAGCGGCTGGTCGAGGTCTATCCGCGGCGCGGCATCTTCGTGGCCGGCGTCGACCCCCGAGAGCTGACGGCCCTGTCGGAGGCGAGGGCGGCGCTCGAGCCCGCGGCCGCCCGACTCGCCGCCGTACGCCTCGGCGACGACGACCGCGCGGTGCTCGACGAGCTGCTGCACGAGCTCGACGGGCTGGGACGGATCCCCGACGAGCGCACGCTCATCGCGCTCGACCAGCGGCTGCACCGGTTCGTCTACCGCACCTGCCGCAACAGCTTCCTCGAGGGCTCGCTCGAGGAGTACTACACCCACGCCCTGCGGATCTGGTTCCTCGCCCTCGACCGCCTCGAGCACCTCGGCGACGCGGTCGGCGAGCACCGGGCGATCCTGCAG
>JAKOVT010000398.1 GCA_029781935.1 Actinomycetes bacterium | reverse complement strand
TGCTGCTCCTGGTGGGGGCGGCGAACCGCGACCCCCGCCACTACCCCGATCCCGACCGCTTCGACATCCACCGCGACCTGACCAACCACCTCACCTTCGGCTACGGGCTGCACTTCTGCCTCGGGGCCGCGCTCGCCCGGCTCGAGGGCCGGGTCGCCCTCGACGAGGTCCTGAGCCGGTTCCCCGACTGGGAGGTCGACGAGGACGAGATGGTGATGGCGCCGACCTCGACGGTCCGGGGTTGGCAGTCGATGCCGGTGCGCATCCGCTGACGCGCCCGCGACAGGCGCAGCTACCCGGGTGCTTCGGGTGGTTCCAGCCGGTCGAGCAGCTCCTCCACGAACCGCTGTGCGTCCGCGTGCCCCGTGGTCACCCCGAGCTCGCGCTCTTGCACCAGCGCGATCGACAGGCCGGTCGCCAGCACCACGACGGCCTCGGGCGTCAGGCCCGGGACGTCGGCGCCGGTCCCGCCCAGCGCCTCGCGGAGCACGTCGAGCTGCAGCCGCCGGAACCGCTCGGCGTAGTCGGCGATGGCGGCGCGGACGGCCTTGCGATGCCGCGACAGCGCCGTGAACTCCATCACCAGCACCGTGCCGCGCAGCTCGTTGCTGAGCTTCCACACGGCGTGCAGCGGCCGGCCCGAGCTGGCGGCCCGGGCGAAGCGCTCCAGGCTGCGCTCCGCGCCGCGCTGGAACACGGCGAGGAACAGGTCGTCCATCGTCGGGAAGTAGTAGTGGACGAGCGCCGGCTTCACGCCGGCCGCCGCCGCCACCCGCCGCGAGCTCACCGCCGCGTACCCCTCCTCGAGCATCAGTCGCTCGGTCGCGTCGATCAGCAGCCCACGGGTCTTGGAGCGCTCCGTCCCGATCCTGCGGCTCGATGCCATGGGTCTCCTCCCGACTCCCTCGAGGAACGTTCGGGTCCTGCGACCGCTCGACCGCTCGACGGTGGCCGGCAGTGTCGCGCACCGTTGCCGGTGACCCCAACGGGTGCTAAGCAGTCGTTCAGCATCCGTCCGGGCGGAGGAGGGCCATGGCGATCGACCTCGACCTCAGGGAGACGCGCTACGCGGGGACGCGCGTGCGCCGCGTCGAGGACACCCGCCTCCTCACCGGCCGGGGGACCTTCGTCGACGACGTCGAGCGGCCCCGGCTGCTGCACGCCTGCTTCGTGCGCAGCCCGTTGGCCCGCGGGCGCATCGGGTCGATCGACACGACCGAGGCGGAGGCCGTCCCGGGGGTGCACGCCGTGGTCGTGGCCGCCGACCTGAACCCCGACCTGCACGAGCTGTGGTTCACGGGCCAGGGTCGCCGCAAGACCACGCCGCTGCCGCCCCTGGCGGAGGACGTGGTGCGGTTCATGGGTGACCCCGTCGCCCTGGTGATCGCCGACGACCGCTACCTCGCCGAGGATGC
>JAKOVT010000383.1 GCA_029781935.1 Actinomycetes bacterium | reverse complement strand
GGCGCTCTACCGCCTCGAGCGGCGCGGTCTGCTCGACTGCCCGGTGATCGGCGTCGCCTTCGACGACTGGACCCACGAGCAGCTCATGGACCGCGTGCGCGCCTCGCTGGAGGCGAAGGGCGAGCCGATCGACGACGACGTGCTGTCGCGCTTCTCCGACCGCCTGCTCTACGTGCACGGCGACTTCTCGACGGGCGACGTCTATCAACGTCTCGCCGCGGCGATGGCGGACGTGAAGCGGCCGACCTTCTACCTCGAGATCCCGCCCTCGCTGTTCTCGACCGTCGTGGGCGGCCTGTCGCGCGCCGGCCTCACGGAGGACGCGCGCGTGGTCGTGGAGAAGCCGTTCGGCCACGACCTCGAGTCGGCCAAGGCGCTCAACGCCGAGATGGCGCAGTACCTCGAGGAGGAGCAGATCTTCCGGATCGACCACTTCCTCGGGAAGCTGTCGGTCGACGACATCCTCTTCCTCCGCTTCGCCAACTCGATCATCGAGCCCGTGTGGAACCGGCAGTACGTCGACTCCGTCCAGATCACGATGGCGGAGGACTTCGGCGTCGACGGTCGCGGCCACTTCTACGACCCGGTGGGTGCGCTGCGCGACGTCGTGCAGAACCACCTGCTGCAGGTCCTCAGCCTCGTCGCGATGGAGCCGCCGCACGGCCGCGACCCCGACAGCGTCAACGACCGCAAGCGCGACGTCTTCCGCGCGATGGGGCCCGCCGATCCCGACCGGTGCGTGCGCGGGCAGTACCTCGGCTACAAGGACGTCGACGGCGTCGCTCCGGACACCAAGACCGAGACGTTCGTCGCGCTCGAGCTGTTCATCGACAACTGGCGCTGGTCGGGCGTGCCCTTCGTCATCCGCGCGGGCAAGGGTCTGCCCATCACGGCCACCGAGGTCCGGGTGATCTTCAAGGAGATCCCGTGGCTCGGCTTCGTCCCTCGCGACGCGCCGCGTCCTGCGCCCGACGAGCTCGTGCTGCGGATCGGTCCCGAGCCGGGCACCAGCCTGCGGATCCAGGCGCACCTCGACCAGGAGCCGCGCCCGCGGCTCGTGGGGCTCGACCTCGACTTCGCCGCGGTCGGTGGTCAGGGACCGACGGCGTACGAGGTGCTGCTGCACGCGGCGATGGTCGGCGACCGCACGCATTTCGCACGCCAGGACCTCGTCGAGGAGACCTGGCGGGTCGTCCAGCCCCTGATCGACGATCCGCCCCCGGTGGCGCCGTACGTCGTCGGGACGTGGGGGCCCCCCGGCGTCGACGAGCTGGTGGCCGGCCAGCCGGCGTGGCGCGACCCGTGGCGGTCGGGCGAGAACTAGGCGCGGCTCAGGACTGCGACGCCGACGTCACGGTGACGGGAGCGGCCCGGACACCCTCCCATTCATGTATTTCTACAATGAATGTACGGCGCCACGGATAGCCCGGCAAGGCTGGCCCGACCCTGGCAGGATGCCCCTGTGAGCGAACTCGACACGTCGGCCGCGGCCGTGCTGACGGCCTCGCGCGCGCTGCTCGGGGTGGTCGCCCGCTCGATCGCACCGGAGCTCGACCGCGTGACCGTCCCGCAGTTCCGGGTGCTGGTGGTCCTGTCGACGGCCGCTGCTCCGGTCCGCAACCGCGACCTCGCCGAGACGCTCGGCGTCCACCCCTCGACCTTCACGCGCAACGCCGACCGCCTCGTCGCCGGCGGGTGGGTGCGGCGGGCGACCAACCCCGACAACCGGCGCGAGACGCTCGTCTCGCTCACCGCCGCAGGCAAGCGGGTCGTCGACCGGGTGACCGCACGCCGCCGCGACGAGATCCGCGAGATCCTCGCGCGGCTCGAACCGGCGGAGCGCTCGCTGGTGCTCGACGCCATGGCGGTCTTCGCGCGCGCGGCCGGCGAGCCCGACGTGGGCGACCTCGCCGAGTTCTCGATCTGACCCGTTCCGCCGGACGGTCGCGCGCCCGGTCGACGATCCGCTGGTCGGTAGGGTCACCAGCCGTGGGTGATGCATGAGCCTCGTCGTGCTCGCCGCCTACGCGTTCGGCGCCCTGCTCGGCTGGTCGGCGTCGCGTCGGCCGTCGCTGGAGCGCACCTGGCCGCGCTACGTGCGCGCGCAGCTGCTCGTCGCCTCCGTCGTCCTGTCGGTGTCGGCCGCCTGGCGGCTCACCGGCGTCCAGGACGTCGTATGGCCGCTGGCCGTGGTGGCGGTCTGCGGCGTGCTGCTGGCGCTGGCGCTGCTGCTCTCGCGCGGCGAGCGGCGCGCGGGGAGGGCGGTGCTGTGGGCCTGGACCGGTACGCCGAACACGGGGTTCTTCGTCGTGCCGTTCGCCGCAGCGTTCGGCGGACCGACCGCCCTTCTGGTGGGCGTGCTGGCCGACCGGCTCGGCGCTCCTCTCTGGGCGCTGTACGTCGGCCTGCTGCGTCGCGACGCCCCCATCCCGCAGCGGCGCCGCTCGTCGTGGGTCGACCAGTCGCCGGTGCTGGCGCTGATCGTGGGCCTTGCGCTGCACCTGGTCGGGCCGGCGCCGGACTGGACGGCGGCGGTGTCGCTGGCGATGGCACCCGTGCTCGCGGCCACAGGTGCCGCGGTGTTCGTCGGGTCGGTGCTGCACCCGACCCAGCGCATCGACCCGCGCCCAGGCGTGGGGCGCTGGGCGGCCTTCGTCGCCGTGCGCATCGCTCTGCTCGCGCCCGCCATCATGCTCGCTCCGGACGGCGTGCGGCTCGCGCTGATCCTCTGCGCGCTGTCGATCCCGGCGTTCGGTCCCGCGCAGTTCTCGACCGTCTACGGCTACTCCGAGCCCGTGGTCGCGGCGAGCGCCCGCTACGGCTGGTGGATCGGCGGTGCAGGCATCCTCGTCGGCTACGCCATCACCCACTGATGCGGTCAGCGGATGACCGACTCCGGCGCGGCGAGGCCCAGCGAGGCGTAGAGGGTGGCCGGCGCATGGGGCCGGCCGACGTCCTCGGGACGGAGCTCGAGCACGCGGATGAGCTCCGCGCGCGAGCCGACGCAGCCGGAAGCTGGAGCGCTCAGGGGTCGAGCCGGTATCCCAGCCCGGGCTCGGTGATGATGTGGCGCGGCGACGCGGGGTCGACCTCGAGCTTGCGTCGCAGCTGGCCGATGTAGACGCGCAGATAGTGCGTCTCGCGCTCGTACCCCGGACCCCAGACCTCGGTCAGCAGCTGCTGCTGGGCGACCAGGCGCCCGATGTTGCGTGCCAGGACCTCGAGCAGGTGGTACTCGGTCGGTGTCAGCCGGACCTGGTGGCCGTCGCGGACGACGACGGCGGAGGCGAGATCGACCGAGAAGCCTCCTGCATCGACCACCTGAGGCGCCCGGTCGGCTCCCGTCGCTGCGCCGCGTCGTGCCGCTGCCCTCAGCCGGGCGAGCAGCTCGTTCATCTCGAACGGCTTGGTGACGTAGTCGTCCGCGCCCGCGTCGAGGGCCTCCACCTTCTCGTCGCTCGTCGTGCGCGCCGACAGCACCACGACGGGCACCGCGTTCCAGCCACGGATGCCGTGCAGCACCTCGATCCCGTCGAGATCGGGCAGGCCGAGATCGAGGACCACCACATGAGGACGTGTCCGGGCCAACGCTTCCAGCGCCTGCCTGCCGGTGGCCGCGGTCGCCACGTCGTACCCCCGGGCCCTGAGGTTGATGGCGAGAGCCCGCGCAAGTGCCACGTCGTCGTCCACGACGAGAACGCGTGTCATGACGGGTCATCGTCCTGCGTCGAGGCCGGGGCCAGCGGAACGGTGACCACCATGGTGAGGCCGCCGCCCGGCGTGTCCTCGACCTCGACAGAGGCGCCCACCGCGTCGGCCAGACCCCGCGCCACGGCGAGCCCGAGGCCGACACCGGCCCCCGCCGGCACGTCGCCGAGCCGCTGGAACGGCTCGAACATCCGCTCCCTGTCCGCGGTGTCGACGCCGCGGCCCCGGTCCACGATGCGCAGCTGAAGGGTGCCTCCCGGCACCTCGGCTGCGCAGAGCCGCACCGGACGGTCGGCCGGCGAGTGGCGCACGGCGTTCTCCACCAGGTTCGCCACGCAGCGCTCGAGCAGCCCGGCGTCGGTCAGCAGCAGCGGCGCGCCGTCGTCCGTCTCGTCGAGGACGCGCCCCGCCGGCACGCCGTGCAACGCGCGCTGGAGCACCTCGTCGAGCGACGTCGGCTCGAGCCGGGGCCGCACGGAACCGGTCTGGATCCGGCTCAGGTCGAGCAGGTTCGCGACGAGAGCGTCGAGCCGGTCGGCGGCCGTCGAGGCGTCGCGCAGCAGGGCGCGGCGGTCGCCGTCGTCGAGCCGGAGCCCGTCGTCCTGCAGCGTCGCGAGCGATGCCTTGATGCCGGCCAGCGGGGTGCGCAGGTCGTGGGAGACGGCGGTGAGCAGCGCGGTGCGCATGGCCTCGGACTC
>JAKOVT010000371.1 GCA_029781935.1 Actinomycetes bacterium | reverse complement strand
TGTTCGAGCGCGGCGACATCGACATCGTGCTCGTCGCCTTCGGTGTGCTCGGCGACCAGGAGGCGTTCGAGGCCGATCCCGACCTCGCCGTCGAGGCGGCCCAGGTGACCTACGTCGGCGCCGTCTCGGTGTGCCTCGGCGCTGCGCGTCTCCTGCGGGCCCAGGGCCACGGTGCGCTCGTGGTCCTGTCCAGCGTCGCGGGCGAACGGGCGCGGCGCAGCAACTTCGTCTACGGATCCACGAAGGCGGGACTCGACGTCCTCGCCTCCGGTCTCGCCTACCCCTTGGACGGCAGCGGTGCCCATGTGCTGGTCGTCCGCCCGGGTTTCGTGCGTACGTCCATGACGGCCCACCTCCCGCCGGCTCCGCTCTCGGTGGACGCGGACGAGGTCGCAGCAGAGGTCGTGCGCGGGCTGCGTCGCCGGGCCTCGGTCGTCTACGCGCCCCGGCCGATGCGGCTGGTCATGTCGACGTTGCGGCATGTGCCCCGTCCGGTGTTCCGGCGGCTGCCGCTCTGATCTCCTGCGAACAGTTCGCAGCAACCGTCCGCGGAGTGGGCCCTCCGGGGCGGCGCGCCCGGCTGCCGACTACTGTCTGCGCATGCGTCCTCGCGTGAACCTGGTGTCGCGCCGCTTCGTCGACTACCGACGGGTGGCGAGCCAGATGTGTCGCGGCACGGACCGGCGAATGCCCTCGGCTGCCTGAGCAGCCCCGCACCCCGCCCGGCCGGGACGACTCCCCGGTCCTCTGCCCTGCCTGCATCCCCACGCGCGTCCGCGCACCGCGCCACCCACCCTCGCTCGGCCGTGCGGGCCACCGCACCCCCCACCAGACGGAGAGAACCGATGAGCAGCTCCTGGAGCTTCGAGACCAAGCAGATCCACGCCGGTCAGACGCCCGACGGCACGACGAACGCGCGCGCCCTGCCGATCTACCAGACGACATCGTACACCTTCGACTCGTCGGAGCACGCCGCGAACCTGTTCGGGCTCAAGGAGCTCGGCAACATCTACACCCGCATCGGCAACCCGACCCAGGCGGTCGTCGAGGACCGCGTCGCCGCGCTCGAGGGCGGCGTCGCGGCGCTCCTCGTGTCGAGCGGGCAGGCGGCCGAGACCCTCGCGCTGCTGAACATCGCCGAGGCGGGCGACCACATCGTGTCCAGCCCGTCGCTCTACGGCGGCACCTACAACCTGTTCCACTACACCTTCCCGAAGCTCGGCATCGAGGTGAGCTTCGTCGAGGACCCCGACGACCTCGAGCAGTGGAAGGCCGCGATCCGCCCCAACACCAAGGCGTTCTTCGGCGAGACCATCGCGAACCCGAAGAACGACATCCTCGACATCGAGGGCGTCGCCAGGATCGCGCACGAGTACGGCGTCCCGCTGATCGTCGACAACACCGTGGCCACGCCCTATCTGATCCGCCCGATCGAGTGGGGCGCCGACGTCGTCGTGCACTCGGCGACCAAGTACCTCGGTGGCCACGGGACCGCGATCGCCGGCGTCATCGTCGACAGCGGCAACTTCGACTACGCCCAGTACCCCGACCGGTTCCCGAACTACAACCAGCCCGACCCGAGCTACCACGGCCTGGTCTACGCGCGCGACCTCGGGGTCGGCTCGGCGTTCGGCGCCAACCTGTCGTTCATCCTCAAGGCGCGCGTGCAGCTGCTGCGCGACCTCGGTGCCGCGGCGGCACCGTTCAACGCGTTCCTCATCGCGCAGGGCCTCGAGACGCTCTCGCTGCGCGTCGAGCGACACGTCGAGAACGCGCAGCGGGTCGCGGAGTGGCTCTCGGGTCGCGACGAGGTCGAGTCGGTCAACTACGCCGGCCTGCCGTCGTCGCCGTGGTACGAGGCGGGCAAGAAGTACGCCCCGAAGGGCACCGGCGCCGTGCTGGCGTTCGAGATCAAGGGCGGTGTGGAAGCGGGTGCGAAGTTCGTCGATGCGCTCGAGCTGCACAGCCACGTGGCGAACATCGGCGACGTGCGCTCGCTCGTCATCCACCCGGCGTCCACGACGCACTCGCAGCTCTCGCCCGAGGAGCAGCTCGCCGCCGGCGTCACGCCGGGTCTCGTGCGCCTCGCCGTCGGCATCGAGAACATCGAGGACATCCTCGCCGACCTCGACGCCGGCTTCCGGGCCGCCAAGGAGGCCTGAGCACCATGAGCGCGCCCCGGGTGCTCCCTCCTGCCAGCGGTGCCTGGCAGGAGGGGGACCCCGTGGGCGCGCGCCGCTTCGCCGACGTCGGACCTGTCGACCTCGAGCTCGGTGGGCACCTCGAGGACGTGCGGGTCGCCTACGAGACGTGGGGCCGGCTCGACGCCGAGCGCTCGAACGCGGTCCTCGTGCTGCACGCGCTCACCGGTGACTCGCACGTCGTCGGATCCGCCGGTCCGGGCCACCCCACGCCGGGATGGTGGGACGGCCTGATCGGTCCAGGAGCGGCGATCGACACCGACCGCTGGTACGTCGTGGCGCCCAACGTCCTGGGCGGGTGCCAGGGCACCACCGGTCCGTCCTCGCTCGCGGTCGACGGGCGTCCCTGGGGGTCGCGGTTCCCGCGGATCACCGTCGGCGACCAGGTCGCCGTCGAGCGCCTCCTGGCCGACCACCTCGGCATCGCGCGCTGGGCCAGCGTCATCGGCGGCTCGATGGGCGGCATGCGTGCGCTGGAGTGGCTCGCCGCGTCGCCCGAGAGCGTCGGCAGCGGACTGGTCCTCGCGGTCGGCGCCGTCGCCTCGGCCGACCAGATCGCGACCCAGACGACGCAGACCCTCGCGATCACGAGCGACCCGGGCTGGCGCGGCGGCGACTACCACAGCGCTCGGCCGGGACACGGCCCGACCACGGGCCTCGGGATCGCGCGGCGCATCGCGCACCTGACCTACCGCAGCGAGGGCGAGCTCGAGTCGCGGTTCGGCGCCGACCCGCAGACCGGCGAGAACCCCCTGCGCGACGGGCGGTACGCCGTGCAGTCCTACCTGGACCACCACGCGGACAAGCTGGCTGCTCGCTTCGACGCGGGGTCCTACGTCGCGCTCACGGACGCCATGACGACGTGGGACCTCGGTCGTGGACGCGGCGGCGTCGATGCCGCGCTCGCCTCGATCACGACGCCGATCGTCGTCGGGGGCATCGACACCGACCGGTTGTATCCGCTGCACCAGCAGGAGCGCATCGCGCGCCGTGCGCCCGGGGCGGTCGGTGGTCTGCGGGTGATCGAGTCGCCCTTCGGCCACGACGGCTTCCTGGTCGAGCGCGACGTCGTCTTCGCCCTCGTGGCCGAGACGCTCGAACTTGCACGCGTGTCGACCGGCTGCCGCACCTGACCGCACCCCCTCCTGCGGGCTGCTGAGCCGGCGTTGAGCCGGACGGGTGACGATCACGTCACGGTCAAGGAGGGCGCCTTCACCCGCTCGGCCCCACCACCATCGCCGCAGGTCGCACCGCGTGAGCGACGAGCCTCATCGTTGCCTCAAGAATCCGCGCGCAGGCTCTCCGCCGGTCGCTGGGGGTCGGTGCCGATGCCACCCTGGACGCATGGCGACCACCCCCTCGACGCGCGCATCCGCCATCGCGGCAGCGAGCGTGGTCCTGCTGCTCGCGGCGGCTGCTCCGGCGACGGCGGCGTACTACGTCTCGAGCACGTCGAAGATCGCCTCGACCACGCCGGCGTGGGTCACGTCGGGCTCGTTCGCCTCGGCCACCGGTACGACGACGTGCAGCAGCACCAAGCCCTGCCTGAAGGTCACCTCGTCCTTCCCGTCCAACAAGACGTCGGTCTCGGGCTACCTGGTGGTCTCCTTCTACAGGTCCGCCACGGGCACGAGCACGTCGGGGACGCTGCTCGGGAGCGTCACCAGCCCGTCGTTCTCGGTGCCGGCCGGATCCACGGCGTCCTGGGCGAGGACCGTGGCCTACCAGTGCAGGACGCGGAGCACCACGACGACCGCCTACTACTACTGGGCCAAGGCCACGTTCATGAACACCTCCGGCACCGTCTCGTCCGATGCCGCGACACCGTCCGCGACGTTGAAGCTGGCCAAGGGCTGCGCCACCTGACCACGACCCGCCGGCCTCGTGCCGGCGTGCGCGCCACGTCGTCCCGGGGAGGTCGACCCATGAGGAGCACGGGGCCCGGGCTCGCACCGGCCGACGCGCCCTCCGGTCTCGCGCTGCCCTACCGCGGGCTGATCGCGACCATCGCCGTTCTGGCAGCCGTCGGCGCCGAGTACGTCTCGGTCGCCAGCGACGGCGCCTGGCGGCTCGAGGTCGTCGTGCTCGCGGTCGTGCTGCGCGAGACGCGTGCCTGGTGGCTGCGCATCGCGGCACCGGGCGCCGTCGTCGCGACCTCTGCGGTGGTCGACGGCCTCGGTGCCGGGGTCGTGGCGACCGCGCTCGTGGGTGTGGCGCTGGCGACCGCCGTGGTGGTCGTCCTCGACCGCACGTTGGCACCGACCGCGCACCAGCTCCCGTACGGTCGCCGGTTCGCGGCGTCCGTGGCCGCCGTGCTCGTGTCCGCTCTGCTCGCAGGGCTGGTCCAGACGGCCGTCCACGGCTGGCCGAGCGGATTCGCGTCGTGGCGGTCCGCGCTCGTGACGATCGTGCTCCCGCTCGTCACCGCCGCGTTCGTCGCCGCGGCGTTCGTCGCCCGGCGCTCCCTCGTGCTCGGCAGCGTGGGCGGCGGCGGCCGGCTCACCGGGCCGTTCGTCGCGATCGCCCTCACGGCCGTCGCCGTCCAGCTGGTCACCGGCTACTGGGCCCGCGACGAGCAGCAGGCCCTCGACACTGCTGCACGCACGGTCGCCGCCTCGTTCCAGCAGGTGCTGGCCGACGACCTCACGACGCTGGCCGCCCGTACGTCGACGCCGCCGTCCTCGCCGCTCGCGTCCCGCGACCTCACGGCATTCGCGCGGTACGCCACACCGCTCGTCGCGGGCAGCCCGTCGGTCGTGGCGGCGGCGCTCGTCGTGCCGGGCACGAACCCCTCGGTGCCGTTCGTCATCGGGAAGAACCGTGAGGCGCAGGACGCGCTGAAGGCCGCGGCGGCCGAGCCGTCGTCCGCGGGTGTCGTCCAGGCGGCGACGCTCGCCGGCGTGCCGCTGCTGGTCGGCCTCACTCCTTCCGCCGCGGCCGCGGGCACGTCGGTGCCGCTGGCGGTGTACGTCGCGCCGATCGAGAACAGCGACGGCTCCGGCACCACCGAGCTGCTGCTCACCGCGGTGTCGATCCCGCAGGCCTTCGCCGACAGCGCGAGCGCGATCGGCGCCCTGCGCGAGCAGGTCAGCTCGAGCCTCGCGCTGGTGTCGTCCCCGGCGGGTCCGGCGTCGGCGGCGGTGGCGGTCGACGCCGCAGGTGCCCCGCCGGGCGACGTCCGGTCGCAGCTGGCCGGGTCGTCGCAGGCGGGCGTCGGCGACTACCTGTTCGACGTCGTGGTGCGCCCCGGGCCGACCTTCGGCCCGTCGCTGCTGGCCCGCGTCGCCATCATCCTGACCATCCTGCTGATCGGCGCCTTCGCCGCGATCCTGCAGCTGCAGTCGGTCTCCGCGCGCGAGCGGACGCGCCGCGACGCCGCCGAGCGCGAGTCGCTGCTGGCCGCCGCCCTCGACGCGGCGCCCGGGCAGGTGCTCATCGTCGACTCGCAGGGCAAGGTACTCATGAGCAACGGTTCGCCCGGGGCGGCAGCCGGCTGCGTGGGGCGCCCGGCGATCGACACGCTGCCGTTCCTGCTGCACGGCGAGGACGGCGACCGCGTCCGCCGTCTGATCGAGCGCGCCCGCCACGGCGAGACCGGCGCCGTCGAGTACACCGACCCCGACGGCGAGCAGGGCGCGTCGACCTGGCTCGTGCAGGTGAGCGCCGTCGCCAACGACGTCCAGGGCAGCGCCCGCTCCGTCGTCACCATCAAGGACCTCACCGAGGACCGGGCTCGAGCCGTGCGATCGGCTCAGACCGAGCGGCTTCGATCGCTGGGCACCATGGCCGGCGGTCTGGCGCACGACTTCAACAACCTGCTGTTCATCATCAGCGGCTACCTGCAGATGCTGCGCGACGACGACGCCATCGCGGACCAGCCGCGTCTCACGCGCTACGTCGACCGCGCTGCCGACGCCGCAGAGCGAGGCGCCGAGATCGCCTCGTCGCTGCTGTCGGTGGCCCGCAGCCAGCCGCTGGAGGCCACCGCCATCGAGGTGGGCTCGTTCCTGCAGCGCCTCGCGCCGCTCGTCCGGCAGGCGGTCGGCGGCGAGCGGGTCGTGCGCCTCGAGATCGGCGACGGACCGCTCGACGTGCTGGTCGACTCCGGTCAGCTGTCCGGGAGCCTGCTCAACCTGGTCATCAACTCCCGCGACGCCATGGAGCCGGGCGGCACCGTGGTGGTGCGCGTGTCCCGCGAGCACGTCGACGATCCCGAGGTCGAGCTGGTGCCGCGGGACTACGTCGTCATCGAGGTCGTCGACGACGGCGTCGGCATGACGCCGGAGGTGCAGCAGCGCGCGTTCGAGCCGTACTTCACGACCAAGGGAGTGGGCGACGGCACCGGTATCGGTCTCGCCGCGGTCTACTCCTTCGTCCAGCAGAGCGGCGGCCTGGCCGTCATCGAGTCCGAGAACGGCATCGGTACGACGGTCCGGATGTACCTCCCCGCGGTGTTCGCCGACCGCGCTGCCGTCGACCTCGGACCTGCCGCCGGTGCGGCGGGCGTGTCGAAGGTGCTCGTGGTCGACGACGAGCCGGCCCTCGCCGGCCTCATCGCCGGCTGGCTGACCGAGCACGGGGCCGAGGTGCGCGTCGCCGACACCCCGGCGCAGGCGCTGCGCGTCGCGGCCGACTTCCACCCCGACGTCCTGCTGACCGACGTGCGGCTCGGCGACCCCCTCGGCGTCGACGGCCCGGAGCTCGCCGCCCGTGTCACCGACCTGCTGCCGGGGACCGAGGTCGTGTTCATGACCGGCTTCTCCGACCGGACGGACGAGCTGGTCGAGCGCGGCGCCCACACGCTGGCCAAGCCGTTCTCCAAGGAGGCGCTCGTGCGCGTGCTCCTCCCTGTCCGGGCCGGCACCGACGGGGCCGGCGACGGGCGTGCGTGAGCGTGGCGGCCGGGAGGCCGCACCGGCCGTTGCCGACCCCCGTCCGGGCGCCTGATGGTCGGTGGTCGGGCGCTCGGCGTCCGCGTCGCTCAGGCCTCGGCGGGCGACGGCTTCGCGGCGGCGAACGTGCGGGCAGCCCGACGGCTCCACGTGACGAGGGCGAGCACTCCGACGATGATCTGCGGGACGAAGCTCGACGCGCGCCACACCAGATCGGCGGCGGTGGCGTACTCGCTGGGGACGCCCATCGCCGTCATGAGCGAGATCATGAACGCGTCGACCGTGCCCAGGCCGCCCGGCGTGATCGGGATCATGATGCCGATCTGCGCGACCGCCCACGCGCCGAAGGCGACCAGCAGCGGCGTCGACGTGCTCGAGCCCTCCACCCCGCGCAGCGAGGCGTAGAGGATCGAGAACTGGCAGAGCGACACGGCCACCTGGGACAGCGTGATGACGTGCCAGCGCCGCCGCACCAGGCCCACGATGTCGGTGCGGAACTTGACGATGGTGGGGACGAGGTCGGGGGCGTCCTTCTTGAACAGCCGCATCGCCGGTGCGGCCAGCGCGTTGGCCCAGCCGCCGATCCGCACGGCGAGCGCCTCGCTGCGCATGACGAGCGCGAACACCACGATCATCGCGACGAGCGCCGCGAGCCCGATGAGGCCGATGTAGACGTAGGCGCCGGCGTCGATGGTGCCCGACGCCGAGATCGCCATGATGCCGAAGATCGGCAGGCCGAGCGTCACGAACA
>JAKOVT010000370.1 GCA_029781935.1 Actinomycetes bacterium | reverse complement strand
CCCGTCGAGCGGATGGCCGCCGGTGAGAACCCCGAGGTCGGCGACGGCATCCGCGTCACCCTCGCGAGCGGCCACCAGGTCGAGTTCTACTCGCACATGACCGCGTGGGGCCTCGAGGTCGGCACCCACAACCCCGACGCGTTCCCGCGTCACATGGTCGGAGTCGGCGCGCCCCGCCTCGACCACGCGCTGCTGTGGGTGAACGACGTCGCCGGCATCGAGAAGTTCTTCGTCGACTGCGTCGGCATGTGGGCCACCGAGCGGGTCCAGACCGGTCTCGACGACGATGCCCACCGCATCGCGACCTGGCTGACCCTGGGCGAGTCGAACCACGACATCGCGCTGCTCGAGGCGCCGGAGAACAAGATCCACCACTTCGCCTTCGAGATGCGCAGCTGGGACGACATCCTCAAGGCCGCCGACATCTTCTCGATGGACGACGTCCCGATCGACATCGGCCCGACCCGCCACGGCATCACCCGCGGCACGACGATCTACTTCTTCGACCCGTCCGGGAACCGCAACGAGACCTTCTCCGGCGGCTACCGCTGCTTCCGCGACCGCCCGACCGTGATCTGGACGCCGGACCAGCTCGGCAAGGCGATCTTCTACCACTCCCGCGAGCTCAACGAGCGCTTCCTCACCGTCGCGACCTGACGCGCACGCGCGACCCGTGGGCCGCCGAACGTGATCCTGTTCGGCGGACCGCCAGGGGCCTCCACCGCCACGGTGGAGGCCCCTCGTCGTCGTGCCGGGTCCCGCCGGGCGGGCGTCGCGATCGTCCGCGCGACGGGTCGACCTGCGCCTAGGCTGCGCGCGTGCTGCTCACGGTCGCGGCCCTCGTGGTCGGCGTGGTGGTGCTCGCCCGCGCGGCCGACGTGTTCGTCGGGGGCGCCGCCGCGCTCTCCACCCGCTTCGGGATCTCGCCCGTCGTGGTCGGCGCCGTCGTCATCGGCTTCGGCACCTCTGCACCCGAGCTGCTCGTGTCCGGCATCGCTGCGGCGGAGGGTGCGGCCGACGTCGGGATCGGCAACGTCATCGGCTCCAACGTCGCGAACATGACTCTCGTGCTCGGCATCGCCGGCCTCGTCGGTGCCGGCATCGCGGTGACGTCGTCGACTATCCGGCGCGAGGTGCCGCTGTCGATCGGCGCGACCGTGCTCTTCGGCTGGTTCCTCCAGGGCGGCCTGACCCGCCTCGAGGGGTTCGTCCTGCTGCTGGCGCTCGCGGCTGCGCTGACGCTCGTGATCCTCGGTGGTCGGCGCGACGCCGCCGACCCCGTTCGAGCGCAGGCCGCCGACGCCGCCCCGCACGAGCTGCACGGCAGTGCGCGGCGCGACGCCGTGCTCACCGGCGTGGGCCTGCTCGGCGTGGTCCTCGGCGCGCAGGCGCTGGTCTGGGGCGCAGAGGGCGCGGCCGACTCCCTCGGGCTGTCCGGCGGCTTCGTCGGCATGACGATCGTCGCCGTCGGTACGTCGATGCCCGAGATCGTCACGTCGGCGAAGGCCGCCGCACGCGGCAGCTCCGACCTGCTCATCGGCAACCTGCTCGGCTCGAACATGTTCAACGCGCTCGCGGTGGGCGGCGTCGTGGCGCTGCTGGCGCCCGGGCCGCTCGACGCGCCGAACCTCACGCAGGTCGGCGTCGGCGCCATGATCCTGTCGTCGCTGCTGGCGCTGGCGTTCATGGTCTCCCGCCGCAGCGTGACCCGGCTCGAGGCGGCGCTGCTCGTCGTCTTCTATGTGATGCTCCTGCCCTTCCTGAGGTGAGCACAGTGCCTCCCGTCCCGCAGCGACCGGCGTCGCGACGCCGGGCTCAGGGGCGGGCGACGGCGTCGATCAGGCGGGCGAACGCCTTGCGACCGGCGAAGGTCAGGTGGATCCCGTCGGAGATCAGCCAGTCGCCGCGGTGGCGCTCGGAGATGCGGTTCCAGTCCAGCAGCCGCGCGTTGGGGTAGGCCTGCACCGCGGTGCGCAGCATCGCGTTGCTGCTGTCCTCATAGGTGTAGCGCGAGTAGTCGTTGCGCAGCTGCAGCGTCACCCACACCACGCGACGCTCGGGACCGAGCAGGGCCATGTACCGGTCGAACCACGCCCGCGTGATGCCGCCGTTGGTCCCCATGTGGATCACGACGAGCCCAGGGAGCCGGTTGCGGTAGGCGACCAGCGCGGAGTAGCCGGCCGACGGCTGGCGGCTGCCGACGGCGTCGACGGTGTAGTCGAGCGCGGCGATCTCCTCGCGCGCGCCCTTCATCACGGAGTCGCCCAGGGTGAACCCGCGACCGGTGTACGGCGGCGGCGTACGACGCCGAGGAGCGGTGACGGCGGGGAGCCGGCGCGGGACGGCACTCATCGGAGCCATCCGGGCAGCACCGATCCGGAGCGGTCCGTCGGCCGGCACCGACGCGGACGCGGGACCGGGACCGGCGACGAGGAGGGACGCCGCGCACGCGGCCGCCGCGACCGCGGACGCGGCGCGGCGCAGGATCACGGCACGGAGCGGCGGGACTGCCATGCCGCGAGGTTACGGCCGTCGCCGCGGCGGTTGCACGGCCCCGCTCCCACGGCCTGCGGTCCGATTCCCGCCGCTGCGCGGTCGGTGCGGACCCGTACCATCGCCGCCGTGGCGCAGCAGACGACGATCCGGCCCGCCGGCATGACCCGGCGGGGCTGGACCCTCTTCGCCGCGATGGCCGTGATCTGGGGCATCCCCTACCTGTTCATCAAGATCGCGGTGGAGGAGATCTCCCCCGCCACCGTGGTCGGTCTGCGCACGGTGCTCGGGGCTCTGGTCCTCGTGCCGCTCGCGATGCGCAGCGGCGCGTTGCGCCCGGCGCTGCGCGCGTGGCCGTTCGTCGTCGCGTTCGGCGTCATCGAGATGGGCATCCCGTGGCTGCTGCTCGGGCACGCCGAGACGCGCGTCGCCTCGGGCTTCGCCGGCCTGATGCTCGCCGCCGTGCCCATCGTCGGCACGGTCATCGCGTTCGTGCTCGGCGACCGGCACGCGCTGTCCGGCGTGCGCGTGCTCGGGCTGGCCACCGGCATCCTCGGTGTCGGCCTGCTGGTCGGCCTCGACTCGTTGTCGGGCCACGTCGACGCGCTGAGCGTGGTCGAGCTGCTGCTCGTCGCCGTCTGCTACGCCGTCGGCCCGGTGATCGCGGCGCGCAAGCTCGGCCACGTGCCGTCGATGGGGGTGATCGCGTTGTCGCTCGCCATCGTCGGCGTGCTCTACCTGCCGGTGACCGCGGTCGGCGTCTCCGCCGGGATCCCGTCGCCGAGCGTCGTGGTCGCCGTCCTCGTGCTCGCGCTCGTGTGCACCGCGCTCGCCTTCGTGCTGTTCTTCGAGCTCATCGGCGAGGCCGGTCCCGTGCGGGCCACCGTCATCACGTTCGTGAACCCTGCCGTCGCGGTGCTGCTCGGCCTGATCGTGCTCTCGGAGCCGCTCACCGCCGGGATGGTGCTCGGCTTCCCGCTCGTTCTCCTCGGGTCCTACTGGGCCACCCGCGCCACGAGGTCGGAGGAGCCCGACGAGCCCGAGGTCGCGCCGGCCTGAACCCGCACCGCCACGGGTCGGGGCCACCTGCGGATCCTGAGGCCGGCCGTCGAGCGCCCGCTTCGGGCGGCGGCCCACCCTGGTCGCTGACAGGATCGGCCCATGAGCCTCTCCGGATCCTTCGTCATCGTCGCCGTCGACGGCCAGCCGCTGGACGGCCCGCACCCCTACGAGCTCGAGCTCGCCGACGGCACGGTCCACGGCCGAGTCCTCAACCGGTTCAGCGGGGGCGCCACCGTCGAGGGCGGCAGCGTCACGTTCGGCGCCATCGCGGCGACGCGGATGGCCGGCCCGCCGGAGGTCATGGCCGACGAGGACGCGGTGTTCCGCGTGCTGTCCGGCACTCTGGAGATCGACACGGCCGAGGACGGCTCGATCACGCTGTCGGGCGACTCGGGGTCGCTCACGCTGGCGCCGCGCACCGACGGGATCGACGACGCCGGGGCCGTGCTCTGACGTCCGGACCCCGTACGGGGAGCGGAAAACCCGTTCTCGTGCCGACGATCCAGCAGCGAGGATGACCGCATGAGCGCGACGCTGCAGGCCCGCGGACTCGCGGCGGGACACGGCGACCGCGAGCTGTGGAGCGGCCTCGACCTGGTGGTGGCGCCCGGCGACGTCATCGGCCTCGTGGGGCCCAACGGCGCCGGCAAGACGACGCTGCTGCGGATCCTGGCGGGGCTGCGCGCCCCGGACGCCGGCACCCTCTCCCTCTCGCCGCCGACGGCGCACCTCGGCTACCTCGCCCAGGAGCCCGACGTCCGCCCCGGCGAGTCGGTCCACGACCACCTCGCCCGCCGTACCGGCGTGGCCGAGGCGCAGGCCGAGCTCGACCGGCAGGCGCAGGCCCTCGCGGACGGCGTGCCGCACGCCGACGAGAAGTACTCCGACGCCCTCGACTCCTGGCTCGCCCTCGGCGGCGCCGACCTCGAGGAGCGGGTGGCCGTCGTCGTCGCCGACATCGGGCTCGACGTCGATCTCGCCCTGCCCGTCACCGCCCTGTCCGGCGGGCAGCGGGCACGCGTCGGCCTCGCGGTGCTGCTGCTCTCGCGGTTCGACGTGTACCTGCTCGACGAGCCCACCAACGACCTCGACTCCGACGGCCTCGACCTGCTCGAGGAGTTCGTCGGCGGGCTCGAGGCACCCGTGGTGGTCGTCAGCCACGACCGCGAGTTCCTCGCGCGCACGGTCACCACGGTCGTCGAGATCGACCGCAGCCTGGAGCGGATCACGACGTACGGCGGTGGCTACGAGGCCTACCTCGACGAGCGGTCGGTCGCCCGGCGGCGCGCCCGCGAGGCGTTCGAGGACTACGCCGAGCGGCGCAGCGAGCTCGAGGCACGCGCCCGGATGCAGCGCGCGTGGATGGAGAAGGGCGTGCGCAACGCGCGACGCAAAGCGCGCGACAACGACAAGAACATCATCCACTTCCGGGGCCAGACCGCCGAGAAGCAGGCGGCGAAGGCCAAGCAGACCGATCGCATGATCGAGCGTCTCGAGGTCGTCGTCGAGCCGCGCAAGGAGTGGGAGCTGCAGTTCTCCATCGCGGCCGCACCGCGCTCCGGCGAGGTCGTCGCCGTGGCCCGCAACGCCACCGTCCGGCGCGGCTCGTTCGTCCTCGGTCCGGTCGACCTGCAGCTCTCGCTGCGCGACCGCGTCGCCGTCACCGGTCCCAACGGCTCGGGCAAGACCACGCTGCTCGCAATGCTCCTCGGCCGGACGCCGCCGACCACCGGCCTGGTGAGCCTCGGGTCGGGCGTCGTGGTCGGCGAGGTCGACCAGGCGCGAGCCGCGTTCGAGGGCGAGGACGTGCTCCTCGACGCGTTCGCCCGCGAGGTTCCCGACTGGCCCACGGCCGAGGTGCGCACGCTGCTGGCCAAGTTCGGCCTCAGGTCCGACCACGTGCACCGGCCGTCGGCGTCGCTCTCCCCCGGCGAGCGCACGCGCGCCGCCCTGGCCCTCCTCCAGGCGCGGGGCGTCAACCTCCTCGTGCTCGACGAGCCGACCAACCACCTCGACCTGCCCGCGATCGAGCAGCTGGAGGAGGCCCTCGAGTCCTTCGACGGGACGGTGCTGCTCGTCACCCACGACCGGCGGATGCTCGACACCGTGCGTCTCACCCGGCGCTGGCACGTCGAGGACGGCCAGGTCCGCGAGATCCGGGCCGACTGACCGCGGCCGCCGGTAGCGTCCGCGCCATGCCCGCAGTCGCGCTCGTGCTCGCCGGTCTCGCCGGACTGCTCCACCTCTGCTTCTTCGTCCTGGAGAGCGTCGTGTTCCGCACGCGCGGCTACCGCGTCTTCGGCGTACGGGAAGGCGACGTCGACACCGTGGCGTTCGGGATGCTCAACCAGGGCTTCTACAACCTGTTCCTCGGCGTCGGCGTGCTCGTCGGCGTGGTGGGCTCGTGGCGCGGCTGGGAGCCGCAGGGCAGCACGCTGGTCGTCTACGGCTGCCTGTTCATGCTCGGTGCGGCGCTCGTGCTCGTGCTGGCGCGGCCGGCGATGGCCCGCGGCGCCGCGATCCAGGGCGTCCTCCCGCTGCTCGCTCTCGCCTCCGCCTGGCTGCTGCGCTGACCCGGCCCTAGCCTCGCTCCCATGTGGGAGCACCTGACGCTGTACCCGGACGTCCCGACGCTGCGCCGCGCGCAGATCGTGCGCGACGTGCTCGTGCTCGGCCTGATCGCGCTGTTCGTCTGGGTGGGGGTCTCGGTCTACCACCTCGTCGACGCGCTCAGCGTGCTCGGCCAGGGCGTGAGCAGCGCCGGGAACGGGATCCAGGGCGCGTTCGACGACGTGGGGAACGCCGTCTCGAACGTCCCGATCGTGGGCGGCCCGCTCGGCGGCGCCTTCCACGGCGCGGGCGACGCCACCGGCGGGAACCTCGCCGATCTCGGCCAGCAGGGCCAGGACGCCGTCCACCTGCTGGCCCGCACGATCGGGTTCATCACCGCCGGACTCCCGATCGCGGTGCTGCTCGTCGCCGTGCTGCCGGCCCGCGTCCGCGGCGTCCGCGAGATGAGCGCTGCCCGCGCCCTGACAGGGATGGACCTCGCCGACCCCGAGCGCGCCCGCCTGCTGGCCATGCGCGCCGCCTTCGGCCTGCCCTTCCGCGAGCTGCTCCCCTACACCCGCGACCCGTTCGGCGATCTCGCGGAGGGGCGGTACGACGCCCTGGTGCGCGCGGCGCTCGCCGACGTCGGACTGCAGCCCCGCGAGATCCGCAAGGTCTGATCGGCGCACTCTCGTGCCCGGTGGGAGGTCCGCACGACCTGACCTTCCGTTTACCATCGGTCGATGCCGTGGGAGACGACGGTGCGCACCGCGATGCGCGCCACGGGGTGGGCCGCGCTGCGCGCCCTCCCCGCGCGTCGGCACGTCGCGGTGCACGGCTGGCCCGACTCGGAGGGCAACAGCCTCGAGACGCTGCGTGCCCTGTGCCGCCGCTACCCCGGCGATGTCGTGTGGCTGCTCAACGACGAGGGCTACCAACCGCCCGCGCACGTCGCCGCAGACCTCACCCGCGTGCGCCGGCTGCGCAAGGACTCGAGCGCGGGCTGGCGGGCGGCGGTGACGGCGGAGGCGCTGTTCTTCACCCACGGCCTGTACACGGCCGTGCAGCCGCCCGAGGACCGGTTGGTCGTGAACCTGTGGCACGGCGACGGGCCCAAGAAGGTCCGCGACACCCAGCTCATCCGCTCCACCGTGGCGGTGGCCGGCACCCGCCTGTGGGGATCGGCGCGCTCCGAGCGGTTCGACCTGCCCGCCGACGCCATCGCCGTCGTGGGCAACCCGCGCATCGACGAGCTCCTCGAGCCCGCCCCCACCGCGGCGCTCGAGGCTCTGGACCTCGACCCGGACCGCCCGCTCGTGCTGTGGCTGCCCACCTACCGCTCCGCGAGCGGGCCGCGCCACCGGGAGTGGGACGACGCCCACGCGCTCAGCGAGGCCGACACGGTGGCGGGACTGGTCGACGCCGCCCGCGACGCGGGCGAGCGCCTCGGGGTCCAGGTGCTGCTCAAGCCGCACCCGCTCGACGCGGACCGGTTCGACCGGCTCGGCATCCCGGTCGCGACGTCCGCCCAGCTCGACGCCGCCGGGGTCACGCTCTACCAGCTGCTCGGCCACGCGTCCGGCGTCATCAGCGACGTCTCGAGCGTCTGGACCGACTTCCTGTCGCTGGACCGGCCGGTCGCGTTCTACGTGCCGGACCTCGAGGAGATGAAGGAGCGTCGGGGGTTCAACGTCGACCACCTCGAGCGGCTGCTGCCCGGTCCGCGCATCGTGGCGCCCGCCGACCTCACGCGCTTCCTCGCGGGCGTGGCCTCGGCCGACCCGTCGCTGCGGCCGTCGGCGTTCCCCGGCTTCGCCGAGATCGGACCCGCCACGGCGGGCGGCGCCAGCGACCGGCTCCTCGACTGGCTCGACGACTTCCAGGTACGCCGCGGCCGCCGGCCGCTCTTCGTGCGCGCAGCGGCTCAGGAGCCGGGAGCGGTCCCGGCGTCGAGCCAGGGGTAGTCCTCCGGGTGGCGCACGCGAGCCTCGAGCAGTCCGTAGGCCAGCATCTCGTCGCCCGGCAGAGTGACCTTCAGGTTCGCCTGCTCGCCGGGCACCGTCGAGACGCGGAACCCGGTCGACTGCACCAGCGTGGTCTCGTCGATGAACAGCTCGGTGCCGTGCGGGTCGACCTGCTCGTACACATGGGCCAGCACCTCGTGGCGGATCCCGTGCGGGGTCTGCGACCGGTAGAGGCCGTGCCGGTCCAGGATCCCGACGATCTCGCCGTCGACCACCTGACGCATGCTCTCCGGCACGGGTGCGATGGGGACGGCGGCGCCGTGCTCCCTCGCACCCACGGCGACCCGGTCGACGAGCTCGGGGGTCACCAGCGGTCGCGCGCCGTCGTGGATGAGCACGACCTCGCCGTCGGTGGCGGCGAACCCGTTGGCCACCGAGTCCTGGCGCCGCTCGCCGCCCGCGACGAGCGTGGGCGCGACCGCGCGCAGCCAGGGCTGCTCGGCGAGCACGTCGAGGCGCGACTCGTGCCCGACGACCACGATGCGGCGGACCGTGCCCGCCGCGGCGACGGCCCGCAGCGTCCACGCGAGCAGCGGCAGCCCCGACACCTCGAGCATCAGCTTGTCGGCGCCCATCCGCTCGCTCACGCCCGCGGCGAGGACGATGGCGTCGGCGAACCGGTCCTCGGGATCCATGCGTCGATCCTGGCAGACGCCCCGTCGTACGCCGACAGCTCGGTGGGGCGACCCGCCGACGGCATACTGGGCCGGTGCCCGCACCCGACCACGAGCGGCTCGTCCTCCTCGGCGGCGCCGGCGACCTGGTGACGAGGCACGTCGCGCCCGCGCTCGTGCAGCTCGAGGAGCGCGGGCTCCTCGAGGGCGCTCGCATCTCCGCGGTCGACCGCGTCGACCTGAGCACCGCGGCGTACCGCGACCGGCTGGCCGCCTCGGTGCGCCGTCAGCGCATGGATGTCGACGACGACCTGCTGGTCGGGCTGCTGGAGCGCATCGACTACCACCACCGCGAGATCGGCGCCGACGACCTGGGCGCGGCGGTCGACGGCGCGACCTACGTCCATCTCGCCCTTCCTGCGCAGGTGCAGCTGGCAGCGGCCGAGGCGCTGCACCGTGCCGACGCCGCGGACCGGGTGCGCGTGGTCGTCGAGAAGCCTTACGGCGGCAGCGGGTCCGAGGCCCTCGATCTCGACACGGCTCTGCGCGAGACGGTGAGCGAGGACAGGCTGCTGCGCGCCGACCATCTGCTGCACCATCGGTCGGTCCGAGACCTGGAGGCGGTGCGCCGTCGGATCGCCCAGCTCGGGGAGCCGGTGCACGCGGTCGACGTCTGGTGGGACGAGGTCGCCCCGGTGGGCGACCGTGCCGCGTTCTTCGACCGCACCGGTGCGCTGGTCGACATGGCGCAGAGCCACCTGCTCCAGCTCGTCGCCGCCGTCCTCTCGGCGCCGCAGGACGCCGCAACGGCAACGGAGGTGCAGGCCGAGCGCGCCGCGGTCCTCCACGAGCTCTCCGGCGACCACGCCGCACGCGCGCGCTACACCGGCTACGTCGACCACCCGGGTGTCGACCCCGACCGCGGCACCGAGACGTGGGTGCGCGTCTCGCTGCGCTGGCAGGACCGCGTGCCGGTGAGCCTGCGCACCGGGAAGGCCGTGGGCGGCGGACGACGCGTGATCCGGATGCTGGTGGGCACGACGTGGATCGGGCTGGACCTGAGCGGTCGACGGCTGAGGATCGAGCAGGACGGCGTCGAGGTCCCGTGGCTCCAGCATCATCCCGACGACGGGCTCTCGGCGTCGGCGCACCAGCTGCGCGACGCCCTCGGACCGGATCGGACCCGCTTCCTCGGTCGCGACGAGGTGCGGGAGCAGTGGCGGATCACCGACGCCGTGCGGCGCCGGTGGGCGACGGAGCGCACACCGCTCGAGGAGTACGAACCGGGCTCGCTGGGGCCCGAGGAGGAGGACGCCTGATGTGCCGGAGCATCAAGACCCTGAGGCCGCCGTACACCGACGACGTCACCGACGCCGACGTGCGCGCGGCGGCGCTGCAGTACGTGCGGAAGATCGCCGGGATGCGCGCGCCGTCGGCCGCGAACCAGGAGGCGTTCGACCGCGCGGTCGCCGAGATCGCGCACGCGACCGAGCACCTGCTCGCCGACCTCGTCGTTCGCCGCGCCCCCGCCCGCGGCTAGCGAGGCGCCCCGGAGAGCTCGCGGCTCCACGCGAGCTGCGGGCCCTCGCCGTCGTCGACGCGGCCGACGAGGGCGAAGCCGGCGCGCTCGAGCACGCGCTGCGAGGGTGTGTTGTCGAGGTCGGTACGGGCCACCATCCGCGGCACCCCGTGCCCGGCCGCGAGGTCGATCACGGCGGCGAGCGCCTCCGACGCATAACCCTGGCGGCGCGCGGATGCCACCAGGCCGTACCCGACCTCGATCTCGCCGTCGGACTCCGGGTGCAGGAAGCCGATGCCTCCGATCGCGAGGCCGTCCTCGCGCCGGAGGATCTGCAGCACCCCGAGAGCGGCCGTCTCGTCGTAGTGGTCGCCCGCCTCGCCGATCACCGCGGCCACGACGGCGTCTCCGTCGGACGGGTAGTCGTCGGCCCACGCGCGGCCGATGCGGTCGCCGTCGCGGATGGCCGCCGCCTCGTCGGCTGTCAGGGTCCGCAGGAGCAGGCGCTCGGTCTCGAGCCGGGTCACGGCAGCAGGCCGACCGAGGCGAGCGCGAGACGGAGCAACCGGTCCTGGCCGCCCGTCATCTCCTGCGCCACCGCCTCGCCCGCGCACTCCTCGGGCGTCATCCACTGCAGGTCGAGCGCGTCGGTCGACGGCACGCAGTCGCCGGTGACCGGCACCACGAACGCCAGCGACACGGCGTGCTGGCGCGGGTCGTGGAACCCCGAGACAGCCGGGTCCGGGAAGTACTCCGCGACCGTGAACGGCTGCGGCTGCGGAGGGATCCGCGGCAGCGCCATCGGGCCGAGGTCCTTCTCGAGGTGGCGCACGAGCGCGTCGCGGATGCGCTCGCCGTACAGCACGCGCCCGGAGACCGGGGCCCGGCTGATGCTGCCGTCGGGCATGGCGCGCAGCAGCAGCCCCACCGACGTGACGACGCCGCGCTCGTCGACGCGCACCGGGATGGCATCGACGTAGACGATCGGGAGCCGTTCGCGCGACGACTCCAGGTCGTCGCGCGAGAGCCAGCCAGGACGCGCCTCGGTCATCTCGCTCACGGGCTCACGGTACGGCGTCGTGCCCGCTCCCGAGCGGTTCCTCGCCGGACGTGGCCCAGACCACGGCGCGGCCCCCTGGTCGAGCCGGCCGCCGCGAGGCACGGCAGGATTCGCCCATGCGCCTGACCCTGCGAGCCGCCGGCACCGCCGAGCTCGAGCTGGTCTGGCAGCGCTACACCCAGCCCGAGCTGTGGACCACCTGGGCGCCGCAGATCCGGCGCGTCGACTGCTCGGCCGACGTCCTCGCCGTCGGCGTGACGGGCACGGTGTTCGGCGTCGTACCGAACCTCGGCGCTGCGTTCGAGGTGGTCGAGCTCGACCCGGAGCAGCACCGCTGGGCGTGGGACGTCGTGGCGGGCCCCGTGCGCATGCACCTCGACCACGCCAGCGAGGCCCGGATCGGCGGCGGCACCAGCACCACGCTCGTCGTCGACGGACCGGCGGCGGCGGTCCTCACCTACGCCCCCATCGCCCGGCTCTCGCTGGAGTCGCTGGTGCGGCCGCCGAAGGCCTGACGGGGCACGCCGACGGGCGCGCAACCGCGGCGCGACTGGGTCGGCGCCCGCTGCTCGGATCGCTGCGTGACCGACCAGCAGCGGCCCCGCGTGCGCCTGCCGGCGAGGTGCGCTGGGCGCCTACTCGGGCTTGCGGTTGAGCTTGAGGGTCCAGGTGACCGTCATGGATCCGGTCACCAGCCGCTCCTCGCCCTCGCCCGTCGACAGCTCGATCTCGACGGTGAACTCGGGACGCGTGCCGCCTCGCATCGTCTCGACCGCGGTGGCGGCGCCCTCGCCCAGCGTCGCGACGGCGGTGACCTCGCCGAACGCGACCTTGAGGAACCGGATCGTGGACTCGACGGGGAACGGCGTCACCTCGGCCATGAGGTCGCCGAAGTTCGCGAACACCAGCGCGCCCGACGCCGACTCGGCCAAGGTCCACATCGCGCCGGCGTGGGGTCCGGCCACGTGGTTGCGGTAGTTCGGGTTGTCGGGCAGGACCATGACGCAGCGGTCGAGGTCGAGGTGCTCGAAGCGCAGGCCGAGCGTGGTGGTCATGGGGACCATGGAGAAGTACGAGTCGCGGACGAGGCCCGGGTCGAGTGCCATGCCGCGACCCTACGGGTAGCGTCGCCGGGGTGACCGAGCTCCCCCGCGGAATCGCGGTGTTCGACGTCGACGGCGTGCTGGCCGACGTCCGGCACCGGTTGCACCACCTCGAACGGCGCCCCAAGCGCTGGGACGCGTTCTTCGCCGCGATGGACGACGACACCCCGTTGGCCGAGGGCGTCGCGATGGCCCAGCGCTACGCCGACGAGGGGCAGCGGATCGCCTATCTCACGGGACGCAACGAGGCCTATCGGGATCTCACCGTCGCCTGGTTGCGTCGCCACGGCCTGCCCGACGGGCGCCTGGTGATGCGGCGGGAGGACGACCGCCGACCGGCCCGCGTGTTCAAGCCCCAGGCTCTGTCGCGGCTGGCGCGCGAGGGCGAGATCGTGGCCGTCGTCGACGACGACCGCGCGGTGGTCGCCGTGCTGCGCGACGAGGGGTGGCCGGTCGTGCTCGCCGACTGGATGCACGCGGACGAGACCGAGCAGGGGTCGCTGTTCGACGCGCAGGAGGTCGAGGGTCGCTCGTGACCGGCTGGTCCGCCGCTAGGCTCGTGCACCGGAAAGCGGACGACGGACAGGAGCTCTGGCAGTGGGATGCACGGTTCGCCTCCTCGAGGAGCCCCGCTGCATCGAGGTTCGCGGGTTCGACGCCGTCACGACCGACGACGTCGCCACGGCGTTGCGCCTCGGGCTGGCGCTGGCCTCGGAGCACGACGTCTGGCTCGTGCTGACCGACATCACCGAGGCCACCAGCGACCCGTCGGTCGTGACGCTCTTCGAGGCTGCGACCCAGCTCGAGCAGGCGGCCGCCGGGCGCCGCTACCGCCAGGCACTGGTCGCGCCCGCCGGCGCAGCAGCCAGCCTCGAGACGGCCCGGTTCTACGAGGACGCCATGGTCAACCGCGGCCTCATGACGCGCGTGTTCGGCACCCGCGCCGACGCCGAGGCCTGGCTCGCCGAGCAGGCGCACGACCTCGGCCCGTGACGGTCGCACCACACGCCTCGACCGCTGGCAGGATCGCCGCATGACCGAGCTGCCCGACCCCGTCCTCGAGCCCGCCTTCGAGGTGCGTGTCCACGTCGACCCGGCCCTGCGTGTCGGCGGTGCGTCCAGCCACGGGGCGCTGCACGTCGTACCGATCACCGGTGGCACCGTCTCCGGGCCCCGGCTGTCGGGCGAGGTGCTGCCGGGCGGTGAGGACTGGTACGTCGACCGCGACGGCGTGATCACCCTCGACGCCCGCTACGTCCTGCGCGCCGACGACGGCGCGCTCATCGCCATCACGAACCGCGGCTTCTGGCGCGCCTCGCCCGAGGTGACCGCGCGTCTCGACGCCGGCGAGCCGGTCGACGAGCGCGAGTACTACTACCGCACGTCCCCCACGTTCACGACCGAGGCGCCGGCGCACCGCTGGCTCACCGAGACCGTGTTCGTCGGCCTCGCCCGCGAGGACGACGGCGACGTCTGCATCCGCTTCTTCGCCCTCGCCTGACCCCACCGCGCGCACACGGTGCGATCGCCTCGGCACGGTGCAGGGACCGTCAGCGGCGGGCAGGTGGGCGACGTGAGAGAGGTCAGAGGGGGTCGACCACGCCGGCGGCCTCGCGGACGGCGGGCGCGCTCCGACGCGGCAGGAGGACGACCGCGGCGAGCGCGGCGCCGATGGCGGTGACGGCGAACCCGAGCATCGCGCCCGCGCCGTACGCCGGGAGGCACAGCAACGGTGCCACAGCGGATCCGAGGAACATCCACGACATCGACATCGAGGTCGCGCCGTCGGGGTTGGCCGGCGTGCTCGTGACGGCGAGGTTGTTCACGACGATGCGCGAGCCCGTCGTCGCGGCACCGGCGAGCAGCGCCGCGACCACGAGGCCCCACACCGTCTCGGCGAGGCCGGTCACGAGTGTCACGGTCGCCAGCAGCACGAAGGCGACCAGACCCACCCGGCGTACGCCGAACCGGTCGACGAGGTGCCCGAGCTGCGGCGCCGTCAGCAGGCCCGCGGTGCCGAGGGCGGCCACGACCGCTCCGCGGCCCGACGGCCCGAGACCGAACCGGTCGCCGCCGAGCAGCGCGATGAGCAGGATGACGCCGGCCGCCGAGAAGTTGAACGCGAACGCCGCGCCGCAGGCCCGGGCCAGCCTGGTGTTGAGCAGCGAGCGCCACCGCTCGCGCTGCGACACGTGCACCGCACCCGGCTCGGGAGGCGGTGCGTCGGCGGGCGGGACGAGGGCGAGCAGCCCCGAGGCGATCGCGATGGCGACGAACGCGAGCCGGTAGTCGATCACGGCCGCGAGGCCGCCGAGCAGCGGCGCGAACGCCATCCCCGCGGCCTGCAGGCTGCCGAACCTGCCCAGCGCCCGGCCGAGCCGCTCGCGCGGCACCGCTGCGTACAGGGCGGCGACGAGGATCGGCGTCGTGAAGGCGTTCGACGCGCCCTGCAGGACGCGCCCCGCGTAGAACCACCCGATCGACGGCGCGATCCCGCAGAGCAGCGTGGCCGCGGCGTAGACCAGGAACGCGGTCCGCACCGTGCGCGCCCGGCCCCACCGGGCCGACAGCGTGCCCGACACGAGCAGGAGCCCGGCCATGGCGAACGTGTACGCCGACCACGACCACGCCACCGCCGGCACGGTGGTGCCGAGCGCATCGGCGACCTCGGGGAGCATCGGGACGACGACCTGACCGCCGAACGGTCCGAGGAAGCCACCGAGGTACAGGGCCCACAGCCGCGTCCGCGGCGCGCCCGGCCGAGCCCCGCCGGTCGTGGGCGTCGGGTCCGCCAGGGATCCGCGATCGGTCACCGGCCGAGTGTCCCCCACGCGCAGCCGCGCGCGGTGGCGTGGTTCCGAGCCGCAGAACACCCGAGCAGGGAGCGGTGACGCGCTCTCGCCGACGCGCTCCTGCTGCCGGCTCCTGCTACGCGTCGGCGAAGGCCTCGGGGCTCGGGCAGGAGCAGACCAGGTGGCGGTCGCCGTAGGCGCCGTCGATGCGACGCACCGGCGGCCAGTACTTCTGCGCGCGCAGCGACTCGACCGGGAACGCGGCATCCTCGCGGGAGTAGAGCTTGTCCCACTCGCCGAGCAGGCACGCGGCGGTGTGCGGGGCGCCGCGCAGGGGCGAGTCCTCCACGGCCCAGCGGCCGGCGGCGACCTCGTCGATCTCGTCGCGGATCGCGAGCATGGCGTCGCAGAACCGGTCGAGCTCGCCGAGGTCCTCGCTCTCGGTCGGCTCGATCATGAGCGTGCCCGCGACCGGGAACGACATGGTCGGCGCGTGGAAGCCGTAGTCGATAAGCCGCTTCGCGACGTCGTCGACCGTGACGCCGGTCTGCTTGGTGATCTCGCGCAGGTCGACGATGCACTCGTGGGCGACGAGGCCGTGCGCGCCGGTGTAGAGCACGGGGTAGCGGTCGCGCAGCCGCGCCGCGACGTAGTTCGCGCCGAGCACGGCGTTCATCGTCGCCCGGGTGAGGCCGTCGCCGCCCATGAGGCGGATGTAGGCCCACGGGATCGGCAGGATCCCCGCGCTCCCCCAGGGCGCGCCGCTCACCGGACCGGTGCCGCCGTCGACGTGCCCGCGGCCGACGGGTCCGGCCTCGGGCCGCAGCGGGTGCCCCGGAAGGTAGGGCGCGAGGTGGGCGCGCGCCGCGACCGGCCCGACGCCGGGACCACCACCGCCGTGCGGGATGCAGAAGGTCTTGTGCAGGTTCAGGTGCGACACGTCGGCGCCGAACTTGCCCGGCTTGGCCAGCCCGACGAGCGCGTTGAGGTTCGCACCGTCGACATAGACCTGGCCGCCCGCGTCGTGCACGAGCGCGCAGATCTCTCCGACGGTGGTCTCGTAGACGCCGTACGTCGAGGGGTAGGTGATCATCAGCGCCGCGAGGTTCTCGCCGTGCGCGGCGATCTTGGCGCGCAGGTCGTCGAGGTCGACGTCGCCCGCCTCCGTGCACGCCACGACGACGACGCGCATCCCCGCCATCACGGCGCTGGCGGCGTTGGTGCCGTGGGCGCTGCTCGGGATGAGGCAGACGTCGCGGTGGCCCTCGCCGCGCTCGCGGTGGTAGCCGCGGATCGCGAGCAGCCCGGAGAACTCGCCCTGGCTGCCGGCATTGGGCTGCAGCGAGACGGCGTCGTAGCCGGTGATCTCGACGAGGTAGGCCTCGAGCGTGCGGATCAGCTCGAGGTAGCCGGCTGCCTGGTGCAGCGGCGCGAACGGGTGGATCGACGCCCAGCCCGGCTGGGTGATCGGCTCCATCTCCGTGGTGGCGTTGAGCTTCATCGTGCACGAGCCGAGCGGGATCATCGCGCGGTCCAGCGCGATGTCGAGGTCCGACAGGCGGCGCAGGTAGCGCAGCATCGCGGTCTCGCTGCGGTGCTCGTGGAAGGTCGGGTGGGTCAGGAACTCCGACGTGCGCCGCACGTGGTCGGGGATCGAGAAGCCCTCGGCCACCGCGAGCGCCTCGACGTCGTTCTCGTCGAGGCCGGCGACGCCGAGGACGGACGAGAACGCGGCCCACACGGCCAGCAGATCCGCGCGCGTGGTGGTCTCGTCGGTGCTGATGCCGACGGTGTCTGCGTCGACGAGCCGCAGGTTCACGCCGAGATCCTCGGCGGCGTGCACGACGTCGACCGCGCGACCCGGCACGCGCGCGTGCACGGTGTCGAAGAAGACGCCGGGGCGCACGTCGACGCCGAGGCGCACGAACCCGCGCGCCAGCGTCGCGGCGTACGCGTGGGTGCGCTCGGCGATCCGCGTGAGACCGTCGGGCCCGTGGTAGGCGGCGTACATCGCGGCCGTGACCGCGAGCAGGACCTGCGCGGTGCAGATGTTGCTGGTGGCCTTCTCGCGCCGGATGTGCTGCTCGCGGGTCTGCAGGGCGAGGCGGTACGCCGGTGCGCCGTCGGCGTCGAGGCTGACACCGACCAGACGACCCGGCATCGAGCGCTCGAGGCCGCTGCGCACCGACATGAATCCGGCGTGCGGCCCGCCGAAGCCGAGCGGTACGCCGAAGCGCTGCGCCGACCCGACCACGACGTCGGCGCCGAGCTCTCCGGGCGGTGTGAGCAGCGTGAGCGCGAGCAGGTCGCTCGCGACGGCGACGATCGCGGCGCGCTCGTGGGCCGCGGCGACGATCGGCGCGATGTCGCGGACCTCGCCGCTCGAGCCCGGGTAGGACACCAGCACCCCGAACAGCTCGCCCTCGGGCAGCCCGTCGGACAGGTCGACGACGTCGAGCTCGATGCCCAGCGGTTCGGCGCGGGTCGCGAGCACGGCGAGGGTCTGCGGGTGGGTGTCGGCATCGACCACGAAGCGGTGCCCGCCGACCTTCGACGCGCGGCGCGCCAGCGTCATCGCCTCGGCGGCCGCAGTGGGCTCGTCGAGCAGCGACGACCCGGCCACCGGCAGCGCGGTGAGGTCGGCGACGAGGGTCTGGAAGGCGAGCAGCGCCTCGAGGCGACCCTGGCTGATCTCGGGCTGGTACGGCGTGTACGCCGTGTACCAGGCGGGGCTCTCGATCACGTTGCGCCGGATCACGGCGGGTGTGTGGGTGTCGTGGTAGCCCAGGCCGATCATCGAGCGCGCGACGGTGTTGCGCGCCGCCAGCGCGCGCAGCTCGGCGGCGACCTCGGGCTCGGACGCGGCGGCCGGCAGGTCGAGCGCCGTGGTCCACCGCAGCGCGGCCGGCACGGCGGCGTCGGCGAGCGCCTCGAGCGAGGGGTAGCCGACGGTCGCCAGCATCCGGGCGACGGCGTCAGGACCGGACCCGATGTGGCGGTCGGCGAAGGGCACTCCGGCGTCGAGCAGGGACGACGCGGGGTCGAGGATCTCGGTCACGGCAGGCTCTCTCGGGGACGGACCAGCGCGCCGCGCGGCTGCGCGGCCGGTGATCCCCCTCTGTTTCCGCGCGAACCCGCGCGCCTGAGAGCTTCACCGCACGAGGCGGCTTGCACCGTCGGCGGGGACCCGTGGGTCCCGCTTTCCAGAGACGCCGTGCCCGGACGGTCCGGACTGCCTGAGAGGTTGACGGGGAGTTGCTCCTTCGGCGCCCGCCGCTGGCTGCGACAGGACTCTCCCGCCCGGGTGCTCGACGTACCCCGAAGGGTACCTCCGCTCGCGCGGAGTCTCAGCCCGTGGCGCGCGCGGCGCGCCGCGCGGCGAGCTCGTCGCCCTCGACCACCGGCGGGGTCGCCGGGGTTCCGTCGAGGTGCTCGCTGGGCAGCTCGGCGAGGCTGCCCTCGACCTCGCGCCAGACCCGGCCGACCGCGATGCCGAAGACACCCTGACCGCCCTGCACGAGGTCGATGACCTCGTCCTGGCTGCGGCACTCGTAGACGCTGGCGCCGTCGCTCATGAGCGTGACCTGTGCGAGGTCGTCGACACCGCTCTCCCGCAGGTGCTCGACGGCGGTGCGGATGTTCTGCAGCGAGACGCCGGTGTCGAGCAGCCGCTTGATGACCTTGAGCACCAGGATGTCGCGGAAGCTGTAGAGGCGCTGGCTGCCGGAGCCGGCGGCCGTCCGCACGCTCGGCTGGACCAGACCGGTGCGGGCCCAGTAGTCGAGCTGGCGGTAGGTGATGCCGGCGGCCGAGCAGGCGACCGGTCCGCGGAAGCCGACGTCGTCGGGGATGGACGCGGCGTCGTCGCCGAAGAGCAGCCCCTGGCGGGCCGCCTCGTCCGCAGCCGCGGCGCGTTCCTGCACCGGGGTCCCGGGGACCTCGTCGACTCCGCTCATCGCGACCTCCGCACCGTCTCGATGCCGCGGGATGGGGGAAGCACACCGCGAGAGTTACACCGTCGACGTTCGCCTCGAACGCTAGGGGTCGCAGGGGGGCCGGTCAACGTCCGAGGGGTCGACACGCCGACTCCTCCGTCACACCGGCAGAAGTCTCAGGTAGAGGTCGAGAGTCTGCGCCGTGCGGGGCGGTGCTCAGCGCTCCTCGGGGGCGGCTCCCCCGCCCAGGAAGTCGTCGGGCGAGATCTGGTCGAGGAACTCGCGGAACTTCTCCACCTCGTCCTCCTGCTCGTCGGGGACGGCGATGCCCGCCTCCTCGAGCACGGGGTCGGCGCAGTGGATCGTCGTCCCGGTGCGCAGCGCCAGCGCGATCGCGTCGGAGGGGCGTGCGCTGACCTCCACGCCGCCGTCGAACACGAGCAGGGCGTAGAAGACGCCGTCGGTCAGCTCGGTGATGCGCACCGCCTCGAGGCGGCGGTCGAGCGCCTCGAGGACGTCGCGGAGCAGGTCGTGGGTGAGCGGACGGGCCGGGACGACGCCCTGCTGGGCGAAGGCGATCGCGGTGGCCTCGACGGCGCCGATCCAGATGGGCAGGTAGCGCTCGCCCTCGATCTCGCGGAGCAGGACGATCGGCTGGTTGGAGGGCATCTCGACCCGGACACCCACGACGTCCATCTGGCGCATGCGTCCACCCTAGTCATCACCGGCCCGCGCGCGACCCCGCGCGAGGGACCGTCCGGTTGCGGCGTACGCCGAGCCCGCGGCGGAGGTCAGCGACGCAGCTCGGACGCGAGCCCGGCCTTCACCAGCGAGGCGTGCAGCCGGACCGAGAGCGCCGACAGCTGCCGGATCGTGTCCTCGGCGCGCTGCTGGCTGTCGGGGTCGCGCTGGCGCAGCAGCGGCGTGACCACCTGCTCCACGAGGCCGACCTCGCGGTCGGCGGCGACCTTGAACGTGCGCAGGTGGCGCGGCTCGATGCCGAACGCGGCCATCTCCGCGACCGTGCTCGCGACCGACAGGGCGTCGCCGTCGTAGTGCGAGCCGCGCTTGGAGATCAGTCCGTAGCCCTCGAGCTGTCCGAGGAGGGCGTCGTCGAGCCCGCTGGACTCCAGCAGCTCCTTGCGCGAGAGACGGACGTCGCTGGCCGAGGGGCGGAAGGTGTCGGACGACGGGAGGCCGTCGGCGGAGACCAGGGCGCGCGGGACGCGCGGACCCTCTCCGCTGCCGCTCGACGGGGGCTCGAGGCCGCGGTCGATCGCCTCGAGGTGGTCGCGGATGACCTTGAGCGGGAGGTACTGGTCGCGCTGGCAGGCCAGCACGTAGCGCAGCCGCTCGACGTCGGCGTGGCTGAACTTGCGGTAGCCGCTCGAGGTGCGCTGCGGTGAGACGAGCCCCTCGGACTCGAGGAACCGGATCTTGGAGATGGTGACGTCGGGGAACTCCGGGCGCAGGGCGGCCAGGACGTCGCCGATGCCCATCAGCCCGTGCGAGGCGACGGCGGTCATGACGCCTCTCCCGACGCGGCGAGGTAGACGAACCGGTACTTGCCGATCTGGACCTCGTCGCCGCCGACGAGCACGGCGCGGTCGATGCGTCGACGGTTGACGTAGCTGCCGTTGAGGCTGCCGGTGTCGATCAGCTCCCAGGCGCCGTCGACGGCGAGCAGGTCGGCGTGGTGGCGCGACACGGTGACGTCGTCGAGGAAGAGCGCGCAGTCCGGGGACCGGCCGACCGTGACGGTGCCGAGCGCCGGGTCGAGGTCGAAGCGGGCGCCTTCCTGCGGGCCGCGCAGCACGACGAGGACGCCCTGGCCGGCGGCGAGCCCGCCGACGCTGGTGGGATCGACCCGCGGCATCGGGGCGGAGTCGCCCTCGGTGGCCGCCCGCAGCCCGAGGACGCCGGTCTGCGGGGCGGCGTCGGCGGAGTCGTCGGCGAGCGGCGCGAGCCCGGCGCCGCAGGCGGCGCAGAACTTGTCGTACTCGTCCGCGAGGTGCCCGCACCGCGCGCAGTGGCGTGCCATGGCGCACTCCTGTCGGTTCGTGCCTCGACCCGCGGTCGAGACTCGAGCCGACCCTACGGAGGCGCGGCCGTGCTGGTCAATGCCGCACAACCCTCGAGGTGAGGTCGAGGGTGAGCCGAACGGGTGGTGCGCCTGGCGGCCGGGAGCGGTCAGCCCTCGAGGTGGGCGCGGTACGCCGCCGCGTCGAGCAGGGCGTCGAGCTGGGCGGCGTCGGCCAGCTCGACCTCGACGAGCCACCCGTCGCCGTACGGGTCGGAGTTCAGGGTCTCGGGGCTGGTCTCCGCGGCGTCGTTGCGGGCGACCACGGTGCCGCTGACGGGGGCGTAGATGTCGGACACGCTCTTGGTCGACTCGACCTCGCCGCACGGCTCCCCCGCCGTCACCGCCGCGCCGAGCGCGGGCAGCGTCACGAAGACGATGTCGCCGAGGGCGTCCTGCGCGTGGTCGGTGATCCCGAAGCGCGCCCGACCGTCGGCGACGACGTCGACCCACTCGTGCTCGGCGGTGTAGCGCAGGTTGTCGGGGGTCTGACCGGCCATGGCGTGCGCCTCTTTCGTACGGGTCCCGCGTCGCCGGGTGCGACGTCGCGCCGCGACTGTACACGCGCGGTCGGCGCCGACGCGGCGTCGACGGACGGCTGTCCGGTGCGATCCCGGAGCGGGTGGCGCGGTCCGAGGTCCGGCGTCCGGCGGACCGCGTTGCGCGGCCGGGGCGGCTGCCGGCCGCGGGTCACGCGGCGTGCGCGGGCGGTGCTCCGGGAGCGGCCGGCGCCGCGAGGATCCGGCGCGCCTGCTCGAGGTAGAGCAGGCCGGCCCACCAGTACAGCGCCGTGCCCCAGATCGCGAACGCCCAGCCGAGGTCCCGGGCGACGTCCGCCACGGAGAGGCCCTCGCCGGTGGCACCGGTGCCGAGCAGCAGGATCGGGAAGCCCCACATGAGGCAGAACGTCGCGGCCTTGCCGAGGTAGTGCACCGGCAGTCCGGTGATGCCGCGCCGCTTGAGCCGCGCGAGCACGACGGCCAGCACGAGGTCGCGCGCCACGATCACCACGACGAGCCACCACGGGATGATCGCGCGCAGCGCGAGACCGACCAGGGTGGCGACGATGTAGAGCCGGTCGGCGAGCGGGTCGAGCAGCTGGCCGAGCCGGCTGGTGGCACCGGTGGCGCGGGCGATGACGCCGTCGAGCCAGTCGGTGACGCCCGAGAGCGCGAGCAGGACGAAGGCGGCGGTGTCGGCCTGCGGCACCAGGATCAGCCAGAGGAAGAGCGGTACGCCGAGCAGCCGCAGGAACGACAGCAGGTTGGGGATGGTGAGGATCCGGTCGGAGACCTCGTCCTCGGCGTCGCGGTGCGCGCCGGAGCCGTCGGACCCCTCGGGGGCGGCCGACGGGCGGGGGGTCTCGGGCACGCGTCGACCCTAGCCCTCGCCGTCGGGCCGGGCGGGAGTGCCGGGCTCGTCGCGGAACCACGCGCGGAGCTCGTCGTAGACCGCCGTGTCGGAACGGGTCGGCTCCACCTCGACCGCATCCGGCGCGGCCGTGTCGACCACCGGGACGGGACGGGTCTCGTCGTGCCAGGTGTCGACCGCGTCGTCGGACGCCGTCGGTCCGGGCGAGACCTCGCCGTCGCTGGTGTCGCCGTCGCTGGTGTCCGCGTCGCCGGAGTCCGCGTCGTCGTTGCCGGTGTCCTCCGCGCTCGCGTGGTCGGACGCGTCGACCGGGACGACCGGGCCGCCGGGCTGCTCCTCCGAGCCGGCCGCTGCGGCAGCCGCTGCGGCGACCGCGGCCGGGACGGAGCCCGGGTACCAGCCCGCCTCGGGCGGCGGGGGCGCAGCGGGTGGCGGCTCGCTCGCGGAGACGACTGCCTCGGCGCCGTCGGCGGAGCGCTCGACGACGAGGCCGCCGGTGGGAGGCCCGGCCAGCTCGGCCCCGCTGAGCGCCACCGGCGCGGCCGCCCAGGCGGGAACCTCGGGCGCCGACGGTGCGGCCGGGGCGGCCGGAAGGACGTCGGTGGCGGTGACCGGCACCGCCGCGGCGGCGGCCTCGGCACGGCGCGCGTCGCGGCGCCGACGGGCGACCCTCGCCCGCCAGAAGAACAGGACCGACACGAGAAGGAGCAGGACGCCGACCCCCACCGCGATCCAGGACCCGGTCCAGGCGCCCGCGATCCGGTAGGTGACGACGACGTCGGCCGTGACGCCGGGCGTCGCATCGGAGTTCATGACGACCAGCGCCGTCGTCGGATCGAGGTCCGAGCTGATCCTCGCCGTGGTCCCGGTGCTCTGCTGGACCCAGATGGTCTGGCCCGCAGGGGGCGCCGGCTGCTGCGTGCCGGGCACCGGACGCGTCGTGGCCTTGCCGCCCGAGGCGAGGTCGACGACGACGTCGTAGGGCGCACCGGTGAGGTAGGTGTCGAGGTCGTCCGGCGTCGCCGTGCCGGCGAACACCGCTCGGCCGTCGGGCGAGGTCACCGACAGCGTCAACGTGCCGAGCCCTTGCGGCATGGGAACGTTGCTCTCGTCGACCCGGATGTGCTCGGCCACGAGGGCGACGCCGGTGCCCGACATGCGCGCGGGCTGGGTGGAGATCGACTCCTGCTGCCCTAGGAGCGCGGCCACGACCCCGCCAGCCGCCACGAGGGCGAGCCCGAGGAGCAGGGTCAGCACCCCGAGCACCAGGAGGATCGTGCGCTTCACGTCGTCACGCTATCCGCGCGGGGGCCACGAACCCGGACGAGCGGCGAGCGTGTCGCACGCCGGTCTGCGTCACGTCGACGCTGCGGATAGCGTCGGCACGTGGACGACGCGGCGATGCTCACGATGCTCAAGCTGCGCTGGATCGAGGTCCTCGACGACCTCGAGCGGGCGCACCGCACGGCCTGGCTCGCGCTCTTCGACGGCCGGCTCGCCGACCTGTCCGACGGCGTCCTCACCCTCGACTTCTCCGACGCGTCGAAGATGGCCGGAACGCACGGCTACGAGCGCGCGACCAAGCCGCACTTCGCGACCGAGCTGGCGTC
>JAKOVT010000159.1 GCA_029781935.1 Actinomycetes bacterium | reverse complement strand
AGCGTGACCGGCACGAAGCCGCTCGACTGAGCGGTCGCAGGGCCGTCGCCGTACTCTGACGCCGTGCTTCTCGAGGGGATCGGGTCGGTCGCGCGACGCGTGCGCGGTCTTCCGCCGCGCGACCCGCGCCAGGCGAAGTACGTCACGGCTGCCTCTCTCGGCTGGATGTGGCGCAACCGTGCCTTCACGCCGTGGTACCTGCTGCGGTACTGGCGGTTGTTCTGGTTGCGGGTGCTGCACCCCGACGTGGTCACCCTCGGCATGGTCTTCATCGGTCGCCGGGTCGAGCTCTTCGCCCGCACCGGGTACGCCCGGCTGGTCCTCGGCCGCTGGGTGCACCTCGGGGCCGAGAACCGGCTGCGTGCCCACGAGGGCACGCTGCGCGTCGGCGACAAGTGCGTGCTGGGCCGCGACAACACCGTGAACTGCTACCTCGACGTCGAGATCGGTGCGGGCACGATCGTCGCGGACTGGGTCTATGTCTGCGACTTCGACCACGTCTACGACGACATCCACGTGCCGATCAAGGACCAGGGCATCATCAAGGCACCGGTGCGGATCGGACCCGACTGCTGGGTCGGCACGAAGGTCACCGTGCTGAGGGGGAGCACGGTGGGGCGCGGCTGCGTCCTCGCGGCGCACGCCGTGGTCCGGGGGGACGTCCCGCCCATGGCCGTCGCCGGCGGCGTGCCCGCGCGCGTGCTCAAGGACCGGGTGGCGGAGTACGAGGCGAAGGCTGCGACGCGTGCGGCGCTCGAGGACATCGCCCGCAAGACCGCGCGGGCAGCGCGCGAGGGCGCCCGGGGCTGAGCCCAGGGCGCCCTCGTCGTACGGCAGCGTCGTCGGTCAGTCGTGGTGCTCCACGACCTCTGCGGCGTGGACCGCCGCCTCGCCGGTGTCCTGGCGCGTCTTCGCGCCGAGCACCCAGAACAGGACGCCGATCACGACGAAGAGCACCAGCGGGCCGAGCTCGGTGAACAGGTAGGTCCAGCGCTCGTCGTACTCCCAGCCGTCGGGGCGGAAGTCGTCGGAGAACCAGCCCGTGGGCCAGCCCGGGACGATGAGCTGGATCGACGCGAACACCACGAGCAGCGTGAGCCAGATCGAGATGAAGCCGGCGGCAGGCGCGCGGAAGGGGCGCGGGTGGTCCGGCAGCTTGCGCCGCAGGCGCCACAGTGCGGGGAAGACGCCGATGTAGGAGATGAGGGTCGTCGAGACGGCGATGCCGAGGATCGCGCCGAAGTACTTCGCGGCCCCGGCGTCGGACTGCTCGTCCATGTAGAGGACCGCGGCGAGCACGGCGGTCGAGAGCAGACCCGACAGGACGTTGACCGTGACGGGCGTACCGAACCGGGGGCTGAACCGGCCCAGGGCGCGGGGCGCCGCGCCGTCGTAGCCGGATACCGCCAGGGCGCGGTCGGAGCCCATGATCCAGGTGGTGCCCGACGACAGCGTGCAGAGGACGAACAGGATGGCGGCGAAGTCCCCGAGGACGAGGCCCCAGCCCTCGAGCGTCGCCGTGCCGTCCTCGGCGATCGAACCGCCGTAGACGGTGAACACCGACTTGATGGCGTCGATGAAGCCGCCGATGTTGGTGACCTGGTCGAGCGGGAGGACGACGAGGATGCCGAGCACCGGGATGCCGTAGAGCAGGATCGACGCGATCGCCGAACGACCGATGGAGTAGGGGACGTCCTTCTGCGCGTCCTTCATCTCGTCGCCGGCGGTGTTGGGCAGCTCGAAGCCGACGAGGCTGAACATGATGAGGCCGACGAGGGCGACGAAACCCGTGTAGGTGATGGAGAAGTCGCCGGGCGCGGTCACGCCCTTCACGCCGTTCTTGAAAGCGAACACGATCACCGAGACGGTGAAGAAGCCGAGCAGCAGGAAGCGGGCGTAGGCGCCGCTGATCGGGATCCACTTGCCGACGGAGAACGAGAGGATCGCCGCAGGTTCGGCAGGAGAAGGCCCTCCATGTGGGCTACCGCGGCACAAGTCGTGTCCCCGACGCCGCCGACGATGAAGGCGTGAGCGGCCGGACCCGCCGGCCACGTTCTGGTGGTGAGCCCAGTGCCGCGGAAGGCCCAGCAGGTTGCGCCGTGCCCGAGGCCGTCGCACCGGGGGTCTCGGGTGCGCCGCCACGGGCAGTACACCGACGCCGGCGGCCTCACCTGGCAGCGCTACGCGTGCACAGCCGGGGGCGGGCGCAGGGCCCACACGTTCCGGCTGCCGGTGGGCGAGGACCCGACGGAAGTGGTCTTCACCGCCCCGCCGAGGTGCCCACGTCCGGACCACAAGGGCTCGGCGGTGGTCCGTGCGGGTCGCATCGGCAAGCGGGTGCCTCGTCAGCGCTATCGGTGCACTCCAGTCGGCTCGACGGAGTCACACCGGTTCACGCTCCCGCTGCCTCGGGAGTGGGTCGGCAACAGGCGCGACCACTGCCGGGAGTGCGAGGTTCTGACCGGGCCGCACCGGGGGCCTCAGGCGTCATCTCGACGCAGTTCCTGGCCGCTCATGGGCGTCGTCGACTGCCTCATCGGCCTGTCGAAGGGTGACTCCTACGCCAAGTCGTCGCTCGTCCTGCGGGAGGCCGCCGAGAGGGCACGGGAGCACGCCGGACTCCACGACGGGCCAACGGAGCTCGAGCCGGAGGCCACACCGGCAACTGGGCCGGGCGACCAGCAAGACACAGGCGGACCGAGCCGGAGCGAGTCCTGGCGCGCGCGCCAAGGCCGGTCAGCCTGGCACCTCGCGGCAGACCTCGTCGAGCAGTACAGCCCGGTCCTGTTCGCCGAACTGATGCGGAACCTCCACGACCGTGAACGGGCGCTCGTCGAGGCCGGCTCCGATGCCCGCAGCCGCGGTGAGCTGCCGGCCAAGCCCATCACCTACGTGCTGGACGAGATCCCCATCCTGGTCCGGCTGGACCGGGGGCCGTCTCGGATCGTCTACACGCTGTTCGCCGTCTCCGAGGTCTGGTGGCGACCGCCACGCCAGACCGGCGGACCACTGCGCCGGGAGCACCAGCTGCGCCTGGTGCGCGCGTTCCCCGGCACGGGCACCCCGGAGGCGTGGTGGCTGGTCTTCGCCGAACTCGGCACGGTCCCCGATGTCGTCGTCAGCGACTTCGCCGGCTCCATCCAGGCCGCACTCCGGGAGTACTACGCCGGCCACCACGTCACCTGGCTGCCCAGCCTGTTCCACTTCGACCGCGGCATCCGGGACATGTTCGGCAAGGTGCCCGAGTACTCCAGGCCCGTCGGCAAAGCCAGCGAGCCGCTACCGCAGCTCCTGGACCACCTGAACCTGGTCAGCCGGGACTGGCTCGTCGAGAACGGCGTGGACCGCTGGATCGCCTGGTGGGACGAGTTCGAGCAGTTGGCCACCTCGGCCGGGGCACCGGGCGCGCCCATCCGGGCACGCCGCGACATCTACCGCGACAGCATCGCGGCGGTCATCCCGACCCTCGCGGCCCATCCCCACCTCCCGGCCTCGAACTCCGGCATCGAGAACAAGGCCAGGAACGAGCTGAAGGACATCCTGCGGAACCGCTCCCAGCGCTACGGCAACGTGGCCCGCCTGAACGGGCTCCTGGATCTGGTCACCTGCGCGGACAACCGGCTGCTGCGCGACCGCCTCGAGGTTGCCCAGTTGCTGCGCGACGACAACCTCGCCGACGACCACGGCGGATGGGCCACTCGCATGCGGACCTACGACGACCGCCAGCCCCCGCTGCTCATGGACGACGAAGCCGTCGTGTGGGACCACGACCCGACCAGCGCCGAGGTGCCGGTGGTCGACCCGTTCACGCTGCCCACTGCTCGAACCGCGCTCCTCACGCCGACCGGCGTCGTGCACCGACGCCGCCGGCGTCGCCGCTACGCCTCGCTGCGGGATGCTGGCCTGGTCCCCTCCCTTATCGAGGCCCGGCTGTTCTCCGACGAGGTCCAGGCCCAGCCATGACGGTCTACCTCCCCGAAGTCGACGGCCTGAACGCCCTGACCTCCCGCACGTTCGTGGTCGTCGACTTCGAGACCACGGCCGACGAGGGCGGCCCCCAGCGGGCGGTCGAACTCGGCTACGTCACCATCCGCGGGGGGCGCCGAGCTGGACATCTCTCCGGACACGCGCTGGTGCGACCCCCCGTGCCCATCTCGCGGGCGAGCTACAAGGTCCACGGCATCGACGACGCCCGCGCCGCCACGGCGGAACCGTTCGCGACCGCGGCCGTGGGGCTGCTTGCGGCTCTGGCGGACCCGACCGCCATCTTCGTCGCGCATAACGCCCCGTACGACGCTGCCGTCCTCCGCAACGAGTGCGCGCTGGCCGGGCTGCCCGTCCCTGACCGGCCGGTCCTGGACACCATGACCTTGCCGGCCGCCTTGGGGTACGCCCGGGACGGCCTGGGCCGTCAGCCGAGCCTCGAGCTCCTGGCGCAGGCGCTCCCCGTCACCGTGCCGTCCCTCAAGTACGAGCGACGGCTGCGACCGGATGGGCGGCTCTACCACCACGCGCGCGACGACGCTGAGCTGTGCGCGAGCCTCCTGCTGGCGCTGCTCGCCCACGCGGCCACCCATGGCACCGCCGTGGCCATTGACGAACTGCTGGCCGAGCACAGCCCCGGTACCACGGCTCACATGACTGGGTCGGCCTACATCGGCCGCCGCGCCACGGACGACCCGTACGCGTTCGACCCCATCCACCTGGCTCGACACACCGGCGCGCTGCTCGACCCACGGCACGTCACGCCCGGCGAGCTCGACGACTGGCTGGACCGTGCCCAGGAGTGCGCTCGCATGCTGTGTCCGCTGCTGCAGGAGGAGTGCGCGGCCTTCGATCTGTCCAACCCGGTCCTGTTCACCCAGCTCGACGCGATGCTGCCCGCGCTGACGGAGCCGGGTCAGCGGGCCACGCTGCTCGGAGTCCTCATGCGGGCGCTCACCCCACAGCAGCGACGCGAGGTGCAGTGGTGGAGAGGAGTCCGCGACCTCATCCAGAACGCTCCGCGGTGCGAGCCCAAGCACGCCTGCCCTGACTGCCGCAGCGGCCAGCCGTGCCCGTTGGACGTGGCGCACGAGTACGCCGCAGGCTCCTTGCTCGTGACCCCGGCCGGGGAGATCAGCGACGACAGGCTGAGCGCGCTCTGCGGGCGGAACGGCGACATCGAGGCGTGGGCTGACACGGCGCCCGAGCTCGCGGGGCACGTCGCGTGGCTGACCATGCGGCAGTACGTCCGCAGCCGCCAGCCGCAGCGGGCTTCCGCCGTGCTCGCGCTCGCTGAGACACTGCGGCTTCAGCGCTACGAGCCGTGGCTGGCCATCCGCGTGGCGGAGCAGCTCACCGGCCGTGGGCACCTTGAGGACGCGCTCGACCTGTTGGCGTCGGTCACGACTCCCGTCACGACCAACCCGGCTCAGGTCGCCGCGGCGAGCGCCCTGGCGCGGCTTCGCACGTACGCCGCGGAACTCAACGCGCCGACCGACCCCCGCCGCCAGCCCAGCCGGGGCGGCGCCCCGGCGGGCCGCTACCGCCCAGCTTCGCGACGGCGCCCCAACCCGTACCGGGTGGGCGACTACACCGGGGGCGCCGCACCGGGCGTGTCAGGAGTCGGCACTCTGGCGAGCCCGCGCGATGCCAGTCCAGACGAGGACCAGGCGCTCGTCGGCCAGGTGGTCCCGGATGAGCGCTGAGAGGTCCTGCATCTCCGTCAGGCGGGGCACCAGGTGGTCCGTGCGCACGTGCCGCCCGTGAACACCCTCCGGTGCGAGCGGGTCCACTCGCCACAGGGCGTGAACCACCTGGTCTCGTCGCTCCAGCAGGGTTAGCGCCTCACGCGTCCAGTCGCGGCCCGACCGAACCTCCTCGCCGGACAAGGCACCCGCCTCGAGCCACCGACGCCACGCTCGTCGGGTCTCCCGCTCCAGCCGGTCGTGAGGAGTCCTCATGTCCACGAGGCCCCAAGGGTCGGCGTCGACGGGTGGGTCGCTGGGTCTGTCCACGGTGCTGGCCGCGTGGAGGAGGCGGAGGGCATGGTCGAGCGACGACGAACCGACCGTGACCTGGCCCACAGCCATCATGTACTCGCGTGACGCGAGACCCTGCGCGTCGTCGACCTGCGCTTCGTCCCGTTCCGGACGAGCAGGCTCACTCATGCGCGACAGGGACCTCGTCCTCGCTCGCCGCCGTAGCGACGGGCTCCTCACGTCCGCCAGCAGCTGAGTCGGCCGGCGTCGAGGGCTGCTCCTCGTACTGCTGCTCCTCGCCGTCCTCCGTGCCGTCCTGACTGGACAAGGCCGTCGAGACGAGTGGCGTCGCGACCTCCTGCTCCTCGACGAGCACCCGGTCGCCGTCCTGGCGGAGCTTCGGGGGACTGGCCGACCAGGCTCGCAGGTTCTGCACCACGTCGGTGTAGAACGCGTCCACGGCGTCGAGGACGCTGTCGATGAAGCTGCCGCGGCCGCGGCCGCGCTTGGAGCCGAGCGGGGTGGAGACCGCGACTCGGAAGGCTCGCAGCTCCTTGCCCTGTTCGGTCAGCAGTGCGGCGGGGTTCTCGCGCACAACGCGCAGAAGCTCAGCCGCCGACGTGCCGCGGCCGTGCGCGACGAACGCCTCGACGCGGACGGTCTCGGGTGCCTCCTTGAGCTGGCGCACGAGCCAGTTCACGCGCGTGGCCGGGCGACCTTCGCGCGGGGCGTCCACGTCCACGTGGCAGGTGACGCGTCCGGCGCGGAGGTCCGCGGTGACGACGAGCGGACCCACCGTGTCGGGGATGCGGATGGTCCCGGTGAGCTGGCCGTGCGAGACGAGCGAGCCCACCAGCGCCTGGGTGCGCAGGGTCGGTTCGGCGAGCTCGCGCCGCGAGAGGAGCGGGGTGACCTCGATGCCGAGCTGACGACCCAGGCGCAGCGAGGTGAAGGTCATGAGGGCGTCGAAGCGGGTGGCGACCTCGGCGACGCCCCTGTCGGTGGCACGGAGAGTGCTGGCAGCGACCGCCTCGCGGACGGCGACCCACGTCTCGCCCATGTCGTCGAACTCGAGCGCGCCGGAGCGAGGGTGCTCGAGGTAGCGGATGAGCTCCCCGAGGATCCACGCCTGGTCAGGGTCGGCGACGCCGCGGATGTCCTTCTGCAGCACGGCCTCGGACAGCACCTGCGCCCACGACAGGTGGTGCAGCGCGACCTTGCGCAGCTTGCGCTTGTCGACCTTGGTCGGGTGGGTGCCGGCGATGGCGGGGATCTCGTTCGAGATGGTGATGAGCGCGTCGTAGTTCTGCTCGCGGGCGACGTCGAGGTAGTTCTCGAGCTGCTCGGCGGCGAGCGCGTTCGTGCCGGTCTTCACCTCGACGAGCGCGGTCCAGGTGCGGCTGCCGCGCGTGACGCGGATGAGGCCGTCGGGGTACACCTTCTTCTCGCCGAGCAGGAACGGCACCTCGATGTAGGTCTCGATCGGTCCGGCCGGGGCGCCGTACCGCTGGGTCAGGACGCGGCCGAACTCCTTGACCGCGCTCATGACCGCGAGCAGCGCGGACGTCGCACGCCGCTCCTGCTCCTCCGCGCCGTTGATGCCCGATGTCGGGATGAGCCTGGCCTGGTGCCACGCCTGCTCGTTCACTTCGTCCCCCTTGCCACTGCTGGTCAAGTGGGACCGTAGCGGAGCAGACCCACGGAGCGCGGGACGTGCGGCCCGCCGCAACAGTCGGGACGATCCCGCCGTCCCGAAAGCGCGGTGAGCGCTCCGCAGAAGGGCGAGGCTCGTCGCAGGGCGGTCGCCACATCGACCTGACACAGACTCAGCGGGTGTCCCCACTCGGGGGACGCCGGCGGGCGATAACGGCACGTATGCGCGAGCACTGTCACCGATCGGACGCTGATCCACGACGGTAGCGGCGAACGGATACCCCGACCGTAGGCGGAACCGTGCCTCGGACCTCGTCGGCCCGCTTCGCGTCCGCTTCGGGTGGCGCATCGCTCGGGATCCACACCTGGACTTGTTGCGGATGCGCCGCCACCTGGCTCCGGATGAAGACAGCGGCCTCGTCCATGGGCGCAAAGTCGCCACCCAGGAACTCGCCCGCTACGTCACGTAGCACTTGCGCCCAGAACCTCAGTTGCTCATCAACTTGTGCCGTCCCGAGGCCGGTATGCCCTGCTACCTCCGCCATCAGGTGGGGTTGACGGACCTTCACGACGTTGTCCAAGAGCACCCAGTCGATCCGGTCATCGGTGATCCAGATCGGGTACGGCGGAACCTGCCCGTCCACCAGGCGGATCAACTCGACCTCGGCGCGGTTGAACTCGTTGCTCTTGCTTACGCGGATGGCGGCGGTCGCGGATCGGAACTGCACCCAGAGAGACCAGAAGGAACTGTCATCCACCTCGACGTTGGTGAACCCCGAGTCGGCGACGAATCCGAAGTACGGCTCAACTGTCTTGCGCCACTTCTCGGCGACCTTCCCCATGCGAGTCAGCATGCCGGTTATCGCGCGGCGCTGAACTGGTGACACACCCTCTCAGTCAGGGTGATGCTGCCTCGGGCGGGCCGGACCCAGCTTTGGACTCATGATCGGTCGACATCTTGGTCTCCCGAGGCGAGACCGGCCGAGGGCCGCGGAACACCACCATCTCCTCGGTGCCGCCCTGGCTCATCGGGCCGGACGTCTGCGTGATGAACCAGCCGTCGTCGTCCGGCAGCACGGTCGGGTCGGTCGTCATGGGGCCTCCAACTCCAACGGTACGCGAGGCGTCATGGCGCACGGTCAACTGGCGCCAGGTCGGTCGGCCACGTCTGGGTCCGAGTGACGCATCATCGTGAACACCGGCGGGTCGGCGCCGTGGCCGTCAAGCCCGAGGGCGCCATGGATCGTCAGCGTGCCGTGGCGTCGATGATGCGCTGGGCCGCCGGGACCCATCCGCGGCTGGTCGTGCCCAGCGTGTCGGCGGCGCCTGGAGGGTCGGTCGCGGTGACCCGGTGCCGGTACAGCGAGGTCATGAGCACGTCCGTGTGGTCATCGAGGACGGCCAGCGGCACCAGCGCGGTGAACGCGGCCGCCGGGAGGTCCGCGCGGCAGCCAGGGCAGGACAGCAGCACTCGGCCAGGGACGTCCGGTGCGCCCGGGACCAGGACCCGCACGGCGAGGGCGTCCGGCGTTCCGCCGCAGCTGGAGCAGCGGCGCGCAGTCGCTCTGGCCATCAGCGCAGCGGCCCGTGGTCGGGGCAGAGACCTGCCGGGGTCAGCACGAGATGGCACTGCGGGCAGGTCGCCAGGGCCGTGCTCGACGCCTGGTCAGGCCCGCACTTGGAGCACGGGGGCAGCGCAGCCAGCTCGGCTTCGGTGCCGCGCCGCGCCGGCTGCTGGAACGTGGGGCAGTTCTTGTAGTGCTTGCCGTTGCCGGCCGCTGCCGATGGCGTGGACGAGCTGAGCACCCACACCCGGCCGTCGTCGCCGGTGCTCATCGCGCCGCCCGCGCGGTGCGGGCGGCGGTGAACGCCTCGCCGGCCTCCGGACGCAGGTACCACACGGTGGGCGTGACGGTGGTGTCCGCGCTCAGCGGGTTGAGCCGCTCGCCGTAGCGGAACGACTGCTTGCCCAGCAGCTGCCGGTAGCTGGACACCGTGCCGCCCGGCAGGTCCAGGCGGGCGGCGAGCTCGGCCTGGGTCAGGCGCAGCCCAGGCTCGTCGAGGAAGACGTCGAGCAGCGCGAGCGCGGCGTCGGTGGTGGTGGTCAGCACAGCGGCGGCGTCGTCGGCCGCCGCCGGGCCGGTCCAGGGGCGCTTGTCGTTACCGGCCTCCCGGATCCGCGGCTCAGCGTCCGTGCTCGGAACAGGGTCAGCGGCGAGCACGTCGCGGACCGCGGTCAGGACGTCGACGTACTGGTGCTCGGGCACGTCCACGGTGAGGAGCATGCGAGCCACCTCCTTCGGTTGCGATGATGACGTACATCGAACCGTAGCAGGGCGAAGCACGCGCGAGCAACGGCGAGTAGCGCGCGAGCAACGGCGTCGTAGCAGACGAGCGACGCGGCGCAACGCTCGGTTCCTCGCCGGAGCTCTGCGCCAGCTCCTGGCACCATCGCCGGCTGGCGTTCGGAGCCCAGTAGGACCAACCGAGCGCGACCCCGGGCAGACAGGCCTTCCAGAGGCATCCGAGCGCAAACCGAAGTGAGCCGTCCCTGGTCGTAAGACACACGACAGGTCCTTCTCCTGCCGAACCTGGATCGCCGCCAGCGTGCCGATCCAGATGAACACCAGGCCGATGACCATGGCCCAGAAGAAGCCGAACGACTCGCCGTCGTGGAAGAAGCTGGCCAGAGTGGTGATCGAGAGGACCGCGAGCGTGCCGCCGAACCACACCGGGTTGGTCACCCAGTAGAGGAAGTTGTTGACCGCGCCGACGAGGCGGCCGAAGGCCAGGCGCGCCCAGATGTAGGGCCCGCCCTCCTCCGGGAACGCGGTGCCGAGCTCCGCGAAGAGCAGACCCTGGGGCACGAAGAAGATCAGGCCCAGGAGGATCAACCAGCTGAACGCTTCAGGGCCGGAAGCCGCGATCGCACCGATCGAGTCGACGCCCACGAGCGTGCAGATGGTGAACAGCAGGATCTCGCGGCGGCCGAAGTGCCGCTGCAGGTGCTGGGTCTCCTGGACCGCGTCGGTGGTGAGGTCGAGCTCGGCGACCTCGCTCGCGGTCGGGACGTGTCCGTGCATCTCGTCGCTCATGGCGGGCAACGTAGCGGTTGGAGCGCGCCCAGACGTCCGTTTCCCGGACCTGTGGGTGCCGCGTCCGGCCTCACGTCGCGCGGCGCGGCGGCGACACGGAACTCGTGACGTGGCGACGCAGGCCTGGCCCGAGTCCGGCCCGAGTCCGGCCCGAGGGCATCCGTGCACACGGGCGGGGAGGCATGGGGGACGAGGTCGAGCAGGGTTCGCTGACGGCTGAAACCTGCTGCGCTGCAACGGGTCTGACGGGAGCCGGACTGTCAGACCCCGTGGCTAGGGTCGTCGTCATGAGCTCGACCACGCCACCTGGCTCGGGGACCGTCTCGGTCCCCGAGCTGTGCGCTGCGCTCGAGCGCATGGAGGCCGACTCCGCACTGGTCGCCGGTGCCCTGGCGGACCGGGAGCGCCTGGATCTCGGATCGATCCACCCGGATGTCGCCGCAGACCTCGTGACCCGGCTGCTCAAGGTCTCCGACCGCGCGACCGCCGCAGCGACGGTGACGGCCGGGCACGTCACCGCCGTCGCCGGCCCGGCATCGGGCACGCTGATCGCGGGCAGGTACGCGTCGCCCAGCCGGTGGCTGCAGGTCGAGGCCGGCTGCTCACCGCACGCGGCCAAGGCGGTGCTGGCGCGCGGTCGCGATCTGCGCGAGCACTCGGAGCCGGTGCGCCGCGCGTGGCTCGCCGGCGACATCTCGGGCGACTCGGTGCGCGAGCTCACCTCGGGAGTGTCCGGTGTGCTCGCCACGGTCACGGCGCCGCGTCACGAGAAGGCACGGCTGCGCGAGGAGGCGGTCGAGGTGCTGCTCCCTGTCGCGATCGCCGGGACCGCAGGAGACCTCAAGCGCGCGGTCGCCCGCCTGCGGCTGCTGGCCGACTCGGCAGGGGAGGCCCGGGCCGTCGCCGAGGCCTACGACGAGCAGTCCCTGACCTGGGCGCAGGTCGGGCCGATCACCGAGATCCGCGCGGCGCTGCTCAACGAGAACGCCGCCGCGCTCATCACCGTGCTCGCGATGTACGCCGCGCGCGTGGTCGACCGCGACCCGGCCGTCGTCCACGACCCGACGTGCCCGCTCGCCACGCCGCCGCAGCACGGATCGCCGCAGCGGCGGTGGTGCGAGTGCGGCGCCGCGCAGGCTGCCGGCCTGTCGGGCAAGGACCGCTGGGACCACGCGCTCGCCGTCGCGGCCGGCGAGGTCGCCCACGACCTGCTGGCCCGCGGCGACCTCGGCACCCACCACGGTGTAGCCCCGCACATCACGGTGCAGGTGACTGCTGCCGCGCTCGAGGCAGGGCTCGGCGGCGAGCTCGTGATGCCGGGCAGCGACACGAACGTCGTGATCGGCTCGGACACCGTCCGCCGAATCCTGTGCGACTCCGACGTCACCCCCGTCGTCGTCGAGCAGCTGCCCGACGCGGTGCTCGAGGCGGCTCTCGAACCTGATGCCCGAGAGGGCGAGTCGGCCGACGAGGGCGACGCCGAGCGCCACCGGCTCCGGAACCTGACGCGACTCCTCATGAGCACCGCGGTCGCGGTCCTCTACGTCGGACGGAGCAAGCGCACGGTCACCCTCGCCCAGCGCCGCGCCCTCGAGGCGCGCGACCGGCACTGCGTCTTCCCCGGCTGTCGCGCGCACCCGCGTCGTTGCCACGCCCACCACGTCCAGGAGTGGGACGACGACGGTCCGACCGATCTCGACAATCTTGCGCTGCTCTGCGTCCGCCACCACATGTCCGTCCACGAGGGCGGCTGGACGATGTCTCGTACGCGGGGCACTGCCGCGCACGAGACCGGCTGTTGGACGTTCCACCCGCCGCCGAGACCCCAGCCCTGACGAAGGGCGCACCACCCGTCACCGCGTGGCCGGCACGTCCCGCCGCTCATCCAGAAGCGAGCGAGATCGGCACTTAGGGGTGAGGCGTCTCTCTGGACGCTAGGGCCTGTTCCACCGCGTCAGGCTCGATGTCGTAGCCGGTGGCCTTCATGCCCGACCAGTTCAGGCCGATGCGGGCACCTTTGCTTCCCAGGTCCGGAAGCCAGCGGGTCCGCCAGTCCGCGAGCGGGATCTCGACCGGCTCGAACTCGGCGTAAGCGGGGACGGCCTCGAGGATTCGCTCGGCGCGGCTTCGCAGCGACCAGAACGGCATAGCCCGCACGCCGTCCGCTCCGAGCGGCGCAGGGAAGCCTCCCGCGTCCTTCACCCCCCAGACAACGCCCTCGCGGAGTACCTCGGTGTAGAAGGCATCGGCCTGGGCGGCGCTAACGGACACCCGCACATATTGCCGGATATTGCGCGGTGGCGTCGATCGGCGGGGCGGGTGGGTGGGTGGGGGTCAGTACTCGCCCTTGACGACGAAGTAGGAGCCGCGGATGGTGCCGGCGAGCTTGGACTTCTGGCGGGCGAACTTGAACGCCGAGAGCTCCTCGGGCACGTCCATGCCGTCGGAGAGCTTGAAGCCCACCGCGCGCTTGCCCTTGTCCTCGAGGGTGTAGAGCACGTTGATCGACAGGCCCGACTCGTAGAAGACGTAGCTCCAGCGGACGCCGTCGAGCACCATCTCGGTCGCCTCGAGGGGCGGGGACGCGATGACGATGCCGCGCTCGTCCTCGAGCACCTTCGCGACGTACGCCACGATCTTCTTGCCCTTGGCCGACGTCGCCTTCTCGGTGGTGAAGACGTGGTCGTACTTGTTCGCGAAGTAGCGTGCCTCGTTGGCCCGCAGACCCGCGAGCGCAGCGCCGACGGGCGAGGACTCGAGCCCCTCGGTCGAGACGGTGGTGAAGTCGACGACGTGCGCCACGGCGGCCTCCGTGCGGTCGGGTACGGAACGCCCCGACCCTAGTGCGGGTCAGTCCGCGCGTGAACGCACGTGCGCCCGACCCACGGCGAGCGCGACGACCACGCAGAGCCCGGCGAGCACGCCGAACGCGACCTGGTCGCCCGCCCACTCGGCGAACGCGCCGCCCATGACCGGGCCGAGGATCCCCGACAGCGCCCAGACGATGTTCGACAGCGCCGACATCACCGGCACCGTGACCTTGCCGCGCTCGACCGCCAGCAGGCCGAACGGGAACGTGAGCGCGATGGTGACACCGGTGGTGACGCTCGCGCCGAGGAGGAACACGACCGACGCCGGAACGCCCGCGAGGAGCGCCGGCACCATCGTGAACGCGGCGAGCACTCCGGTGGCGAGCGCCACGACGGAGTGCCGCGTGAGCCGGTCGGCTCGTCGCGCGGTGAGCGCGCTCGCGGCCACGAAGATGAGCGACGACAGCGAGAACGCGACGCCGATCTGCGCAGCGTTCCAGTCCGCCCGTCCCATCCGCAGCGGCACCAGCAGGTCGGCGGTGAGCCACACCATCGACGCGGCCACCGTCAGAAGGATCATCGTGCTCAGATCCCAGTCGCGACCGACCGCCGACACCAGCTCGCGCACGGGCGGGGCCGGGTCCTTGCGCATGCCCGTCCCGGAGCGGTCGACGAGCAGCAGGACCAGCAGGGCCAGCGTCACGACGGCGAGCCCGACGAAGGGCGCGTTGAGCCCGAACCGCTCGGCGACAGCGCCGGTGTACGCCGGCCCGAGCAGGGCTCCGACGCCGACGACGGCTGTGGTGGCGGCCAGCACGCGCGGGCTGTCGTCGCCCGCGGCGTCGTCCAGCCAGGCGGCCATCGAGACCCACAGGGTGCCGAAGCCGACGCCGAAGACGAGGCGGGCCAGCACGATCGTGGGGTAGCTCGGCGCCACGATCATGAGCAGGTCGGAGAGCGCGATGACGCCCATGGCCAGGATCGTGAGCGGTCGCGGGGGGACGTGGCGGGTGATGTAGCCCGCGGGCAACGACGTCACCAGGATCCCGAAGCTCGCGAGCGAGAGGACGATGCCGCCGGCAGCGTCGGTCAGGTCGAACGTCTCGACGTACGTGGGGATCAGGGGCGCGACGCCCTGCCACGACAGCTCGCCGACGAAGAGGGCGAGGTAGACGAGGAGAACGACGCGGCGACGCACGCCAGGAGTCTGCCCTATCGATCGCTAGGAGTGGTCACGGGCGGAGCTGGTTGCCCTCGCGCAGGACGAGGCGGCGCCGCGGCCGAGGAGCGTCGTCGGCGAGGGCACGCTGGTAGACCCCGACGGTCCGCACTGCCACCGCTGTCCAGTCGTGCACCGAGCGCAGCCTCCGGCTCATCGCGCGCACCTGCCGCTGCGTCGCGGTCGGGTCGCGGAGCACCTCGGTGACGACGTCGGCGAACGAGATCGGGTCGAGCGGGGTCGCCGTGCGCCCCGTGACGCCGTCCTCGACGGTCTCGGCGAGCCCGCCCGTCGCGGCGACGACGAGCGGAGCGCGCTGCGCGGCGGCCTCGAGCGCGACCAGCCCGAACGGCTCGTACACGCTGGGCAGCACGACGACGTCCGCGGCGGCCAGCAGCGCCGCGAGCCGCTCCTCCGGCAGCCAACCCATGAAGCAGACCGCACGACCGAGCCTCATCCGGCGCGCCTGCTCGGTCAGGGCGTCGAGCTGCGACCCCCTGCCCGCGACCACGAGCCGCAGCCCGGGGAACCGGCGGCGCAGCCGCGGCATCGCGTCGAGCAGCGTGTGCACGCCCTTCTCCCACTCCAGGCGCGACGCCGTCACGAGCAGCGGGCCCTCGCCGGCGTACTGCCGGCGTGCCTCCCTCACGGAGCGGACGGGCGCTCGCCACGCTGCCGCGTCGATCCCGGCGGGGACCACGTCGAGGTCGTCGTGAGGCACGGAGAAGAGGGTCTCGACGTCGGTGCGCATCGCCTCGGAGCACACGATCGCACGGCGCGAGTCGACGGTGAGCCGCCACTCGCGCCGGTGGATCGCGCGCGACAGGTCGCCGGGGAGCCAGCCCTGGTGCCGGCCCGCCTCGGTCGCGTGCAGGGTCGACACCAGGGGTACGCCGAACCCGTCGCGCAGCCGGCGCGCGGCGCCGCCGACGACCCAGTCGTGCGCGTGCACGACCTGCGGGCACCACCCCGACCCGAGCCCTGCGCGCGCCAGCGCGCGGCCGAGACCGTCGACCCACCCGAGCAGCTCGGGCTCCGTGAGCCGCAACGGCTCGTACGCCGCACGCACCACCCGCACACCGGCGACGACCTCGTCGTGGGCCGTGCCCTCGGGTCGCTGGGTGACGACCACGACCTCGTGCCCCTCGGCCGCCTGCGCCTCGGCGAGGCCGTGCAGGTGGCGCCCGAGGCCGCCGTAGACGAGCGGCGGGTACTCCCAGGAGACGTGCAGGATCCGCACGTCAGTCCTCCGCGCGCAGCAGTCGCGCGTCGAGATGGCCGAACGGGCCGTCGACCGCCCGCAGCCTGTCGGCCAGCACGCCGGCGGCGTGCGCGTCGCCGCGCTCGACGAGATCGGCGAGCAGGCGTGCGTCGCGGTGGTGGCGCGCGTGCCGATCGCGCGCGTACCCCGCCGCCGAGTCCTTGCTCACCATGAAGGCCCAGTCGCTCTGCAGCGCGAGCAGTGCGGTGCGCGCGAGCTGGTCGCGCACGAGGTCGCGGTCGGACGTCGGCACGGCGAGCACCTTGAGCACGCGGTCCCTGAGCCGCTCGTTGTCGTCGACGATGTCGCGCACGGCCTCGCCGTCCCACACCCGCCAGTCCTTGCCCGAGCCCCACGACCCGGGGCCGAGCTCGACGCGGCCCTCGACGTGCCCCGCCTCCACCGCACCGCGCAACGTCGTCACGCGCACGCCCGCCTCGGGCAGCAGCCGCAGCACCGTCTCGAGCCACTGCGGGCCCTCGTGCCACCAGTGCCCGAAGAGCTCGGTGTCGTACGCCGCCACGACCACCGCCTCGCGGCCGTCGCGCTCGGCGGCGAGGTCGACGAGACGTCGGCGTACGACGTCGACGAAGTCGAGCGCGTCGGCGCGCACCGCCTCCGCCGCCCGCTCGGCGTCGTACGGCGCCTTCTCGTGCGACGGCGTGCTCGTGCTCGTCACGCGCGAGGCGCGGAAGCCCGAGTCGTGGTCGAAGGTGTGGAAGTCGCGGTACCAGCGACCCCCGGGGTAGCCCTTGCGGGGGGACCACACGCGGTAGGTGACGTCGAGGTCGCGCGCGAACGCGACGACGTCGCTGTCGCCGACGGTCGCACCGGCCGCGGTCGTGCCGCCGGCACCGAGCATCGTCGGGCCGTCGACGAGGAACCGGCGCACACCGAGGTCGGCGTAGTCGCGCTCGATGCCCGGTCGGTAGCCGCACTCGGGCGCCCAGATCCCCTCGGGCCGGTGGCCGAGCCGAAGGGTCGCGTCGTCGAGCCCGGTGCGCAGCGCGAACCGCTGCCACGGCCGGTCGAGCAGCGGCTGGAACGGGTGCGTCGCCGGGCCGCCGAGCAGCTCGACCGTGCCGGCGTCGACGAGCGGCCGCAGGACCGGCGAGAGGCCGGCGCCCCAGCTCCGCTCGTACGCCGCGAGCGCCCGTCGCGCCGCGGCGTACTCGCGGTGGCCGGTGGCCCGCAGTGCGGGATCCGGGTGCGTGGCGAGGCCCTCGGCGCGCGCGGCCCAGAACCCGAGCCAGGTGTGGAACTCGCGGCCGAACCACGGGTCGTCGAGCTGCGCGTGCACCACGGGCGTGACGCCCAGCGTGAGCAGGTCGGTGCGCCCTTCGGCCGCGAGGCGGTCGAGGACGTCGACCACCGGCAGGTACGACGTCGCCCACGCCTGGTGCAGCCACTCCTCGCCGACCGGCCAGGCGCCGTGGTGGGCGAGCCACGGCAGGTGCGTGTGCAGGACCAGGCAGAACGTGCCGACGGGACGGGTCACGGAGCCACCGCGACCGCGACGAGGTCCTGGGCACCGTCGGCGGGGCCGACGACGAAGTCCTCGACCGTCACCGAGGACACCATGTCGGCCAGGTCGTCGGGCACGCCGCCCGATCCGGTGACGGCGGCGACCTGCGCTGCCACGAGCCCCGTGCCGCGCTGCGCCTCCCAGCTGCGGATCCGCTCGCCGTGGTGCAGCCCGAGCACCTCGACGTCGGCGAAGCCGGCGGCACGCAGCCGCTCGTCGAGCTGCTCGGCGTCGAGCTCCTCGACGTGGAACGGGTTGGTCGGCCGCTCGCCGCGGCCGACCCCGGGGGAGAAGACCGGGCGGTTCGGCGTCGAGACGACCGCGACGCCGCCGTGGCGCAGCACGCGCGCGCAGTCGGCGAGGAACGGCCGCAGCGACCAGAGGTGCTCCACCACCTGAAGGCACACGAGCAGGTCGGCGGCCGCATCGGCGACCGGGAGCGACGCGAGGTTCGCGCGCGAGGTCGCCACCGCCGGGTACGCCGACGCCGCGTGCCGCGCCGCCGGTCCGTCGAGCTCGAGCGCCAGCACCAGCCGCGCGCCGGCCTCGCGGAGCAGCTCGGCGCCGTAGCCCTCGCCGCTCCCCGCCTCGACCACGACGCCGCCGCGGATGCGGGCGCCCTGCTCCCGCTCCACCCAGCGGTAGACCGCCTCGTGCCGCGCGAACCAGTACTCCTCGCCGGGGACGCCGGGGAGAGTGCGCTCGCCGGTGAGCGGGAGGGGATGGGGCACGGCCACAGCGTAGGCAGCGGCGGCCGCCGCGGCGTCGCGGACGTCCGGCTGGCACGATGACGACGGAGCTGCGCCGGCGCGCCGAGCGGACGCGACCGGGACGGCGCTCCGGTCGGAGGACCCATGAGCACCGTCGACGACGCGCGCCGGTCGATCGCCGCGTTCCGTGCCTCGCACGACCGCCTCGCCGCGCTCGTCGGGGGCATGAGCGAGGAGGAGCTGCTCGCGCCGTCGTACGACGACGAGTGGTCGATCGGCCAGGTCCTCTCGCACCTGGGCAGCCAGTCGGAGATCTTCGAGCTCTTCCTGGACGCGGTGCTCGACGGCCGACCAGTGCCGGGCGGCGAGGTGTTCCCCCCGATCTGGGACGACTGGAACGCGAAGTCGCCGCTGCAGTGGCGCGACGACTGGCGCGCCGCGAGCGAGGCGCACGTCGCTCGGTTCGAAGGCATCGACGACGAAGCGGCGGCGGCGTTCTCGATGGAGTTCTTCGGCATGCGCCTCGACCTCGCCGGGTTCGTGCTCATGCGGCTCTCGGAGCAGACGGTCCACACGTGGGACATCGAGGTCATGGGCGATCCCTCCGCCGCCGTCGCGCCCGACGCCGTCCCGCTGGTCCTCCAGGGCATCGATCGCGTCGTCGAGCGCACGGCCAGGGGGGACGGCGGCCCCTACCGGGTCCGGGTGGGTACGCACGAGCCGGTGCGCGACCTCGTCGTCGAGGTGGGCGACCCGGTGCTCGTGCGCGACGCCGAGCCCGACGACGTCTACGACGGATCGGTCGACCTCCCCGCCGAGGCCTTCCTGCGCCTGGTCTACGGCCGCCTCGACGTCGACCGCACGCCCGAGCACTCCGAGTCCGGCACCCGGGGCCTCGCCGACCTGCGGCTGGTCTTCCCCGGGGTGTGACGAGCGCCACGCGCCAGCGCGCGGGCCGTCGGTCGACCGCCCGGTTACCCGTGGGTAACATGAGCCGGGCCGCCTCAGGACGACGGTCGGGCGACGGCTATCGTCTGATAGGCATGCCGACCACCGGCACCGGAGGCGACCCCGGGCCGGGCATCACCGATACTGAGCGCACCCGAGGACGAGCAGAGGGCGGGAGACCCCATGAAGATCGTCGTACTGGTCAAGCACGTGCCGGACGCCGCGAGCGATCGCGGGTTCGCTGCTGACCTGACCACCGACCGCGCGGCCGTCGACGGCCGGCTGTCCGAGCTCGACGAGTACGCCGTCGAGCAGGCGCTGCAGATCGT
>JAKOVT010000339.1 GCA_029781935.1 Actinomycetes bacterium | reverse complement strand
TACGCCGACAGCGCCTCGACCGCCCGCTCGCCCTGACGCTCCTGCACGAAGGCGAACACGGCGTTCAGCCAGATCACGAGCACGATCGCGACGGACAGCGCGGGCGTCTGCACCGCCCAGGCGAGGGCGGCGGCGACCCACAGCAGGAGGGCCAGCGGGTGGATCAGCTGCTCGACGAGGTCGCGCCACGGGCTGCGGCGGGCTGCACGGCGCAGCTCGTTGGGCCCGTACGCGGCGAGGCGTCGGGAGGCTTCTCGTTCGGACAGACCGCGCCGGCTCGACCTCAGGTCGCGCAGGAGGAGGTCGACCGGCTCGGCGGGAGCCAGCCGTCGCAGCGCGTCGCTCAGGTCGCTCGCCTGATCCGGGCCGAGCTCCTCGCCCGCACCAGGCTCGCGGATCGGACTCGCAACCACTGCACATCACCGCCGGCAGTCGGCACGTGCGACCGCGCTCCCCGTCGAGCATTCCCCAGCGGGACGCCCGGTCGCGCCTCGGGCGGATCGCCCGAGGCAGTCGGACACGTCAGGTCATCGAGGCGCGGTAGATGCTCGCGATCGAGTCGTCGAGGACCCGGTCGAACACCTCCGGCGACTGGTCCACCCGCAGCCCCTCGGTCAAGGCGCGCGAGAAGCTGGCGACGACGCCGGGCTGCCTGGCCAGCCGCTCGTCTGCCTCACGCCGTGAGTAGCCGCCTGAGAGCGCGACGACGCGGAGCACGCGCGGGTGCTCGACGAGCTCGGTGTGGAACCCGTCGACCTCCGGCAAGGTCAGCTTCAGCATCACGAGCTCGCCCTCGGGCACGGCGTCGAGATGGGTGATGAGCTCTTCCTTCAACAGGTCCTCCACCGCCTCCTTCTGCGGGCTGCGGATGTCGACCTCGGGCTCGATGATCGGCACGAAGCCCTCAGCCCGGATTGCGGCCGCCACCTCGAACTGCTGGTCGACGGCGGCTCGGATGCCTGCGCGATCCGCGTGCAGGACGACGGACCGCATCTTCGTGCCGAACACGCCGTGGTCGCGCGCCCGATCCAACAGGGCCGCCAGACCTGACATGGGACGCATGAGCTTCACGCCCTGGGACTCGTCCTCGAGGCCCTGGTCGACCTTGACGAAGGGGACGATGCCCTTGACCTGCCAGAGGTACTCCGCGGCACTCCGACCCGCGACGTCGCGGTCCAGAGTCATCTCGAACAGGATCGCTCCGAGGATCCGGTCCCCGGAGAAGGACGGGCTGGTCATGATGCGTGCTCGCATCGCATGGACGAGGTCGAACATCTCCGGCTCGCCGTCGTAGTCCGAGTCCTCGATGCCGTAGCGCCGCAGGGCGCTCGGCGTGCTCCCCCCGCTCTGATCCAGGGCCGCGATGAAACCGTGTGCCGACCGCATCTTCTCGAGCTGTGCCTCGTTCATGACGTCGCTCCCTTCCCGCCCGTCCGGTCGTGCAGCGGTCGATCCCAGGCGGCTGGTCGACTGCTCATGCAGCGGGCCGGTCCAGACCCGTCAGGTCCAGCCGCCGTCCACGCGCAGGACGGCGGCGCCGCCGAACGCGCCGGAGGCGAGGTCGGCGAGAGCTCGGTCCGCGTCGGCGATGTCGTAGCGCACCGTGGTTGCGCGCACCCCGAACCGCGCTGCGATATCGAGGAACTCTCCGCCGTCGGTCCGAGTGTTGGCTGTCACGCTGCGCAGGTGCCGCTCCTGGAACAGGTGGGCTTGGTAGTCGAGCGCCGGGATGTCCGACAGCCAGATCCCCGCGACCGCGAGGGTGCCACCGCGATCCAGCGCAGCCAGCGCCACGGGCACGAGGTCGCCCACAGGTGCGAAGAGGATGGCGCCGTCGAGCGGCTCCGGCGGAGTGTCGGTGCTGCCGCCCACGGAGTGGCAGCCGAGCTCCTGGGCGAGGGCGCGGTTGCCCTCGCCCCGGGTGAGCACGTGCACCCGCATGCCCTCGGCGAGCGCCACCTGGGCGGTCAGGTGCGCAGATCCTCCGAAGCCGTAGATCCCCAGGACGCCCGAGGGGCGGACCGCGCTGGCACGCAGCGCGCGGTAGCCGATGATGCCGGCGCACAGCAGAGGAGCGGCCTCCTCGTCGTCCAGGGCATCGGGCATCGGGTAGGCGAACCGCTCGTCGACCACGCACAGGTCGGCATATCCGCCGTCGAGGTCCCAGCCGGTGAAGCGAGGATCGGTGCAGAGGTTCTCGCGCCCCGTGGCGCAGAACCGGCAGACACCGTCGGTGCGCGCGAGCCACGGGACGCCGATCCGCTGACCCAGGGCGAACCGGGCGGCACCCGGGCCGAGCGCGTCGACGACTCCCACCACCTCGTGCCCGGGAACGACTCCGTACCGTCGCGGCGGCAGGTCGCCCTCTGCGAGGTGGAGGTCGGTGCGGCACACACCGCAGCACGAGACTCGGACCCGCACCTCGCCGGATCCCGGCTGGGGGTCGGGGAGCTCCGCGACGGTCAGCGGACCGGCCGCGATCGGTCCGGGAGAATCGACGATCCATGCCCGCACGGCTCCATGCTCGTCCTCCGTCGACGGGGAGTCGAGCCGCGCATCTCGCCCTCGAGTTCCTTCCTGGTGCAACCCGGTGGTGCACTGGAGGCGTGGAGCGCGCGGCCACGAGCAGCGGCGCCGCAGCGGTGCGCGAGCCGCCGGGACGCGACCTCTACCTGGACCTCGTCCGGTTCGTGGCGATCATCGCTGTCGTCCTCCTGCACTGGCTCAGCGTCATGCCGAGCGTGCGCGACGGCATGGTCGTCGACACCAACGTGGTCGACGTCGACGTGCGGCTGTGGCCGCTCACGTGGTTCGGCGAGGTCATGGCCCTGTTCTTCTTCGTCGGGGGCGCCGTGAACGCCTGGTCGTTGGAGCGTCAGCTGCGCTGCGGGGGCTCGGCTTGGCAGTACGTCCTGCACCGCTACGGGCGCCTGCTGCGACCGACCTTCGCCTTTCTCGGCGTCTGGCTGGGGATCGACCTCCTCGCCCGTCTCGTCGGACAGCAAGCGATCTCGCCGCTCGCGCACGTGAGCACCGGGAACACGATCCCGTTCGGGCCGCTCTGGTTCATCGGTGTCTATCTCGTCGTGATCGCGCTCAGTCCCTGGACCCTCGCGGCTCACCGGCGTTGGAGCTGGAAGGTGCCGGCGGTCATGATCGCCGCGGTCGCGGCCGGTGAGATCGCTGCCTTCCAGAGCGGTTCACCCGCCTTCCTCGCCCTCAACGTCGTCCTGGTCTGGTCGGTCCCGCACCAGCTCGGCTACTTCTACGCCGACGGGTCGCTCGCCGGTCTCGGGATCACCGGACGGCTGCTGATGGCCCTGGTGGGCCTCGTCGCGATCGCGGCGCTCACCAGCAGCCCTTGGTACCCGCGCAGCCTGGTGACGTTGCCCTGGAAGGTGTCGATCATCGGAGCGCCGATGCTGACGCAGGTCGCCTCGGCGTTCTGGATGGTGGGCCTCGCACTGCTGATGCAGCCGGTCGGTGAGCGGGTCCTGCGCGGAGCGGGAGCACGTCGCCTGGTCGACGCGGGCACGCCATGGGCGATGTCGGTCTTCCTCTGGCACATGACCGCCTACCTCCTGGCCGCGTGCGCCCTCGCCGCCCTGGGTGCCACGTTCGTGTTCGGCATCCGGACCGATCCGCTGTGGTGGTGGACGCGTCCGGTGCTCATCGTCTGCTCGGCGGTGTCGCTCTGCGCCATCCTCGCCGTCCAGCGTTCGCTGAGGGGTGCACGCCGCCGTGCGCATCGGCCGGCCGTGCCAGCATGACCGACGATGAGCACGCGGGCGGGACGCCGGCTGGGACGGCTCGCCCGAGCGGCAGCGGTCCTCCTCGCGCTGTACCTCGCGGCTTCGCTCGTGGGGTCGCGCGTGGCCGTCGCCGGCTCCCGGTCGCCGCTGGCCCTGCCACCCGATCGCATCGGCGCCCTCTGGTCGGATGTCGAATTCGCCAGCCGCGACGACCACGTGCCGCTCTCGGGTTGGCTCTTCCGACCTGAGAGCCCCACGGGCCGCAGCATCATCCTCGTCCATGGCTGGCAGGGCGACCGCGAGGACGTCGACTTCGTTCCGCTGGCTCGCGACCTGCTCGCCCGCGGCTACGCCGTCCTCCTCTTCGACCTGCGCGGTTCGGGCCTCTCGGGCGGATCGCACCAGACGTTCGCGCACGACGAGACGCGCGACCTGCTCGGCGCCTACGACCTCATGCGGAGCCACGGCTACCGACCCGAGCAGATGACGATCCTCGGCAACAGCATGGGAGCGGCGACCGTGCTCGAGGCCGCTCGGCAGCTGTCGGACGTCGCCGCACTCGTGAGCGACAGTGCTTTCGCCGACCTCTCGGGCGCATTGCAGTCGGGGCTGACGCGGTTCACCCGGCTGCCCGGCGTGCTGGCCCTGCCGGCCCTGCAGTTCGCGAGGCTGTGGGACGTCGTACCGGGGCTCAGCCCCGCCGAGGTGGTCCGCTCGCTCCCCGAACGCGCGTTCCTGTTCATCCACGCACGCGGTGACGAGCTCCTCCCGCTGTCGAACGCGCTCGAGCTCAAGGCGGCCTCGGCCGATACGTCGTCGCGGCTGCTCGTGGTCGACGGCTCGGACCACCTCGACACCTACACCCATGACCGCACGGTCTACCTCCACGCGCTGCTGTCGTTCATCGACGAGCAGGTCGCCGCACGCACGTCTGTGCTTCCCGCTCATCGCGATCCGCGGACCAGCTCGTCGAGCGCGCGCTCGAACGCGCGGACGACCGATTCCGCATCGCTGGTCACGGACCGGTCGACGGTGAACGAGACCGCGGCACGATCGACGTAGGACATCAGCGCGCTCGTCACTCGCACGTCCAGCGCCAGCGGGACGCAGGGGACGATCTCCTGCACCCTCCTGCCGCAGAGCTGCAACGCCGCCCCGGGGCCGCGTACGTCGGTCGCCACGAGGTTCACCCGGCGCTGCCCCCGACGGGCGTATGCCCGAGCCGCTCGATCGAGGAGCGGCGCCGGCACGAGGTCCCCGGCGCGCAGCAGCTCCTCGGTCGCGAGCGGCACGGCGTCGCGCTTGGCTCGAGCGCTCTGCGCGGCCACGTCGTCGAGCATGTCCAGCACCGACGCCCGGTGCACCGGCAGTTCCACGAAGAACGCCGCGTCGAGGTTGCCGGCCCGATCGTCGGTCGGGGCTCGACGCATGGACACAGGGACCAGCGTCCGCACGCGAGTGTCGGGCTCGAGCGCGGAGCGTTCGACGAGCACGCTTCTCAGGCCGCCGGACAGCGCCGCCAGGTAGACGTCGTTCACCGTGCACCCGCGGCTCGAGCCCACCTGCCGCAGGTCGGCCATCGCCACCTCGCACCAGTCCCAGGTCCGGGACGCCCCGAGCGGACCGTTGAGCACGTTCGGCGGGAGGTCGGGCACGGCGACCGCGCGAGCACCGCGCCGCAGGCGACGCATGCGTTCGCGCACGGGTGCTCGGATGAGGATCGGCGTCGGCGGTCGCGGGCCGGCAGGCGCCTGTGGCGCCAGCAGCGTGGACAGCAGGCCGGCGCCGGAGACGCCGTCGATGAGGGTGTGGTGCGCCTTCACCAGCAGGGCCCAGCGCCCGTCCGGGAGACCCTCGATGCGACGCACCTCCCACAACGGCCTCGACGTGTCGAGCCGCGCACTCATCAGCTCGACCACGCGCCGGCGCAGAGCCTCACGGTCCGCGTGCGACGGCAACGACTCGCCGTGAAGCTGCGACCGCGGGTCGAAGCCTGGGTCGTCGACCCACACCGGTCGTCGCACCGACCAGGGATTCCGGCTCACCCTCCGTCGGCATGCCGGCGCAGCGGACGCTCGGCGGGCCAGGTCGGCATCGAGGTCGTCCGCGTCGGGCGGCGGGCCCTCGAGGACGACCAGTGCGCCGACGTGCAGCGGCGCCGTGTCGGTCTCGAGGGAGAGGAAGCCGACGTCGAGCGCCGAGAGCCGCCGCAGGGTCATGGCCGCCCGCCCTCCTCCTCCCGTGGGTCGCCGCAGCCGTCGGCCGTGCCGGCAGCCGTCAGGCGCCGCGCGCCGACAGGTACGACGCCCAGCCGTCGAGCGTGCGGACCTGGTCGTAGTCCATCTCCGGCACGTCGACCCCGGTGCGTTCGTGCACCATCTCGACGAGGTTGAGGAAGTCGAGCGAGTCGAGGTCCACGGCGTCGCGGAGATCCTCGTCGTCGGGGACGGAGTCGAGGTCGAGCTCGGGTGCGATCTCACCGATCAACGAGAGCACGGTCGACCGGGCGTCGGTGCGGTTCACAGCTCCTCCGGCTTCTGCAGGGCGGCGTCGAGCGCCTCCAAGAATCGGCTTCCACGGTGGCCGTCGGTCACCCGGTGGTCTCCGGCCAGCGTGGCGACGACGAGAGGCCGTACGCCCAGGAGCCCGGCCACGGCCCACGGTCGCTCCACGATGCGCCCGAACCCGACGAGCGCGACCTGTGGCGGGTAGATCACACCGTGGACGAGCTCAGCCCCCTGATCGCCAAGGTTGGTGACGGTGACGGTCGGCACGCTCATCTCCGAGCTCGTGAGCCGACCCGCACGGGCGCGGGTGGCGACGTCCTTCAGCCGCGCCATCAGCTCGTCGACCGGTAGCCCGTCGGCGCCGCGCAGGTTGGCCACCAGCAGCCCGCCGCTTCGCAGCGCGATCGCCACGCCGAGATCGACGTGGTCGACCGGTTCGAACCGGTCCTCGACGTAGAACCCGTTGAGCTCCGGCACGCGCAGCAGGGACGTGGCCGTGGCCTTGAGCAGCAGGGCCGCGGGGAGCACCCGATCGCCGGGTGCGCGTCCGTGGTTGTGCGCCGCCAGCCAGTCCAGCGCCGCCGAGAGGTCGACCGTGGACTGCAGGTAGTAGTGCGGGATCTCGCGCTTGGACCGCGCCATCAGCGCAGCGGTGGCCGCCTGCATGGCCTCCTTGCGGGCTGGGCTGGGCGCAGCGGCCGCGCGGGCCCGCCGGGACGCGGTACGGACCTTCGGCACGGACGGCGGCGAGCCCGAGGACGGCGGCGCGGTGACCGTCGCGTCGCGCGAGGCCTGCTCGACGTCGGAGACCATGACTGCGCCGTCGGGTCCGCTGCCGGGCACGGTCGCGAGATCCACACCGAGCTGGGCGGCCAGCCGTCGTGCGCGCGGCGCGGCGGAGACGTGACCGTGGGCCGCGCGCTGCACCGAGACTGCAGACGACTCGGCGTCCTCCGGAGCAGCAGGCGCGACGGCTGCCTCGGCAGCGTGCTCCACGTCGAGGCGCGTCACCGCGCCTCCGCGACCGGTCCCGGTGACCGCGTCGATATCGACGTCGAGCTCGTGGGCCAGTCGGCGTACCAGAGGTGAGGCAGGTGTGTGCGAACCCTCGCCGACCGCGGCCCCGGCGTCGGCGGAGCGCGCGGCGGACACGACCTCGACCGCTGGAACCGGTTCCGCACCCGCGTCGGTGACGTCCGAGCGGATGACGGCGATCGGCGTGCCGACCGTGACCGTCGCCCCCGGTTCGACCAGCAGCCGATCCACCTCGCCGTCCTCGAACGCCTCGATGTCGATGGCGCTCTTCACCGTGTCGATCACGGCCACGATCTGCCCGTGGTGGACGGTGTCCCCAGGTTCCACCAGCCATTCGAGCAGGGTGCCCTCGGTCATGTCCGCACCCAACGAGGGCATCCGGAACTCACCCATCGCGACCCACCGCCTCGTGCACGGCCTGCAGCACCCGCTCGACGCTGGGCAGGGCGGCGTCCTCGAGATGCTTCGCGTACGGGATCGGCACCTCGCGGCTGCAGACCCGACCGACCGGCGCGTCGAGCTCGTAGAAGCAGTCCTCCATGATCCGTGCGGCCACCTCCGACGACATGCCCAGGGTGCGCCAGCCCTCGTCGACGACGACCGCCCGGTGGGTCCGGCGCACGGATGCGGCCACCGTCGCGCTGTCGAGCGGGCGCAGCACTCGCAGATCGACGACCTCGGCCTCCACGCCCTCCGCCGCCAGCCGCTCGGCCGCCTCGAGGACGAGACCCAGGGATCCGCCGTAGGTCACGAGCGTGACGTCGTCACCGGGACGGCGCACCAGCGCGTGCTCGATGTCGACGTGCGCGTCGGCGGACGGCTCGACGCCCTTGGCGTTGTACAGGGATCCGTGCTCGACGATGACGACCGGGTCCGGGTCCTCCAGCGCCGGCCAGAGCATGTACCGGGCGTCCTCGATCGTGGCCGGTGCGAGCACCCGCAGCCCCGGGACGTGCGCGAACCAGTTCTCCAACGAATGGGAGTGCTGGGCTGCGAGCTGCCGGCCACCACCCGTCGTCATGCGGATCACCAACGGGACCGAGAACTGCCCACCGCTCATGTGCAGCAGCGCTGCCGCGGTGTTCACGATCTGGTCCATCGCGAGCATGACGAAGTTGACCGTCATCACCTCGACGATCGGACGCATACCGCCGAGCGCCGCACCGATCCCGGCCCCGACGAACGCGGATTCCGACAGCGGCGCGTCGCGCACCCGTTCCTCGCCGAACTCCTCCAACAGCCCCAGGCTGACGCCGAACCCGCCGCCGTAGCGGCCGACGTCCTCCCCCATCAGGAAGACGCTGTCATCGCGGCGCATCGCCTCCCGCATCGCCTCGCGCACCGCCTCGCGGTAGGTCGTCTCCGCCAACGTCTGGGTGGTCATGACGTCACCTCGCTCGTCACGAATCGGAGGAGCTCGTCCACCGGTTCCTCCTCACCTGCCTCGGCGAAGGCCACGGCGGTGTCGATCGCAGCGCTGACGCGAACGTCGATGGCCTCGAGCTCGGCGTCGGCGACCCCCGTGCCCGCGAGCCGGGCGCGCTGCAGGAGGAGGGGGTCGCGCTGGCGCCAGTGCTCGACCTCCGCCTTGTCGCGATAGCGGTCGGGGTCGTACATCGAGTGGGCACGGAAGCGGTAGGTCTTGGCCTCCAGGAAGACCGGGCCGCCGCTGTCGCGGACCAGCTCGACGGCGCGCCTCGCTGCCTCCCACACGGCCAGGACGTCCATGCCGTCGCAGGACCACGAGGGCACCTCGTACGACGCCGCCTTCACGGGCAGGTTCGTCTCCGACTCGGAGCGCTCGAGCGCCGTGCCCATCGCGTAGAGGTTGTTCTCGCAGAGGAAGAGCACCGGCAGGTGCCAGAGCGCGGCGAGGTTCATCGACTCGTGGAACTCGCCCTCGGCCATCGCCCCTTCGCCGAAGAAGCACGCCGTCACGCGGTCGCGGCCGCTCATGCGGTCGGCCAGCGCCAGGCCGACCGCGAGGGGCAACCCTCCGGCGACGATCCCGTTGCCGCCGTAGAACCTCGTGGGCGCATGGAACAGGTGCATGGAGCCGCCTCGGCCGCGGCACAGACCGTTCTGCCTGCCGAGCATCTCGGCCATCACAGGGCCGATCGGGACGCCACGGGCGAGCGCCTGGCCGTGGTCGCGGTAGGTCGCCACGACGGCATCGTCGGCGCGCAGATGGTCCAGCACGCCGACCGCCACGGCCTCCTCGCCGATGTACAAGTGCAGGAAGCCGCGGATGCGGCCCGCGCTGTACTGCTCGACGCAGCGCTCCTCGAATCGCCGGATGAGGAGCATCCGCTCGTAGAGCGCCAGGTGGTCAGGACCGGGCTTCGTCGCGCGCGACGTGCTGCTCGGACGCGGTGCACGGGTCCGGGTCGCGTTCATGACGACACCTCCAGGGTCGACAGGTCGCCTTCGGGGAGACCGAGTTCGCGGGCCTTGAGCAGGCGGCGCATGATCTTGCCGCTGCGGGTCTTGGGCAGGTCCTGCTGGAACGCGATCTCGCGCGGCGCCACCGCGCTGCCCAGCCGGGTGCGCCCCCAGCCGAGCAGCTCGCGCCGCAGCTCCTCGCTCGCCTCGACGCCGGGCTTGAGCGCCACGAACGCCTTCACGACCTCGCCCACGACCGGGTCGGGCACGCCGATCACACCCGCCTCGGCGACCGCGTGGTGCTCGAGCAGGGCGCTCTCGACCTCGAACGGCCCGATGAGGTGACCGGCTGACTTGATCACGTCGTCGCCGCGCCCCACGAACCAGAACCAGCCGTCGGCATCGCGCCGCACGAGGTCGCCCGACAGGTACCAGTCGCCGAGGAAGGCGGTGGCGTAGCGGTCCGGCGCGCCGAGGTAGGTGCGCATCAGCGATGGCCACGGCCGGCGCAGCGCCAGCTCGCCCAGGGCATCGGGCTCGTCGAGCACGACCGGCCCGCCGTCGACGCCTGTCAGCACGTGCCCTTCCACGTCGCGCGCGACCACCGCTGCGTCGATGCCCGGGACCGGACGGCCCATCGACCCGGGGCGGATCTCGGTCGCGGCGTAGTTGGCCACCATGATCGCGCCGGTCTCCGTCTGCCACCAGGTGTCGCGGATCGGCCGGTCCAGCTCGGCCAGGCCCCAGTGCACGACCTCCGGGTTGAGCGGCTCGCCGACGCTCGCGATGTGCCGCAGCGCCGACAGGTCGCGCCCTTCGTGCGGTGCGGACCCCGCCTTCATGAGCATGCGGAGCGCCGTCGGCGCGGTGTACCAGACGGTGACCCGCTCCTCCTCGAGGAGGCGGTACCACCGGCGGGCGTCGAACTCGAGCTCGTCGACCACGCAGGTGACACCGCACGTCAGCGGGGCGATGACGCCGTAGGACGTTCCCGTGACCCAGCCAGGATCTGCGGTGCACCAGAAGATGTCGTCGTCGCGCAGGTCGAGCACGTAACGCGCGGTCGCGTGGTGCGCGACGACGGCCTCGTGCACGTGGACGGCGCCCTTGGGCGTTCCGGTCGTCCCGCTGGTGAAGTGGACGAGCGCCGGCTCCTCCGGGTCGGTCGGCTCGACGACCGGGTCGCCCGTCGTGCCCGGCCACAGCTCGGCCAGCGGCACGACCCCAGGGCCGAGCCGCTCGCCGCCGACGAGGTCCTCGGCGCCTGCTCCGATGAGGAGCACGTGCTCGAGCAGGGGCAGAGTCTCGCGCAGCCCGGCGACCTTCTTCCGGTACAGCGCGGGTGTGGTGACCAGGAGGCGCGCCTCCCCGATCTGCATGCGCTGACGGAGCGGCTCCGGCCCGAAGGCGGAGAACAGCGGCGAGAACACCGACCGCGCCTTGAGGGTGCCGAGCAGCGCGACGTAGAGGTCTGGGACCCGCCCGGCCAGACCGCACACGAGGTCCCCCGGGCCCACGCCCAGCGATCGCAGCACCTCGGCGAAGCGAGCGGTGCGGTCGGCAAGGTCCGCGTACGTCAGGACCTGGTCGACGCCGTCGGGTCCGAGGAATCGCAGCGCCGGGTGAGCGCCGTGCCCGTGGGCCACGTGGCGGTCGACCGCCTCGTACGCGATGTTGAGGCCGCCGCCCGGCAGACCGTCGAGCCACCTGCGCGCGGAGTCCCAGGTGAACTCTCGTCGGGCCGTGCCGTAGTCCCCCATGACGCTGGCGACCGTCGGTCCTGCCCCGTTCATGGCCCACCCCCAGCCCTGCGCAGGCGGCGGTGGATGCCGTCGTCCCGCACGCACTCCACCTCGGGCACGGGCAGTGCCCGTCCCGTCATCGTCCCGCGTCGACGAGGTCGTGTCCCGCCGGATCGGACGGTCGCCCGGAGCGCCGTCCGTCGATCACCTCCGACCGAGTGAGACGCCGTCATGCCGTGCGCCCCAATGGATGCCGGGTGTCCGTCCGACATCCGACCGCTCGCCGCCTCGGCGCGCCACAGGCCGGATCGAGGTCTAGCGTCGAAGCGACAGAGCGCCTCGCGCTGTGCGCGAGGAGCGCGTGCCGCAACGGTGAGAGGCGGCGTCATGAGACTGGTCTACGTCAATCCCGAGAGGTGCATCGGCTGCCTGCAGTGCGAGTTCGCCTGCGCCGTCGAGCACTCCGCGTCCCGCGACGTCGGCTCCGCCTGGACGGAGTCGCCGCTCCCGCGGACGCGCATCCACGTCGAGCCCGGCTCGGTCGCGGGGTCGGCCTACCCCGCCCGTTGCCGGCACTGCGACCCGGCTCCGTGCATCCAGGTGTGCCCCACGGGCTCGATGAGCCGCGACCGGACCCACAACCTGGTCCTCGTCGATCCGGACACCTGCATCAACTGCGCCATGTGCGCCATGGTCTGCCCCTTCGACGCCCTGACCTACCACCCGGTCGCGGCCAGTGCTGGGCCGATGACCGTCGCGGTGAAGTGCGACGGGTGCGTCGAGCGGCTGCAGCGGGGCGAGGTGCCCGCATGCGTCGAGGCGTGCAAGGCCGGCGCGCTCGTGTACGGCGACATCAACGACCTGGTGGCGGAGGGGCGGTTGCGCGAGTCCGGCAAGGTTCTCGCCGCGGTCACCGCTGCCGAGGCCGGCGACGACGCGCGCAGCGACGGTCCTGTGGCCGCCTGGCGCGCCTGGGGTGCGGAAGCAGCGCGCACGAACGCCTCCGCCGCAACAGCTGAAGGAGTCTCGCGATGAGCACGACGAGAACCGACCCGAAGACGATGAGCATCGCCGCGGACGCCCAGCGGATGATCGAGGTGGCGCGGGAGGAGCACATCGAGACCGTCTGGGACCGTCTGGCGGCCCAGCAGCCGCAGTGCGGCTTCTGCGCCCTGGGTGTCAGCTGCCGCAACTGCTCCATGGGGCCCTGCAGGGTGGATCCCTTCGGATCCGGCCCGCAGAAGGGCGTGTGCGGAGCGGGGGCGGACGTGATCGTCGCGCGCAACCTCGGACGCACCATCGCGGCGGGGTCGTCGTCGCACTCCGACCACGGCCGGGACATCCTCGAGGTGTTCGCCGCCACCGCGCACGGGGAGACGACCGGCTACCGCATCACCGACGAGGCCAAGCTGATGCGCCTGGCCGCCGAGCTCGGCATCCCGACCCAGGATCGGACGACGACCCAGGTGGCCGTCGAGCTCGCCGACAGGCTCATGGAGGACTTCGGCACGCGGCGCGCGTCGTTGGCCTTCGTCGAGCGCACTCCCAAGGCCCGCCACGAGCTCTGGGACAGGTTGGGCATCACGCCGCGCGGCATCGACCGCGAGAACGTGGAGATGCTGCACCGCACCCACATGGGCGTCGACAACGACCCCGTCAACCTCCTGCTGCACGGGCTCCGCACCGGCCTGTCCGATGGCTGGGGCGGCTCGATGATCGCCACAGAGCTGTCCGACATCATGTTCGGGACGCCGCAGCCGGTGATGTCGACGGTGAACCTCGGCACGCTGAAGGCGGGCTGGGTGAACATCGCCCTGCACGGGCACAACCCGATGCTGTCCGACGTCATCGTGCAGGCGGCGGAGGACCCAGCGCTCGTCGCGCGCGCCCACGAGCTCGGCGCCGAGGGCATCAACCTCGTGGGGCTGTGCTGCACGGGCAACGAGCTGCTCATGCGCCGCGGCGTGCCGATGGCGGGCAACCACCTGATGCAGGAGCTGGCCATCATGACGGGCGCGCTCGAGGCGATGGTCGTCGACTACCAGTGCATCATGCCTTCCGTCACGGAGGTCGCGCGCTGCTACCACACGGTCGTGATCTCGACGGCCGACAAGGCGAGGTTCCCCGGCGCTGTGCACGTGTCGTTCGACCCGTCACGCGGACTCGAGATCGGGCATGACATCGTCGCCCGTGGCGTCGAGGCCTTCTCGAACCGCAACCCCGACCGGGTGCGCATCCCCACGGAACCCGTGGACATCATGGCGGGCTTCTCCGTCGAGTCGATCCTCGGCGCGCTGGGTGGGACCCCCGCACCGCTCGTGGAGGCGATCGCCGACGGCAGGATCCGCGGTGCGGTCGGCGTCGTGGGGTGCAACAACCCGAAGATCACCCAGGACTACGGCCACGTGATGCTGACGAAGCGGCTGATCGAGAACGACATCCTCGTTCTGGTCACCGGCTGCGCGGCGGTGGCGAACGGCAAGGCGGGGCAGATGGTGCCCGACGCGGCGTCGCTGGCCGGGCCGGGCCTCCGCGCCACCTGCGAGGCGCTGGGCATCCCACCCGTGCTGCACCTGGGGTCCTGCGTCGACAACACGCGCATCCTCGTGCTGGCCGCAGCGCTCGCCAACCATCTCGGCGTCGACATCAGCCAGCTGCCGCTGGCCGGTGCCGCCCCGGAGTGGTACTCCGAGAAGGCCGTCGCCATCGGCGCCTACGTCGTGGCCAGCGGGATCACCACGGTGCTCGGGGTCGACCCGCCGATCCTCGGCAGTCGCGCCGTGACCGATCTCCTGGTCGGTGGGCTCGACGACGTGGTCGGGGCGAAGTTCGCGGTGGAGGCGGACCCGGAGAAGGCAGCCGTCCTCATCCGTCGCCACATCGAGGGCAAGCGCGCGGCGCTCGGCCTGCCGGCGCTGGACCTCGACGCGGTCGGCGCGCCGGCATGACCGCGGCCCGGCCCGCGCCGCTGCGCGTCGTGGTCGCCGGGAAGGGCGGCGTGGGCAAGACGACCATCACCGCCCTCGTCGGTCGCCAGCTCGCGCGGGCGGGGCGTCGCGTGCTCCTCGTCGACGCCGACGAGCAGATGAACCTCGCCCGTACGTTGGGCATCCCGGCGTCCGAGGCGTCGGCGATCGTCCCTCTCGCGCACCAGGACGACTACATCGAGGAATCGGTCGGAGCGCGACCAGGCGAACAAGGTGCTCTGCTGCGCCTCAACCCGGACACGACCGACGCGGTCGCACGGTTCGGTGTCGACGGCCCCGACGGGGTGCGGCTGCTCGTCATGGGCGGTCTGCGGTCCGCCGGCGGCGGCTGCCTGTGCCCGGAGAACTCGCTGCTGCGATCCGCCGTGGCCGGCGTGGGTCGGGACCAGGCGGAGGTCGTCCTCATGGACACCCACGCCGGGGTGGAGCACTTCGGCCGCGCGCTCGCGCGTGGCTTCGACCACGCGGTCGTCGTGACCGACACCTCCACCAACGCCGCTGCCGTCGCCGTGCAGACAGCCCGGCTCGCGCGCGAGCTGGGGATCCCGCGGATCGGCCTGGTGGTGAACCGGGCCAGGGACACGACCGACCGGCAGCGCGTGGCACGGCTCGTGGCCGACGAGGGCGGCTTCGCGTTCGAGTCGGTGACCGTGCTGCCCTGGGACGAGACGGTGCTGGACGCCGACCCCTCGGTCGATGCGCTGGTCGGGAGCGAGGGCGCGTTCGCCACCGCCACCGCCGCGCTCGCCGACAGCTGGCGCCCCACGAGGATGGAGCTGGCGAGATGAAGACCGTCATCATCGGCACCGGTCCGGCCGGCATCACAGCAGCCGAGGTCCTGCGCCGCCACGACCCCGACAGCGAGCTGGTCCTGCTCAGCACGGAGCACGAGCCGCCCTACTCGCCACCCGCGATGGCCGACCATTTCCTGACCGGACGGCGCGACACGTTGTTCTGGAAGGGCGAGGACGTCGCTGCGCGCCTCGACGCCACGGAGCTCCGCGGCGTCCACGTGGTGTCCGTCGACAGCGCGGGCCGACAGGTCGCGCTGTCCGACGGCCGGACGATCGGCTACGACGCCCTGGTGATCGCCTCCGGCAGCCGGTTGCACGCTCCCCTGCCCGGGAACGAGCTGACGGGCATCCACGACTTCAAGTCGCTCGACGCGGCGCGGCGCGTGGTCGCCGGCGTACGGGACGGGTCGGTCCGGTCGGCCCTCGTCGTCGGCGCGGGGTTCATCGGCGTGGAGCTCTCGCTCCTCCTCACCGAGCTCGGGGTCCACGTCACCGTGCTCGGGCGTCGGGGATGGCTCATGCCCCGCGTGCTCGACCCCGAGACGGCCGCCGTGGCGGAGCAGGCGGTGCGCGCACGGGGGGTCGAGGTCGTGCTCGGCGTGCCGGCGAAGCAGTTCGTGGGCGACGGTGCCGTCGAGGGTGTCGAGCTCGTCGACGGCACGGTGCTGCGCGCGGACGCCTTCGTCGCCGCGACCGGCGTCAAGCCGCACGTCGAGTTCCTCGGCGGATCGGGCATCGACTCCGACTGGGGCGTCGCGGTCGACGATCGCATGCGCACGTCGGCGGCCGGCGTCTATGCCGCGGGCGACGTGGCGGAGGCGCAGGACCGGTTGACGGGTGAGCGCTACGTCCATGCGATCTTCCCCAACGCCGTCGCGCAGGCCGAGGTCGCCGCGCTCAACATCCTGGGGATCGACACGGCGTACGCCGGCGCCGAGTCGATGAACAGCCTCAAGCATCTCGGCATCCCGATCGTCTCGCTCGGCGCCATGGAGGGCGAGGACAAGCTGCAGTGGCGCGACGGCGACGCGATGCGCACGCTGTGGCTCACCGACGGCCGGATCGTCGGCGCCCGCCTCGCGGGCGAGATCCGCGGTGCAGGCGTCTACCGGACGCTCATGCTGCGACGCGACGACGTACGTCGGTACGGCACGCGGCTGGTGGATCCGAGGTTCGGGACGGGAGACCTCGCGCTGCCCGTCCTGATGCCAGAACTCGCACGCGCCGGCTGACCGGCACCGTCGTGCCGTCCGGGCGAGGACCGTGCGCGCTCCTGCCGCAGGCATCGGACTGGACTCCGGCGTAGCGTCGAGGTGGCGAGAGGACGTGGAGGTGACTTCGGATGAAGGCATCAGTGGGTGATCGGCTGGTCGTCGTGACGCCGATCCTGGGACACGCCGCCCGGGAGGGTCGGATCGTCGAGCTCAGGCACTCGGACGGCAGCCCGCCGTACGTCGTGGCATGGTCGGACACGGGAGAGCAGTCGCTCTACTTCCCGGGGACCGATTCCCGGATCGAGCACGACGAGGCTCCGGGCACCGAGCGCGTCCCGACTCCCAGCACGCACGCGGCCGGTCCGGCGCACGTCAAGACGTGGAGCGTCACGGTCTACATCTACGAGCAGGACCCCGCCACCGATGCGCATGTCGTCCTGCACGCAGAGGCCGAGCCGCCGCTTCAGGCGCGCGGTCACGCGCGCCGGGCCCCGGGCGATCTCGACGTCCCGGAGATCGGCGACGAGATCGCCGTCGCGCGGGCGCTGCGGTCCCTCGCGGAGCGGCTCGAGAAGGCCGCCGACGAGGACGTCGACTCGGTGTCGCGGCTGTCGGACCCGGTCGACCTGTTCCGGGTCTGACGCCGTCGGAGAGGCTGGGCACAGCGTCCCCGACCACCCGGGTCGGTTGCCGCGGGTCGTCAGCTCCGGTGCCCCCCGGTGTCCTGCGACGACGAGCCGCGACCGGAGATCGAGGCGTGCCGTCGGGTGCACCGCGGCTTAGGGTCGGACCGTGACCGACCTGCCCGAGCTGCACGACTCCTCCGTCGAGCTCGACGGCTTCCGCATGGCGCTGCGCGAGGCGCCCGGAGCGGCGCGGCCCTTCCTGCTCGTCCACGGGCTCGCGTCCAACGCGCGGCTGTGGGACGGCGTGGCACGACGCCTCGCCGCCGCCGGGCACGAGGTCGTCGCCGTCGACCAACGCGGCCACGGCCGCTCCTCCGAGCCGGAGACCGGCTACGACACGGCGACGGCGGCCGCCGACCTCGCCGCGCTCGTCGCGCTGCGCGGTTGGACCGGCGATCGCGCACCCGTCGTCGTGGGGCAGTCGTGGGGCGGCAACGTGGTGCTGACCCTCGCCGCCGACCACGGTGGTGCAGCGGCGGTCGCGTTCGTCGACGGGGGCTGGATCCATCTGGCAGACAGCTTCCCGACGTTCGAGCAGTGCTGGGCGGCCCTAGCGCCGCCGGACTTCGACGGGTGGACGCGCGCGGGGCTGGAGGAGCGCGCGAGCTCGTGGAACGCCGACTGGCCCGACGAGAGCCGTCGCGCCGCGCTGGCCAACTTCGCCGACCTGCCCGACGGAACCGTGCGCCCGCACCTCTCGCGCGAGCACCATCGCAGCATCGTGCGCTCGCTCTGGCAGGACGACCCGCGCCCGCTCTACGCCCGCGTGACCGTGCCGGCGCTGCTGATGCCCGCGGTCGACGCCGTACCCGAGACCACCACGCCGGTCACCGAGGCGCTGCACGCCATGCCGCTGGCCGAGGTGTCGTGGTACGTCGGAGCGCACCACGACCTGCACGCGCAGCTGCCCGACCGCTGCGCCACGGACCTGCTCGCCCTCGCCCGACGGGCCGACGAGGTCGGCGCGGGTTGAGGCAGGCGAACCCCCGCGGACCGGTCGATGCCCGCCCGATCGCGGTGGCGCCGCCGTGCGCGCTCGCGGAGCGCACCGACGCACGCGGCGGGCTCCACCGGGTCGCCTGAGGTGTGACCCGGCTCTATGGTCGCTCCGTGACGCGTTGGGCGTGGGTCGTGGAGCTGGACGACGACGAGCTGGCAGCGGCCTCGCGCCGCCTGCGGGCCCGGATGGGAGCCGCGCAGGGCGAGGAGGTGGCGCCGTCCGACGCCGACGTCGTCGTGCTGCTCGCGGACCGGCCCCTGCCCTCCGGCGCCCTCGACGAGCTGCTCAGCGGCCCGGCGCTCGTGGTGCTGCTGGGCCCGACCCTCGGACGTGCGGACGCCGACGATCTGCTCGCCGAGGGCTCCGGGATCCACGTGGGGGCCGAGACCCCGGTCCACGACGTCCGCGTTCGCCCCGGCCCCGACGGCTCGCGGATCGAGCGCAGCGGGCACGTGCACGGGGTCCGCGACCACACCGGCCCGCACGAGCACATCACCGATCGCGTGACGGCCGTCGACAAGGTGCTCGACGACGTCGAGGTTCTCCAGGTCGCGGCCGTGGGCCTCGTCGAGCACGCGGTCACGACGTACCGGCCCGCCACCGGCGTCGGCGTGTGCACCCTGGGTGCGACTCCGGGAGCGCTCGACGACCCCACGCTCATCCTGTCCCTCCTCTCGCTCGGGAGCCGCGCCGCGGCATCCGAGCACGGCGTCGAGATCGGCGTGGGGCTGCTCGGCTACGGCGCCATCGGGCACGAGCACAGCCGCGCCGTGCGCGCGGTCGACGGCCTCGTCCTCCGCGCCGTGTGCGACTCCTCGAGCGCCCGTCGGGCGGCCGCGGCCGAGGCCGCGCCCGGCATCGCGACCCTCGCCGAGGCCGACGCGCTGCTGATGCGGGACGACGTCGACCTCGTCGTCGTGTCCACGCCGCCGAGCACGCACGCCGACTGGGCCCTGCGGGCGATCCGGGCCGGCAAGCACGTGGTGGTGGAGAAGCCCTTCGCGCTGCGGACCGCGGAGGCCGACGCCGTCATGGCCGAGGCCGAGGCCGCAGGACTGCTCGCCGTGGTCTACCAGAACCGCCGCTTCGACCCCGACCACCTCGCCGTGCGGAAGGCACTGCTCTCGGGGCAGCTGGGCGAGGTCTTCTCGCTCGAGGCGTTCGTCGGCGGATACGGGCACCCTTGCAACCTCTGGCACTCCGACGAGGGAGTCTCGGGAGGCGCGTTCTACGACTGGGGCTCGCACGTGCTCGACCAGATGCTCGACCTCGTCCCCGGCGACATCGAGCACGTCACCGCGGCGACCCACAAACGGCGCTGGCACGACATCACCAACGCCGACCACTCGCGCGTGACGGTCCGTTTCGTCGACGGCACCGAGGCGGAGTTCGTCCACTCCGACCTCGCCGCGGCGCTCAAGCCGAGGTGGTACGTGCTCGGGACCGAGGGCGCCCTCGTCGGGACGTGGCGCACCGAACGGATCGTCAGCCGCAACGACATCGGGACCCTTGCCGAGGATGTGCTCGCCCCCGCCGACTCGCCGCCGCGGCTGGAGCTGCACCGACCGGACGGCAGCGTCACCCGCCTCGCGACGCCCGTGCCCGAGCCCTACCGCTTCCACCGCGAGCTCAGCGCGCATCTGCGGCTGGGGCTGCCCATGACGGTCACGGCCGCGCAGTCGCGCCGGGTGCTGGCGGTGATGGAGGCCGCGAGCGCCTCCGCCGCCGCAGGCGGCCGACCGGTGGTGCCGGCGTGACGCCGGTCCGTTGGGGCCTGCTCGGGGCCGGCTTCGTGGCCTCGCGCGGTGTCGCGCCGGCCATGCGCGCGGCCGCGGGAGCGGTCGTGCACTCGGTCGCCGCGCGGGACCTCGCGCGGGCCGAGGCGCTGGAGCCGGTGCGCGCGGTCACGTCGTACGACGGGGTCTGCCACGACGACGACGTCGACGCCGTCTACATCTCGCTCCCCAACGACCTGCACCTCGAGTGGGTGACTCGGGCGCTCGAGGCCGGCAAGCACGTGCTGTGCGAGAAGCCGCTGGCGCTGGACGCGACGCAGGTGCAGCAGATGATCGAGGTCTCGGAGCGCACCGATCGCCTGCTGGTGGAGGCATCGTGGAACCGCTGGCATCCCCGCACCCGGCGTGCTGTCGACATCCTCGGCTCGGTAGCGGGCCCGGTGCAGGCGCGCGCCTGGTTCACCTTCCCCGGGGTCCCCGACGACAACTACCGGCTCGACCCGACCCGTGGCGGAGGCGCTCTGCTCGACGTCGGCTGCTACGCCCTCGCCGCCGTGCTCGTGTCGCTGGGTGAGGACGCCACCGTCGAGGCGGCCGAGCAGCACCGGGGCCCGACCGGTGTCGACCTCACGACGTCGGCCTCGCTCGTCTCCCCGCGCGGGCGTGCGGAGATCGTCGGGTCGTTCGAGCAGCCGGAGTCGCAGGGCTGGACGGTCACGTCCGAGGCGCTCTCGCTCTCGCTCCCCCACCCGGCCTTCACGTCGTGGCACGAACCGTCGACGCTCGTGGTGCGGCGCGACGGCCACGAGGAGGTCGAGCGGTTCGACGCGTGCGACCCCTACCGCCTCATGGTCGAGGCGATGTCGCGGCGGATCCGCGACGAGGAGGCGTGGGTCCTGCCGCTCTCGGTCTCCCTCGCGGTGGCGCGCGCGGTCGACGCCGTCGCCTCGGCGGCGGGACCGTGACCGAGCCGCACGACCCCCTCCACCGGCCCGTCCCCGGACTCTGGTGAGCGCGACCGTCCGGATCCTCGAGCGTCAGGCGCGGCGGGCCTTGGGGTCCCTGCCGATCACGAACTGGACGGCGGCCACGACACCGCCCACAGCGGAGCCCACGACGCCGAGCCACAGCAGAGCCGTGATCAACGCGATCCACAACCCGCTCACCGAGAACGGGTAGACCCGCAGCAGGAGCAGGCCGACCGCGACGCCGACGACGCAGAGCAGCAGCTGGCCGAGCGCTCGGACTCGAGGCGACGGGACGAGGGCGGAGACCGTGTGCACCACCAGGTTCACCACGATCGCCGCGTTCACGGCAGCGAGCACGTCGGCGAAGGCAGGCGACAAGATGGGAACGACATCCCACCCCGGCCATACGTCGAGGAGGAACAGCAGCACAGCGTCGACCACAGCCGCGACGGCGTAGCCGGAGCGAGGCGCTGCGCGCCGAGCGGGTGCCGCGTCCACGGGAGGCAGAATCGACGAGTTGACCATGGGGAGCCCCCTTCGATCGGCAGGCCCGGGCACGCGAACCGCGCAGGTCGATCCTCCGCGGTCGGCAGTTCGACGCTACCGCCGATGCCCGCGCGATTCCTGTCCGCGACGCCGGCGCTCGCACCGGACCTCGCCGCCCGCGGTCGGCAGGTGGACCACGGCGAAGGCGTCAGGCGCGCTGGTCCTCGTCACCCAGCAGGTCGTGAGCGGCCACGACGGTGACATCCCCAGCGGCGGGAGCCGATCCCGCATCGGTCCTGTCGCCCTCACCGACCAGCGGTCCCTCGACCACGCCCAGCGCCTCGTCCAACGACTCGTGCACCAGCACCACGCCGGCCCGGCGCAGCGCCTCCCTGGCGGCGGGTTCGAACACCACCGCACGCAGTGGTCGTTCCGGAGTCGATGAGCCCGCGATGATGCCGGCCACGGCACCCACCAGGTCGCTCTCCGGTCGCAGATGCGCAGCGAGGTTCAGGACCAGCACGTTGTCGGCGGCTCCGGCCAGGCGTGCTGCGACGTCGTCGAGCAGAGCGTCGTCCAGGTCGCGCCGAACCGATACGACGGTGATGCCCTCGAGGTGCTCGACGACGACGTCGTGGTGCGCCGCAGTGTCCGACAGGTCCATTCCGCGCCCCTCCACGTGTCACGTGCTGGCGAGCATCCTCCGCCTCGTGGAGCGAGGAGGCGACGTGGACCATCTCGTGATCGCCGGATGGGTCCTCGCGCCACGACGGGACCGCGCCGCTCTCACGCGACGCCGCCCCGTGCCTGGGGCAGCTCGACCACTGCCGTCGTCCCGGACGAACCGTCCGACTCGAGGCGGACCGAGCCGTGGTGTGCCACCACGAGCTCCCGGACGACAGCGAGCCCGAGCCCGAGGCCCTCCGTCCCCGTGCTGCGGCTGCCGCGCCAGAACCGGTCGAGGACGTGCGGCAGGTCCCCTCGAGGGATGCCTGGACCCGTGTCACGAACGACGAGCCGGACCAGACCGTCGCTCTGTCGCACCGTGACATCGACCCGGTCGCCGGGCCGGCAGTAGCGCGCGGCGTTCGACAGGAGGTTGGCCACCACCTGCCGGAGACGGTCTGCGTCGCCGTCGACCCACACCGTCTCGTCCACCGACGTCGTGACCGTGAGACCCGCGGCACGAAGCCGCGGCTCCTGGGCGAGGACCTCCGACGCTGCGACCGCAGAGAGGTCCACGGGAGACCATCGGAGGCTGAAGGCGGTGGCATCCGCCGACGAGAGAGCGGCGAGGTCGTCGACGATGCGCCCCAGCCGCAACGACTGGTCGTGGAGCGACGTGAGCAGCTGCGCATCGGGCACGACGAGACCGTCGCGCACCTCCTCCAACCCCAGCTGCAGCGCGGCCAGCGGGGTGCGCAGCTCGTGCGCGACGCTGGCGGCCAGACGACGCTGGCTGCCCTCCGATCGCACGACCGCGTCGGCCATCTCGTCGACCGACCGGGCGACTGCGCCGATCTCGCCAGGGCCGGTGACCCCCGTCCGCGTGTCGCGGTCCCCCGCAGCGAACGACTGAGCCGTCCCGGCGATCGCCAGCAACGGATGAGCGATGCGCCGGGTCACGAGCAGGCCCACGAGCAGGGCCAGCAGCAACGACCCCAGAGCTGCCAGGCCGATCCAGCGCCAGGCGACCGCGCTCGCGATCGGCTGCTCGGCCGCCGGGAACACCAGACCCACGAGGCCGACCGATGTGCCGTCGACGATGACGGGAGCGCTCGCGACCGGGTCTGCCCCCGTCGGGACCGGCGCGGGCGTCGGGACGGCTGTCGGGGCGGGAGTCGGGGCGGCCGTGGCCGACCCGCTGCTCGGCGGGCCCGTGGACGGCCGGGTGCTGGTGGGTGGACCCCCGGTGGGCGGGCGGGTCGGGCCCGAGCCGGAGGCCCTCGACGGCGACGGGCTCGGAGACGGAGAGCGCGTCGGCCCGGTGGTGGCCACGCCGGCGCGAGTGGGGCTCCCTGCCGAGCCCGAGCGGTCCGCGCGCGACGACGGTGAGGGCGCACCCGGGGGACCGGCCGCGGCCGGAATCGCGGCCCGCAGCACGACAGGCTCGCGGGCCGCCGGCCCTGCGACAACGGCCGACCCGTCGTCGTAGGAGGCGGCCGACGTCTCCGCGTCCAGCGACTCGTCGACGGAGCCGTCCGGGCCGATGAGGACCAGCCGGGCACCGACGGCTGCAGCGATGGCCTCCGCCTCGCTGAGGTCGGCGCCCTGCCATCCACCCGCGTCCTGGAAGGCGCGCGCCGCGGCCGCGGCCACCTGCACCGCGACGCGCTCCCGCTCGACCTCGACCGCCTGCTGTGCGCCGCGCTCGGTCGCGATCAACGCCGTCACGACGACCAGCCCGATCGCCGAGACGGCCACGCCTGCGAACGCGAGGAGCAGCCTCCAGCCCAACGATCCGAGCTGTTGCGTGCCTGGGTCAGCGGTCACGCGACCACCCCAGCCGATAGCCCACGCCCATCACGGTCTCGATGAGGTCGCTGCCGTCGTCACCCAGCTTCCGGCGCAGGTTCTTCACGTGCGTGTCGATGGTCCGCTCGTAGCCCTCGAACTCGTACCCCCGGACACGGTTGACCAGCTCGTACCTGCTGCTCACCCGTCCGGGTGCGGCGGCGAGCGCGGTCAGGATCCCCCACTCGGTCGGTGTCAGCTCCAGCACCCGGTCGTCGAGCGCGACCTGGTGTCGCGACTCGTCGATCCTG